>CAMBSL010000055.1 GCA_945870455.1 Pirellula staleyi DSM 6068 | reverse complement strand
ATGTGTTGAATTTGACGGCCAAGTCCACTGCATTGGACTACAGGCTGGCAACCACAGCGAGCATCCCTGGAGTGCTGGGTGGTTACGTTGGGGTCGAACAGGTGCAGGGCAACTCCGTAGGCGGGAGCAAGGTCACCGGTTCGAATACTCCGACAGCATGGAGCATCTCCAACACCGGTCAGATTGCAGTCGGAGGGGTTACCTATTTTGGAGTGGACAGCATCGTTGCAGGTACTGCTGCCGATACACTCACGGGTCCAGCGTTGGCAGCCAACTGGACGGTATCTGGGACGAACACAGGAACGCTGGTTTCGTCGGTTTCGACGATCAACTTTTCAGGCGTTGAGAATCTCACGGGGAGCCTATTTGAGGATTCAATTGAGTTGTTTCCTGAAGGGCGAGTCTCCGGGAACATCAACGGTGGATCTGGCGTGGGGCTTAACTCGCTCAGCTATAGTCAGTGGTCGGTTGGTGTGCTAGTGGACTTGTCGATCAGCACGGCAGGTAATGCCCAAGGGGTTACCGGCATCACAAGCCTTTTTCAACTGATTATTGGAGGGGCGGGTAACGACTTTCTAAAGGGATCATCGAATGCAAGTACGATATTGGTAGGGTTGGCTGGCAACGACACCTTGATCGGCGGTATGCAACGAGACTTACTATTTGGAGGCGCAGGTGCTGATTTTATAAATGGTTCGGGTGGAGATGACATTCTAGTCTCTGGGGTAGTGGTATACGAAACAGACCGTGCATCGCTTTATTTAATTTATGGGGAATGGCAATCAGGTAGAACCTTTGCTCAGAGGACAGCTAATTTGGCTGGTAATGGTACTGGCGTAAGAGCCAATGGAAACATTTTCCTCAATAGTGACGTCGCAGATTCGGTTGCAGACACTGTATTTGCTGACTCAGATTCGGATGCATTGACAGGTGGATTAAATCAGGACTGGTTCTTTTCAAACTTGGGTGAGATCAGCGATTTTGTCGGAACTGGAGCTTCACCGGACAGACGCGACGGTTAGATCGGTGCTCGGCGGCGAGGGTTGGTTATCTACAGCCCTGAAAGAGCCGCACTGCGAACTGGTTAGGCCGGAAGTTCGAATCCCTTGCGGCGTTGGCGGGTAAGCAGGCCGTTGGCCTGGGGATCGTTAAGAAACGATTCGTTCGATGGGTCCCAACGCAAGGGGCGATCACTCTCCCGGGTGATGTTGGCCAAGTGACACACAGAGATCGAGCGATGCCCTATCTCGACATCCGCCACGGGAAGTTCTCGAGATTTGATGCAGTCGAGCCAGTTCTGCAAGTGCCATCGGGCCTGCCATAGCGCAAGATCATCGCTCCACTTGCGCTCTTCTTCGACAACATCAAGTTGCTTGTGCAGCTCGAGGGCGATCTCTGGGGGATTGGAGGTGAATTTGTTGCGGTTGATTTCCAACTTGCCTTTCTCGCAAACGAAAACCGCGCCTCCCATCGGACCTTTGCCCGGTTCGATCACAAAATTGACCACCACCCCATTGGCATACTTCATTCGAACCTGGCCGTTGAGTCCACTGCTGAGCGGTTCGAGCTCCACCGGGCCGGTCGCGTCCATGCCCAGCGCCCATTGGATTTGATCCACTCCGTGGGCTCCCCAATTGGTCATTTGCCCCCCGGCGAAATCTCGCCATTGCATCCAGCCCATCCATGTTGAGTTGAAGGGACGTTGGGCCGCTTGGTTAAGCCACAGATTCCAGTCGAGGCCTGGGGGGATTGCCTGTGCGTTAGGAATCGCAGAGGGTGAGGTCTGAGGTCCCTCGTAAGCGATCGCGCGGACTTCGAGGATCTTTCCTAGTCCCCCATTTCGAATCAATTCGCAAGCGACCCGATTGATCTCCATAGAACGTTGCTGGGTCCCTACCTGAACGATCCGCTCGGTCTTTCGAGCCGCAGTCACCAGTGCGCGACCTTCTTGGATATACAACGACAGAGGTTTTTCGGCATAGACATCCTTGCCCGCCAAACAGGCTTCGATGCACGGCTTGACGCGCTGGAACTCGCCAGTGGCCACAATCACAGCATCGATGTCGTTTCGGTCGAGAACCTTGCGGTAATCGGAGTACACAGGCCAGTCGCCTTTGACTTTTTCGCGAAACGCCAAGACTCTTGTCTCGTTGCAATCGGCTGCCGCGACGATCTGTGCCGACTCAGGAAGCTGTTCGAGCAGCAGTGCCCCACGTCCCCCGACTCCTATCGCACCGACACGAATCCGCTCGCTGGCCCAGCTTGGATGGACAGAACTAGCAAAGCCACTGCTTGATTTTGCACAACTGGCCGCAAGCGTCGAGGCGCTGGCTGCCAGGGACAGGAATTTTCTACGCTCGATGGGGCAGTTTGTGGTTGGTTTCATCGCTTTGAACTTCCGGCGGTTTAATCAGTTTTCCAGGCTTCGATCCAAGAAAAGTTGGTTGTAACCCATCGAGCCGAGCGACGCAACGTTTGCATGCAAGTCGCATCAATAGGCGCGAAGTCTGCCCCCCCCCCATAAAAAGGAGGCAAAGGGAAATAGCCGAGATCGTTTATAAATTCGGGGACTGTCCCCGGGTTTTAAATGGTCGGTGCAGGCAGGCGCATCGGTCGTTTTTGTTCCGAACCTTTGCGAGCTCGGCGTTTTGCTGAGAAACTCCTCCGGCGAGAATTTTGATCTTAACGGTGCGGTCTTCCATGGATATCCGCGACTTTGCAAGTTCCTAATCGAGCAAGGAGCAAACGTGAACAAACCGCTTTTGGGAACTGGAGAAACACCGCTTCATCGGGCTGCGGCCTTCGGTAGCGAACAATCCATTCTTCGTTTGCTGTGCTATGGCGTGTATCGGGCCTAGAAAACAAGATCGGTAGAGCCAGCGATCCACAGAAGAGGGGGGAGGGGGAACAGCGATTGGAACCACGGAACACACGGAACACACAGAACGTAGAACAGCAGAAAGACAGATTGGGTGGAAAAACGAAAAAACCCCCGCTAGGAAGTCCTAGAGGGGGTTTTTAAAGATCCGGCGATACCTACTTTCGCACTGGTATGCACTATCATCGGCTCAGAAAGCTTAACTACTGTGTTCGGGATGGGAACAGGTGATCCTTTCTGATATAGTCACCGGGAGAGAACCAAGTACCGGTAAGGATACTTGGCCCTATGTTGGATTGGTAATGGCATTGTCGAAACTGAAGGCGACCTTGTGAATAGAGACCGAAGGTGTCTTGTTTGAGAGCAAGATACCGATGGCCAAGCGTTCGTCCGTTAGTACTGGTTAGCTCAACACGTTACCGTGCTTACACATCCAGCCTATCAACCTGGTGGTCTACCAGGGGACTTTCGCATTACTGCTACGAAACCTAGTCTTGAAGAGGGCTTCACGCTTAGATGCTTTCAGCGTTTATCCTTTCCATAGTTAGCTATCCAGCCGTGCCACTAGCGTGACAACTGGGACACCAGAGCTATGTCCAACCAAATCCTCTCGTACTAAGGTTGACCCTTCTCAAGTTTCGTACGCCCACGGTAGATAGGGACCGACCTGTCTCACGACGGTCTGAACCCAGCTCACGTACCGCTTTCATTGGCGAACAGCCAAACCCTTGGGAGCTTCTTCACCCCCAGGATGCGATGAGCCGACATCGAGGTGCCAAACCGCCACGCCGCTGTGGACGCTCGGTGGCGATAAGCCTGTTATCCCCAGAGTACCTTTTATCTGATGAGCGATAACCCTTCCATTCGGAATTACCGGATCACTAAGACCTACTTTCGTACCTGCTCGACTTATTTGTCTCGCAGTCAAGCACCCTTATACCTTTACGCTCTTTGCCTGATTGCCGACCAGGCTGAGGGTACCATTGCGCTCCTCCGTTACTCTTTAGGAGGAGACCGCCCCAGTCAAACTGCCCAACTGACAATGTCCTAAGTCCAGATTCATGGATCAAAGTTAGAATTAAAGCATATACAGGCTGGTATCTCAACGTTGGCTCCCCGTGAACTTGCGTCCCCGGTTCAAAGCCTCCCAGCTATTCTGCACAATACATACCTCAACCCAATATCAGCCTACAGTGAAGGTTCATGGGGTCTTTCCGTCTAGCCGCGGGTATGTGGCATCTTCACCACAACTACAATTTCACCGGGTCGGTGGTTGAGACAGTGCACCAGTCGTTACGCCTTTCATGCAGGTCGGAACTTACCCGACAAGGAACTTCGCTACCTTAGGACCCTCATAGTTAGGGCCGCCGTTTACTGGGGCTTCGGTCGCGGGCTTCGCTTTCGCTAACTCTCTTCCTTAACCTACCAGCACCGGGCAGGCGTCAGACTCTATACCTCCTCTTACGAGTTCGCAGAGTCCTGTGTTTTTGATAAACAGTCGCTAGTGCCGATTTTCTGTGGCCTACTTTCGTAGGCGCCCCTTATCGCGAACTTACGGAGCCATTTTGCAGAGTTCCTTAACCACCGTTCTCCCGAGCGCCTTAGAATACTCTTCTTACCTACCTGTGTCAGTTTTAGTACGGTCAACCTTGCTTTAACGTTTAGAAGTTTTTCTTGGACACCCTTCCCCACACTTCGAGATCTTAAGTGCTCTCGTGATCCTGTCTTGGTTTATGCCTGGCGGATTTACCAATCCAGACGCCTCATCAGGACCAACGGACATTTCTAGTCGTACCGCTGTATCTCCGGGTGCCGTCCCTCCATCACTTCACAAGGCCGGCGAAGGAATATTAACCTTCCATCCATCGTCTACGCCTTTCGGCCTCGACTAAGGTACCGGCTAACCCTGGGCGGATTTACCTTGCCCAGGAAACCTTAGGTATTCGGCGAGCAGGATTCTCACCTGCTTAATCGTTACTCATTCCGGCATAATCACCTGAACAGGCCGACAACGCTCCTTACGGTACGTCTTGTATATCCTGTTCAGCGCTCTCCTACCGATGCATTGCTGCATCCCGCGGCTTCGGTATTCTATTTACTCCCGTTCATTATCGGCGCAGAACCTCTCGACCAGTAAGCTGTTACGCACTTTTTAAATGGTGGCTGCTTCTAAGCCAACATCCTGGCTGTCACAGAGATTCAACTTCCTTAGTGACTGAATAGAATTTGGGGACCTTAGCCGACGATCTGGGTTGTTTCCCTCTTGACCACGGAGCTTATCCCCCGCAGACTGACTCCCGAGATAGTTACACCGGTATTCGGAGTTTGGTTCGGTGAGGTACCCAGGAAAGGGCCCCCATCCGATTCAGTCTCTCTACCCCCAGTGCATAGTTGCTCGAGGCTATCCCTAAAAATATTTCGGAGAGAACGAGCTATCTCTGTGTTTGATTAGACTTTCACTCCTCCCCACAGATCATCCCATCGGTTTTCAACCCAAATGAGTTCGGTCCTCCACGCAGTTTAACCCGCGCTTCAACCTGTCCATGGGTAGATCACACAGTTTCGCGCCTAGTACCCGCAACGTATTCGCCCTATTCAGACTCGGTTTCCCTTTGGCTTCGGCCCGTAAGGCCTTAACCTGCTGCAAACACTAACTCGCCGGATCATTTTGCAAAAGGCACGCCGTCACACTTTTAATAGTGCTCCGACCGCTTGTAAGCGCACGGTTTCAGGTTCACTATCCTCCCCTAGCAGGGGTTCTTCTCACCTTTCCATCGCTGTACTGAGTTCACTATCGGTCATTGAGGAGTATTTAGCCTTGCGGGATGGTCCCCGCGGATTCAGACCAGGTTTCACGTGACTGGCCTTACTCAGGTACCATTCGGGAGGCGATCAATTTTCACTTACCGGGCTGTCACCGTCTATGGCCTGCCGTTCCAAGCAGTTCAGTTAATCGTCGCTTTGTAACTCCCATGTGAATGGCCCTACAACCCCGAAGAGGAAACCTCCTCGGTTTGGGCTCTTCCGTTTTCGCTCGCCGCTACTAACGGAATCGATTTTTCTTTCTTTTCCACCAGGTACTTAGATGTTTCACTTCCCTGGGTTGGCCGCAATGCACCTATGTATTCAGTGCATGCTAATTCAGGAATCTTGGGCTCATCACCTGTTTGTCGGCTCCCCCAAGCTTTTCGCAGACTTCCACGCCTTTCGTCGCCTCTCAATACCAAGACATCCCCCGTGCGCCCTTAGTAACTTGACCATCGGAATCTCAAACTTGAACCCAATCTCACAACCATCAGCCTAAGCAAATAGTCATTGCATCGAGCCGCATTCGATATCCGTTCGCACACCCATCGACATCGCTCCAGTTCACACTGGCACAAGCCTTGGGTTGCATTTTCGCCTATCTATTTTCAATTGCGCTCGTTCGAACCAGTATCAATTACTCCGGCTGTTCTTTCGAACAACCAAATTTACTTCACCGGTTTCAAACTTTCATTGCTGTGCATCCCTCCCTCTAACTTACGTTTCGAGTAAGGAAAATGCACAATAAGATGCCATCTACCAATCCAACCAAATTGTCAAAGATCGATTTCCAAGCGTCCGAGACCGCTGAGGTCCCATTTGCGAGGGGTCGCTATGTTAAAGGTTTGTTTGACTCTCGTCAACAGCAATTCCTTTTTTCTTTCGCGACATTTCCGCTGACCGTTTTCGTCGCCTGAGCAACTGTCCCGGTCAAGGGAGCGAGAATCATCCAGATTTCGGTTCAGGCCGCAAGGCCTTTTTCAAACTTCTTCGGAAATGATTTTCGAGTGGAGGTGAAGGGACTTGAACCCATGACCCTCTGGTTGCAAACCAGATGCTCTCCCAACTGAGCTACACCCCCGAAATAAGGCCCAAAACACTCTCGCATTTTTAACCCTTCTCTAAACTACCACACCGCTGGCAATTGAAAAGTCGAAATCCATCGACCATTCTTTCACCCACGCGATTCTAATGCGCACGCCTGGATTCGAACCAGGGACCTCGTCGTTATCAGCGACGCGCTCTAACCAACTGAGCTACGCGCGCAAACCAAAAATCCTTCAGGCAATGAACCAGTCGAATTTTGGACAGGGAATCCTATCGCAAGCTTCAGGACTGTCAACGCTTATTCGCGACTTCCAGCAAGTACTGTTAACGTCGAGGCCCGGAGGTATCGACCAAACGGGGATGAAGCATGAGCAAAAATTCCGTTTGCGTCGATTCCTCAAGCGAAAAAGCCTGCCCCCCCCGACAAGCTTTGCACTTGAAATCAAGATCAAAAAACCGTTTTTACGATTCCGCAAGCGGCTTTTGCTTTTCGGTAATCACTTTCGATTTCGATGCCATGTCCGCGTTCATCTCAATGTAGTTTTTCCATTCGGCGGGCACGTTGTCCTCGTGAAAAATGGCTTCCACGGGGCATTCCGCGACGCAAGCTTCGCAGTCGATGCACTCTTCGGGGTGGATGTAGAGCATCTTTTCGCCCTCATAAAAGCACTCGACCGGGCAAACAACTACGCAATCGGTGTATCTGCAACCAACACAGGGTTGGGCAACAATGTGGGTCATGACTGAAAAAACCTTTCTACAAATGTCTAAGATATCAGGGGAAACGAAGGTCCGAGCGTGAACGGATGACTGCTGGAGAGCAACTGTCCTGCCTCCTGGGCATCGTAGGCACGTTAGTTTAGGGTGTCAAGCAACCTAAATCTCCTTGCTGTCGGCTCGCTCGGCACCTAATATTGAAGGATTCCAAGAGGGTGTCCTTTTGCCCAAACTAGCTTTACCATCCCGACTTACCCTCCCAAACGATGAAGTTGTAACGTGGCTCTTTCCAATCTAGATCGAGAATTGCTTCGAGATTGCTTGGCAAAGGCACCGGACGCATGGGAGAATTTCAGCGATCGATTCCTTGGCTTGGTGATCCATGTGGTCAACCATACCGCCTTAATGCGGAACGTGAGCTTGTCGCAAGAACTTCGCGAAGACTTGGTCGCAGACGTCTTTGTTTCTTGGATCGATAAGGATTTTGCGGTCCTTCGACGATTTCAAGGGAAAAGCTCGCTCGCAACCTACCTGGCCGTCGTGGCTCGCCGAGTTGTCTTTCGACGAATGTCGCAATTGCGTCTGCCACACATTCATCAATCGATTGAATCCCTGAAACTCGACCCGCCTGCCCAAGAAACCAACAGTCTCACCCAAGACGAATTTGAACAACTTGAGTCCTCCATCGAGCGATTATCTCAGGAAGAATCCATCGCCGTTCGCATGTTCCATTTACAAGGCAAGTCCTACCGCGAGATCAGCTCTCATATCGGCATGCCGGAAAATAGCATCGGGCCCTTTCTGTCCCGCGCTCGCGACAAATTGAAACGCACCGTCTAACGCACAATTTTCACCCGTTTGTTGGATATCCCGTTTTTGCGGACCTATCGTGTCACACGTCGGTACGAAAATTCCTGCACAGTTGTCGAACACCGACCAGCAAACGAAAGATAGCTTTTCCAGAAACAAGAAATCAATTCTCGAAATGACACAGCTAGGCGAGACTACTTGGCCCGTTTCTTTGAACCGTTTTGAATTTTTGTTTTCTTTGTTGCGTCTTTTATAAGGAATTATCCAACCAAAATCGACTCTACAACGAAGAACTTGAATCAAATCCAGTTCGATTTCGATTTTGAATAAAAATTCCGAACTATTGGAACGGAGTTCGCTCTGTAAGCGTCAGCTGAAAGAGGATTGTCAAACCTATTTTGACCACAGAATTGCTAGCCAAATCAAGGAAGAATCAAAAATGTTAGTACTGAGCCGCAAAGAAGGCGAACGAATTGTCATCGGGGACAACATCACTCTGGTCGTATCTAAAGTGAACGGAAATCGAGTCACGATCGGAATCGAAGCGCCTCGCGACGTCAAAATCGTTCGAGGAGAACTTCAGGATGGGATAGCAGTCGCATGCCCAAGCACTGAGTCTTTACCTGATCGTTCAACGTCTTTGCCTGTTCGTTCAACCCTACGCGAGTTTGCCGCCGCAGTCTTACCAATGCAAAGGCAAGTTGGTTAGGATAGGTCGGTCACTCAATGCCCGATTGTCGCCTTTTTCTCTGCAAAAGGCGCGATCTGGCAGCAACGTTCGCGGAGCGAAAGTCAAAACCATTTCTCGAACGGTCCCTGGCGACACGCCAAGAATTGCGATGCAGCGATGATTTTCTACCTTTCGTGGTGTTGCAGGAATGGGTAAAGTTGTAGGGCAAAGGACAACTTATCCATGATGATTCCCTCACTTTTGACGCGAATGCGTAGATTGTTTACCGGCCGCTTGCATCTGCGGATTGCGGTTCAAAGGGAACGGCGTCGACTGCTCGTTGAGAGACTTGACCCGCGACTCGCATGTACCGCAGAGGGACAAGCCTTTGGATTTAATCAAGTGTTTGAAACTTCCGGACTAGGCGGCACTATTTCCGGAAACGTACTTTGGGGAGACGGAACTTCATCGCCAGCCGTCGTTGGTGCGTCCGCCGCAACTGGACCGCTCTCCATTCGTTTCGATTATTCGCTCGATGCAAACAACTTTTTTGCGGCACCAGAACGTCGCAATACGTTGCAATTGGCAGCGAATTCTATCATCAGCAAGTTCTCAGACCAATTGACGGCCATTCGTCCCACAGGAACAGATCAATGGACTGCTAAATTTTTGAACCCTTCGACGGGCGCTCAAGATACCCGAACGAATCTCAACATTGCAGCCAACGAAATTCTGATTTACGTCGGAGCCCGCACCTTGAGCGCTGGCGAACTCGGGCGCGGTGAGAAAGGTGGCTTCTCCGCCTCATCGACAAGTCAAGCATTTATTGACACGGTGAAAGCACGTGGTCAAACCGGTGCAATCTCAAACCCAGCAACGGACTTTGGGCCATGGGGAGGCACTATTGCCTTTTCATTGGGGGCGAATTGGCATTTTGGGGCTACCACAGTTGGACTGGATGCAAACGAATTCGATTTCGCGTCAGTGGCTACTCACGAATTGATGCATTCTCTCGGATTCGGCCTCAGCAACAGTTGGAACGCAAAGGTCGCCGGCGGTTTTACGGGTGCGAACTCGGTAGCAGTTTCGGGAAGATCGCCGGTTCCCTTAGCCGATGTTTTCCATTGGCAAACCGGCTTGGCCATCGACGGTCGGCCTGTTGCTATGTCACCTGAAACAACCAACGGCGTTCGAAAACTCCCGACCCGTCTCGATTTGGCCGGCATGCAGGATATCGGTTGGCAATTGATCACCCCACAGGTTCAAGCGAGCGGGTCGCACATCTTTGGCGATAACGGACCTTACCCAACCGCCTTAGTCCTCAATGGATCTGTGTTCGGTTCCGTTTCGTACCCAATCAGCGTCAACATCACCAACGTTTCTCCCGTGTTGGCAGGTCAAACCAACCGATCCGCAATTGAAGGACTACCGCTTTCCCTCCCGAAAGTTGGGCAATTCACCGATCCCGGTTTTGGAGCCAGCCAAGCGACGCCGCCTCGCGCAGAAACATTTACCTACACAATCAATTGGGGAGACAACACCCCGCCGTCCACTGGAAACGCAACCATCGAATCCCTCGGTTCACCGGGTGTCAGCACGCGTGGTTTTTTTGATGGAACTCACACCTATACGCTTATGGGTAGCTACACAGTCACGATGGTGGTTGCGGATGACGACGGCGGAACAAGCCAACAGCAATTTGGCGTGCAAGTTGGCCCGCCGCCCAGTTTGGTGTTATCCATCGACCGGCTTAGCATCAATGAGGATGCTGGCGACAATGCGGCCACGCTTACTGTTCGAAGAATCGGCTTCGAAAACGCCGTTGCAACAACAATCTTGTTGACAAGTAGCGACACGTCGGAAGTCCAACTACCGGCATCGGTCACCATACCAGCCGGCCAAACTTCAATAACGGTTCCTGTAAAAGCCATCGACGATTCGCTTTTGGATGGAACCGTTCAAGTGACATTGTCGGCCTCTGCCGGTTCGGTTGCAAGCAACAGTGTTAACGTCGATGTGCTCGATCGAGAACAGATTCTGCTTTCGTTGAATGTCGTTTCGATCGGAGAAAATGCAGGGGCAGGTGCGGCTATTTTGACGGTCTCCCGAGCTAACACCGACATCGGCCAAAGCATTTTGGTCCAACTGTCGAGCAGCGACACGACAGAAGCGAAATTACCCTCGCAAGTCACGATCCCTGCCGGTTTAACGAGCATTTCCGTTGGCGTCGATGCGGTTGATGATGCGTTTTTCGATGGGTCACAGCTCGTCTCGCTAGTCGCCAATTCATCCGGGTATTTGTCTGCTAGTATTTCGATCACGGTCACCGACTTTCAACCCTTGTCGTTAGTCCTCCAAGCCAACGCGCTCGTTGAAGAAGATCCCAACCTGAACCACACGCAAGCGGAATTGTCCATTCGCGCTCCAGCTCCCGCGACAGGACTCACGTTGCAGCTTACTTCCAACCAACTGAATCAGTTGGTCATGCCGGCGAGTGTGTTCATCCCTGCCGGCGCTCAATCGGTTCAGTTCCCTATCATGGCAATCGATGACTTTGCGCCTCAGGGAATTCGCAACGTAATTATCTTTGCAAATGGAAATGGGGTCATTGCGACGTCGGTGGTTATTACGATTTCAGACAACGATCCCGCATACTGGACCAATCCAATCAATCCGCTCGACGTCAATAACAACGGTGTTCCCGATCCGTTGGATGTTCTCGTTATCATCAACGAAATCAACTTTAATGGTAGTCGTGCGCTCAATCCTAATACGGATCGCGATTTACCTTTCGTTGATACAAACGCCGACGGCAACATCGGTCCATTGGATGTGCTCGGGATTATCAATGAGCTGAATCGGATTTAACCCTTGATCGCTAAGAACTCGCTAGTTCTCGCAGGACACGCAAATTGACAGCGTCCCAATCCTCATCGTCTTCGTTGGTCCCTTTTTCGGTTTCCAAATACATAGGAAGCGTTTTAAGTAGCTTATGCTTGAGAACCCGTTCAAAGCCTTTCAACCCGATGGTGCCAAGCCCGATGTGCTCATGCCGATCCACGCGTGAGCCACAGCCTTTTTTGCTATCGTTTAGATGTAAGGCGCGGACCGAATCGAGCACACCGAATTGTTTTGCCTCTTCTGCCCACGACTTGAATCCGGACACTTCGGAAAAGTCGTATCCTGCGGCGTGAGCATGGCAAGTATCTAAGCAAACCCCAATCTTGATTAACTTGCTCGTTTTCCCAAGTAACCAACCAAGTTGTTCCATGTTCCATCCTAGATTTGAGCCTTGACCGGCAGTATTCTCGAGCAACAACCACGTCTTCGTTGGCGAAACGCGGTCGAAAATCTCATGAATGGCAAGAACGATTCGGTCGAGTCCTGCCTCGGGAGTTGATTCGACAAAAGAGCCTGGATGCATCACAACTCCATCTAGCCCGAGCAACTCCGCACGCTGCAATTCAATGACCATTCCGTCGATCGATTTGCGCCAAAGCTCGTCTTTGGGAGACGCCAAATTAATCAAATACGAAGCATGGGCTAATGGGCGCGAGACCCCCGTTCGCTCAAGAGACGATCGGAATTTTTCGCAATCCTCCTCGGTAATAGGTTTTGCCGCCCATTGGTTATTATTCTTGGTGAACAACTGGACCACGTCCATCGAGCATTCTGAGGCCGCTTCGACGGCCTTAAAGTACCCGCCGGCAATACTCATGTGAGAACCTAGCTTGACCATCATTCTTCCTATTAAGTCATAAAACCGCCATTTTGGCCTTAGCGACATTCTATCAAAATCAAACGAATCGAAAGCCTTATGGACAATGCATAGTCACTCTCGGCAAGCTCGGCAAAAACGACCTACCAAGCCGTCCAGCTCTGGTTTCTGTCCAAACATGTCTTGCATGATTCGCTCGAAAACAAGTATTGTTCCCATCGAAGTTAGCTTACAAGGTAAGTCGAATTGCCTCTGAACAAACGTTTGCTGGCGAATCGGATAAACAGGATGAATGATCCAATGAAAATTGAACCGTACCGATGTCTCATGACGAAGCGGCTCGTCTCCAACCCATTGCGAACACTCACGATTGGTGTGTTTGTCTGCATGACGCTTCCCAGTGTGTCTGGGTGCAAAGGGACACCGCTCCCTTTTTCTCAATCGTTTAGCGGACTGGGTGGTCCAACTCGTGTTCCAGCCCCAGCCGACGGCAGCTTCCAAGTGCCTAGCTCCTATTCGGGTCCAAACGGCACGTCGAGCAACCCGGGCAGTGGATTAGGTGGTTCAAGTTTCAACTCAGGCAACAGTGCTTCCGCTCCGAACGGAATAAAGACTTCGCAATCTAACTTGCCTGTCACCAACTTCGTTAATGGTATCAGTGCGGCTGAATCGCAAATCCGGACCGCGACCAACAATGCCCTCAGTACGGTTAATCGCGCCACCGAGGATGTGAATAACCGTGTCGAACAAGCGAGTGCGCGAGTCGATCGGTTTGGCGCGGGTGTCGTGCAAGCGAGCAACATACTCTCCGAGGCTGCCTATGCGCCCGTGAATGGGCCGCAAAACGGGCAAAACTTGCCATCGCAGACTGCACCGATTCGTCAAAATAGTACCCCACCCGCATCGGGCCAAATTAGAGACAGCAATCCTAGCAGCGATGCAAGTTGGCAAACCCCAAGCCCAAGATAATCGGTCACAAAAGGGAACGGCTTCTTCGTTGCACGACGCTCCGCGTCGTGATTCCCAAGACGCGGAGCATCGCACAACCAAATTACGCTATTAAAGCGAGTCACCTGACCGCTGGCTCGGCCGATCACCAGGATGTCTTTCCGCCGGCAAGCCTGCCCGAACTCTCTGGTGAGGATGAGTTTGTTTGTAAGATCCCTGTCGCTGATATTGCCGAGGGAAAAGTCCGCTGACAGAAACGCTTGAGCTAGGCGATTGCACGTCGGCGCAACGCCGTGTTCAAGCCATCAAGGCAAACTGCCTTGCGACGAAGTTTTTTCGCGATCGTCGATGCGGAGGATCTGGAGATCCTGGATTGGTTATTACGCAGCACCGTGAAGGGAAAACGTGGTGCCGCACCGCAAGCCGCGCTTGGGGGGAGCAGGGGACTTTGCCGGATCGTGGGAGTCGAATGGGCGATTTCCAGACACATGAGGGGCGATTTAGGTGCTGACTCACCCTGGCCACGCTCAATTTGCTTTCCTTGGATGTATAATCTTCGTTGGAGGTATAATATCCCCACCCGCCGATTTGCGATGCAACCGCCGATTGAACTTGACAATCTCGAACTCCACGGAAAGATAGTAGGTCGAGTTGTCTGCGGATAAAAGCCTGCAGCAGCTTCGAATTGCAGAAACACACACGTGATACGCGATGCGGCTTGACTTCGAATGAGAAGTTGAGTCGCATCTTTTTTTAGTGCAGAGGAGTGGACGATGAGCGAATACGTGCCCATGACCCGCGACGGTTACAACCGCATCAAAGTGGAAATTGACCGACTGGAGAATGAAGAGATGCCTCGAATTTCCGAAAAGATTGCGGAAGCTCGGGCAGAAGGTGACCTCAAAGAAAACGCGGAGTACCATGCCCAACGCGAGAATCAAGGAATGACACAGTCCAAGATTAACGCGCTCAAAACCAAGCTGAAAAACGCGCACATCATCGACACGTCGACCTTGCCCAAAGATCAAGTCGTGTTCGGGGCAACCGTTAAAGTCAAAGACCCATGGGGCGACGAGGAGGAATACACCCTTGTTGGAGCTGGTGATGAGGACTATGAAGTGGGTCGCATCCTGTCGAGCAGTCCATTTGGAGAAGCGCTCATGGGGAAAAAAGTAGGTGATAAAGCTGAGATTCAGGCCCCACGCGGCATACTCAAGTACGAAGTGATCTCGATCGAGTTTAAAGAATAACTATGCTAGATTCAACAGCAGCAAACACAGAGCGCGGTTCAGCCCAGGATCGCGGTGCAGCCCAAGAGCGCGGTGCAATGGGTGATCAAAAAGATGTTTCATGGGGACCAGCCTGCTTGATCGTGGTCATTGTCGGCGCCGTGATCCTAAGTGTTACCATGATCGCATTAGCTGCCTTGTTGAACACCAATCAAGGCAAACGAGCGGCTTACTCCGTGCGTGAACAAATTATTCCCTGGGTCGAGCAGTCCTCGTTGAGCCCAATGGACCGACAAAACATCGTCGAGCGATTGAACAGCCTCGCATCGGAAATGGAGCGCGAGGCGCTAACTTCGCGGCAGCTCTCCAGATTGGCCATACGCTTGACAGACAGCCCAATATTGCAGTGGGGCGTGGTTGAACAACTCATTGCAAAAGCAAACGCGTCCACCGGATTCACGGCTGAGGAAAAAGCCGAATTTTCTGCTAGTTGCGATCGTTGGCTGAATGCTGCCGCGGAAGGGAAACTATCCGTGCAAGATATGGAACTTGGTGTTCAAAACGTAGCGACAAAGGAGCAGCGTTCAGGCCGACTCACCATCCGCGATGACGTAAACGACGAACGCTTGCGAGAATTTCAACGCAGGGTGGCTACCATATGCGACAAGTTGGTCATTTCCAAAGATCCGTACAACAAGAGCGTATCCCAAGTGTTTTTGGAAGTGATTGACGAAGCATTGGAAGTGAAGGATTAGTGCCGATATGTCCAGCGCTTTCCGGGTGGGTCGAGGTACTGTCCTTTGTTTTCGAGGCAAAGACCGTTGTCGCGTCTTTAACAATCTTTGCACGCAAGATTTACGCAAGCTGAGCGATGGACAGGCCACCGAAACGTTTGTGACCGATGTCAAAGGCAGAACGTTCGGGCACGGAATCGCGTTGGCACTCGATGAGGAAGCTTACTTTGTTACGGTTCCCAACCAAGCGAGCAAATTGATACCCCATTTCGATCGCTATATCATCCGAGAGGATGCGATCATAAGTGACCTTAGCAACGACTTTCGACTATGGATTTTTCGGGACAGGTCGACGGCCGCAAAGGCTTGTTCGGTCCAACTCGATAGCGTGCCCGAAACACGAAACGCGAGTCGATTGCAAATGGACGGCAACTCGATAGTTCTTGTTCATGCCGCTTGGATCGGGCCTGAGTCCGTGCTTGGTCTCATCGCAAACGGGGCAAGCGACCAGCCGATACGAGATCGTTTGGGCCATGAGTGCGCGGAGAGCGACGACGAGAGCACGGAGAGCGACGACGAGAGCACGGAGAGCGACACGGACGAGCGGCGGGTTTGGGAGTTGCTCCGCATTCAAGCCGCATGGCCTTGGTACGGAATCGACCTAGACGAGCGAAACTTGCCGCAAGAATTGGATCGCAATGATTTGGCGATTTCATTCAACAAAGGGTGTTACCTGGGACAAGAGACGATCGCGAGATTGGATGCACTTGGACAAGTACAAAAAAAATTAGTGCGGATCGCAATCGAAAGCGAATTGGCTCCGCAGCCGCAGTCCTTGGTCCAAAGCGATGGCAAAGACGTCGGAACCATTTGCTCCTCCGCCCCCGATGCTTCGCATGGTCGGTGCCTTGCGTTGGCTTATGTAAAACGCAGCCACTTCAAAACGGGCCAAGAACTTTACGTGAACAGTGCCCGAGCAGTGGTGTTGTAGACCCTTGCCCCAAGTGCATGATTGGGATTGCATGCCTGTGGCGTGAATCGAATGCAAGTTCGAATCGGAATCGAATAATATATTCAACGAGGTCCGCCTTGCAGGCTGAGTACGAGTTCGAACGAAATGCAAGAAATGAGTACAGACAGGAAGCGGAGCTTCCAAGTTTGCGTTACGAAGCAGAGCTTCGTAACGAGAGCGAACGAGAGCGACGAGAGCGAAGCGGTTTATCGCACCATCGGGTACCATCACCATCGGGTACCATCACCATCGGGTACCATCACCACGAGTGGGAACAAGTGCAAAAACACATCGGCATAAAATGACTCATAGGATGGTTGGCCTATTCGGCCACCCATCCTATGAGTATTTCCCCCTACCACTCGTTCACAGCTTTCGCTGTTCGCATTTATAGCTTCGTTGAATCAATTGGCCCAATTGAACTTGGGTGCTGCCTGTTGGCTCGCTCGTTTCTCCGAGACGTCGCCGGAGCTCTTTGGGGCACTTGGAACAACCTCAGGCAACGTGCCAGGTTGAGGATCCATCTTGGCAGGTGCTGGCCCGCTTCGATTTGGGTTTCCTGGCCGGGCTTGTGCATTGGCTGTTCCGGTAAACTGATTGTATTCCCCACCACTAATTACCTTTGGCCGACTCGCACCGTAGTCGATGAATCGAGCTGCATCGCGTTCCCTGGCTCGCTCGTGAGCGTCCCAATATGCCTTTTCTGGCCACAGACCTTCTTCGAGCGAGATGTTGTTGTACTCAAGCAATGAGCCCTTGATCGCATGGATTTCGACAAGGGACTTGTTGTATTCCGAGAGTGCACGAATGTAGCCTTGACCTGCGGTGGCTCGGTTTTGTTGAAATCGCAGTAGCTGATCGATCAATTGGTTGAAACTGCCGCCGCCGCCAAGTGCAATCGTGTCTGTCGTCACTGCAACACTTTCTTGAGCGGCAGCGAGAGCGTGGAACTGTTGCGTCATTTGCTTGTGCCAACTATCGACTTGTTGCCAAAGTCCGCTTAGCTTGCTCACGGCTGCTTCTTCTTTGGTTTCGAGCACACGGTGTGAGCGAGCGAGGTCGAGTTGTTTGTTAGCGATGTCGTTGAGTGCCCGGCGCGAACCAAGAGCATTCGGTGTGAAATCCATTCGGATTGCACCTTCTTGGAAATTACCACCCAAGAGCTCCTCAAACGCACTCGCTCGGCCACCACCTGTTGGGAATGGTGGATTGCCGCCGTCGTTGTTGAGAAGCGAACCACCGACACCAACCCAACGGTAGGTTGTCGAGAGATTCAAGTCGGGAAGAGCCTGATTCCTGGACGAGATGAGTTCAAGTTCCTTTTGTTTGACAACCCACTTATGTTGTCGCACGTCAATGTTGCGAGTCAGCGTCTCTGCTCGAATGGTTTCCCAATCGAACTCAGCCAAGCCGATGGCGGGCTTATCGATAGGTCGGATCAGTCGTCCATCCGTAGGTGCCCATTGCATGAGGAATCGGAGGTTTTGCTCGCGCCCGAAGAGCCCAGGATCGTTGCCTTGCCCTCCGCCAGAGACCGCCGCATCGAGTTGTGCTTGAAAACCATGGACCGTATACTTCGCTTGTGCTTCCGCAGTGAAAGATGCTCCGCCTTCGCGGATCGCCAATGCGACCTTGTGGGCCGCTGCGGCACTGTCGCGAGCCATGCGAGCGGTTTCGACATTCCAGTAGGCAGCATAGAGATCCCAATACGCGAACTCAACGTCCCGCACTAGGTTGCGAATACGCTCTTCGTATTGTCCAATCGAAACATCTTCGTTAATTCTCGCCAAGACGATAGGAATTCGGTTGACCATTGTCCCGCGTCCCCGCATTAATGGGTGCAGTACTTGAACTTCCAAGATTTGAGTGTAATCGCTTGGAACAGCCCGGCCGAAGTTGCCCGCGCCCGATGATTGCGTGGGGATGTTGTTGTTCGAGTAGATCGATTGAGAGCGAGCGGTAACCACGCCGCCTGTCGCGATCCGTTTCGAAAGTGACATTTGTGCCGTGGTATCGCGAGCCATGAAGAACTGTGGATTGAACACATTGCCTGCACCGACATTTCGAGCTCGGTCGGTCGTGTTGAACGAAATGAATGAATTGTACTGTGCGTCGAATTCGCTGAGAGCATCCTCGACTCCACCAACTTGGTTCGCTCGTGCAGCCCCACGCTGAGAAATTCGGTTGCCGTTTTGATCGATCGTTAACGGCTGGGAATTGGTTGTGGTGGCGGTAATAGCTGGGTCGTGAGCGGTGGCGAGTTGTCCCGAAGGGCTCGACAGAATGGTCGCTGCCATGTCGAAGTTCTGGCGTTGCGACCCAGGCAAGGCACGTACAACCTGTGTGTTCACCAATGCGTAAGCGATGCACTCTTCCAGCGTTAGATCCAAGTACTCGAAGTTCTGGTTATCAAGCGAGTGAGGTACGCGAGATTGGCTTGCTTCGGGTAGTGGCTCGGTATTCAGGTCGGCGTAATCGATGCGCTGAGCGCGATCAATATAGTGCGCTAGATCCCCTCGTTCGCCCAAGAAGAACGGTTGAGTGGGGTGGCAACCGGTCAGCGCGATGCATCCGATTTGCAAACCAGCAAACAATCGAGTTAGGTAGCGTTTCATGTGCCAGGAGGTCCCGTCTATCGACGTGTTTCGAGCCGCGCTGACCCTCCGCAACATTCGCCGCGCATCAGGTCCAATGGCATCAAATCCAATCGCCACCTAGCGATCAGAAATGACAGCATTCGCTTTTCGATACTTGTGTTAGGTGCCCCCCTAACGCACTCTTCTTGTGCGAATTGCCTCGAAAGGCTATTGCACACTAAGAGTACAGAAACATTATCGGTAGCAAGCCTGGCAAACTTTGACGATTAATTAGATTTTTCTGATTGCGTTTGCTAGCGTAGCGAGCACCCTGCCGATGGCGGTGGCGGTGTTACGGTATCAGCCCCCAATTCGCAGTGAAATCGTCGACAATATCAACGGACTATCGAGTCCTAACTGCCTTCTCTAGCAACAAGAAATTTTCGTCATTAAATTCTGTCACCCTGGCCGTTACGAGCCACACCTGCTTGCGATCTTCATTTTGCATCGCAGCCACCACTCTTTGAAGACAGATGTTTTCCAAACACTTGAGCGGCCGTTTTGCGGCGGTGCTCGTATTTGCATCTTCCTCAAACAAATAACGTTCCCCTAGTTTGCGAAAGCGGCCCCGAAGCTCGCTGACCCCCATGCTTTCACGCAGAATGGTGATCTCACCCGCCGCCGCTTTTGCTAGCGAAGGCCGATCGTCCGCCAGTGACGAATTGCGGCCACCGACGCCGCTTCGGTCGTAGACATTTACAACCACCGCAATGCAAGTGGAAAGCAGAATTACCCAAAATGCGGGCGATCGAAAAACTCGCATCGCCTTGCGAATTCCTGTAACAGCGGTACCTAGGTGTAAGATTCTTGATCCGTCGGGTTCTACTTACCCTTTGGCAAAACCAAAGCGTGCAACGACATGACGCCACCGACGGACAGCAATACGAACCCTAACCAATTGGGTGGACGTAAATTTTTCTTAGGCGTAGCGACTCGCATGTAGACGTTGGTGGCCGCGTTGCTGTCTGCGATGTTGGCTTTTTTAACAAAACGATGGAGAACTCTGGTGCTGCTCTCGTTGAGAACAAACGAGTCGACAATACGAAACTGCAACCCAAGCAGGAAGAGTATGATGCCAAACATAAAGTATCGGTTGCGGTCAATGTCCATGGCGATAGACTCTTTTCAGTGATCGAGAAAAAACCCCGTTTTGTGTTTTCGACAAGGGATCTCGATACTTTCAATGAAAAGCTGCGATTGCGGCTGGTGACGACTGCGCAAGCCGTACGGGACTAGTCAAGGTATTTGCTTGCAAGTTGGTCTTGAATCGTGATCGCAAGTTCGATCGCTTGAGACGCAAGAACCCCATCGAGGCGCGGTGCTGCTTGGCGTGTTGTAACACTTTCAGCCATGTCCTCAATTTCCGATACGAAAGCATCGACATCATCGCCCGCCGGCAGCTCTGGTCGGATAACTTGCCCATCGCGAGTTACGATTTTCAAGGGCATTGTTTCCGCGGTATCGCTGAAGGCCGCAAACTCGTGTTGCAAGGTTGCATCCTCTAGGTGCAATTCAAATCCATGTGTGAACGGTCGACCTGGTCCATCGATCACTCCCGAAGAACTCGATACAGCCACGTTCTGCTTGCCATAGTCATAGATCACGTGAACAAACTTGGCCACGTCACCTTGCATCCGGCCAACCGCGTGAACACCCAACGGCTTGCCGAAAAGCAATTGAATCCAATGCAAATCGTGCACGTGCAAATCCACTAATGGGCCTCCGACTTTGTCCTTGGAATAGAAATCCGGAATCCAGGTTGGGTCCGAAATAATACGTTTGAAATAACCTCCAATGGGTGCTCCGTAGGTCCCGTTTGCAACGATCTGGGTGGCGTATGCAAACGCTCCCATGTATGGCAGCACATGTGCGACTAGGGCAAGTCGCCGTGTACGATCGGCTGTGCTCAAGATCTTTTGACAGTCGATTGGATTGAGCGCGAGTGGCTTTTCGCAAAGGACATCTTTGCCATGTTCCATTGCCAAAATCGCCGCGGCGGCATGCATGTGCGGAGGTAAACAAATGTCGATCACATCGATGTCCGACGATCGCACCATGGCTTCGAGTGTTTCGAAGACTTCGATCCCGTCAAGCGAAATTTGGGTTCCAGGGGGACCGAAATTTCCTTGAATGCCCCGCCAATCGCCAGTTCGCTTCTTTGCATCGCTCGAACAAAAAGCAACCAATTGCGCGTGCGGGCTTCGCCGATATGCAAGCTGATGAATCCAGCCCATGAACCCAATGCCAACCAAACCAACTCGAATCATGGATTACTCCTGGTGCGACGTACTCAAATTCATGTTTAACCCACGCGGAACTAACGCCAATGTCGATCTGCAAAGTTCATGTACTGCTGCCAATCATACGAAAGGATATCGTGCGCCCCGGTTCGGTTATGGTATCCGATACGATCCCCCACACTTGCGTCAGCAGCCGGTGGAGTTTCCGATGAGAGCCCTTGGAAGCCGAGCAGTTGATAAACCGGGGTCGCATACCAGCCGCTCAAATACTCCCCTTTTGGGTCCGC
The DNA here is from genome assembly GCA_945870455.1 of Pirellula staleyi DSM 6068. Taxonomy (GTDB): domain Bacteria; phylum Planctomycetota; class Planctomycetia; order Pirellulales; family Pirellulaceae; genus JBKCUI01. The sequence goes on along the minus strand of CAMBSL010000055.1, from coordinate 5,409 downwards.
CCAGAGGTCTTCGGTGGCGCTAGCGATGTAAACGGGTCGTGGAGCGATGCAAGCCACGAGAGTGTGCTGGTCAAAGGGCAAAGCGACTTCGTTTTGGTTGTACTTTTTGAAATTTGGGCAGAACCAATGCGGAAAGGATGTGTTTATTCTCGCGACCGTTTCGCCAAAGTTGCGACGTTCCAAAGCCGCCCCGCCGCATCCCGAATTGTTCGAAATGACGATCGAGAATCGAGGGTCGGTCGCTCCGGCCCACAAACTTGTTTTTCCCAATCGCGAATGACCCATGACGGCAACGCGTTCCGGATCAATGGTCGGCTGTTGGTTGAGAACATCCATCAATCGCGACAATCCCCAAGCCCAACCAGAAACGGTGCCCCATCGATCGGGGTGCTCCGAGGATGCGCGATACGCGGGAAACAATGCATGTACGCCGTTCTTGAACCCGTCGTCAAAATCGGGATCGATGTCTCCATAGTAAGCGGTTGCGACGGCGTAGCCTCGTTCGTTGATTTCCCGAATAGGCCACCTCCGATCTTGACCGCCACGGTTTTTCTCCGTCGCAACATTATTGGTTACACCTGTTTTGGTGTCGTTCGCCATCCAGCCCTTCGGAAGTCGAATGGCGGTATCCGCGTCGACGGTGTGGTTCCCCTGAAAATTGAGCCCAAGGAAACAACCCTTGGATTTGCCGGGTTTGTTGGGAGCGAACAGCACGAATTCGATATCCATGCTGGCTGCATCCGTTTTCAAATGGACAACAAACTGAGTCCGATTGGTCGTACCGCCGTACATCGATCCTTGCTCAACGATGTCCCAACTTACGACGGCTTTTCCATCGGGTTGGAAACCATACTCGTTTTCTCCGATGAGCTTGAGCAAACGTTCACGCTGCGCGGGCCATTGTTTGGCATCCGTAATTCGCTTGCCGTCCACCCCAATGAGGGGATCGGGCAGCGGACTCATCGTGACAAGAGCTTCGTCCTGGTTTGCCTTGGGAACTTGTCCTTCAGCGGTTAAGGTTGTTGTCATCAAGCAAGCGGACATAAATCCGGCAGCACAAAAGTTTCGAAGTAGATAGAACATTTGGAGAGGGGTTGGTTGGAGGGTTAAGTGCTTGGTGCTTGGTGCTTGGTGCTTAATCATCGGCCATGTCTCGCGCGTGGTACGAACTGCGAACAAACGGTCCTGAAGCAACTTTTTTGAAGCCCATCGACTTGGCAATTAATCGAAGTTCCTCAAACTCCTCGGGTGGCACGTAGCGAACGACCGGCAGATACTTCGGCCCGGGTTGCAAGTATTGCCCAAGGGTCAAAAAATCACATTCGACCGTTCTCAAGTCCGCAAGGCATTCGAGTAATTCATCGCGTGTCTCACCGAGCCCCAACATCAAACCGCTCTTGGTTTTGATTTTGTCATTTCGCGTTTTGATGTGCTTCAGCAACTCAAGTGTCCAACGGTACTCGCTCTTGGGACCTCGAACTTTTCGATAAAGTCGCGGTACGGTTTCCATGTTGTGGTTGAAGACTTCGGGAGCCGCATCGATAACTCGATCGAGTCCATGCTTGTGGCGAATGAAGTCGGGTGTTAGCACTTCGACGGCCGCCCCAGTCTTGTTTCGAACCGCGATGACGCATTGATAAAAATGCTCGCCGCCACCGTCCGGAAGATCATCGCGAGTAACCGACGTAATCACCACATGTCTAAGTCCGAGCCGCAAGGCCGCTTCCGCAACGCGTTCTGGCTCGTCGAGTTCCAAAGCCTCTGGTTTGCCTCGCGAGACTGCGCAAAAACCACAAGGCCTAGTGCAGACGTTGCCAAGGATCATAAACGTGGCGGTCTTTTGCGAATAGCATTCCATTCGATTAGGACACTTCGCGTTCTCGCAAACCGTCTCTAGCCGTAGCTCGCTCAAAAGTCCGGACGTGAAATGGTTGGCATTCCCCTTAGGAACTTCTCGTCGCAACCACGGCGGCAAGCGACGACTTGGCTCGAAAAGGGCAGGAACCGAACCGCATGCAAGCGAGTCGTCCCCCTGTTGGCTGGAATCGGATGAAGAAAGATCGGGTTGCGGAATTACGTTCAGAATTGGCAATTGCATGCGAATTTGTTTTGTTAAAACGTGCTTGGCGAGCGGTTTTCGGACTCTCGATGACACTGCACTTTAGCCGTTTCGTTTGATTTTAACAGTCGATGGGGCTTGCTTCGGACGCATTCCTGCTAAAAATTCCTAGCGAACATCTGGCATTAGGTGCAGTAAATGACGTACATTAAGATGCCTGATAAGATTTCCGTCAGACTTTAGTCAAAATACCGAGATTGGTTTTGAAATGATGATTCCATTTAGAACGATTGCATCGTCATTGCCGAAAATGTGGCTTTCCCCGACTGTTGGTTTGGCACGGCTGGCGGTACTGCTCGCTGCGGGTTGGGCATCGGTCGGCCAAACCCCATTGCAAAGTGCTGAATGCCCTTTCTGCACGGCCGTCTCTCAAACACTTAGGCAAGAACTCAAATCGATGGATGCCGTCGCGATTGCCCGTCTAGTGACAGATGGCCGATCGGATATCGACGGGTTGGCTGCCTTCAAAATTGAAAAAGTGCTTACCGGTGAGTCCATCCTGAAAACGGACCAATCGATTCAGGCAACGTATTTTGGGCCTGGAAAATCCGCAAAACGATTTTTGCTCATGGGTGTTGACCCCAAAGAACTTGTTTGGTCGTCACCCCTCCCACTGTCCGCAGATGCAGAAAAGTATGTCGAAGCCATTCGGGCTTTGCCTGATAATCCAGTCGAGCGACTCGACTTTTATCAAAAATATTTCGAACACGCCGACTCGTTACTCGCCCGTGATTGCTACGACGAGTTCGCCTTGGCACCGTACTCGGATGTGGTTTTGCTCAAAGATCGCATGGATCGCAAGCAATTGTTGAGTTGGGTCCAAGACACCTCGAAATCACCTGACCGAAAGCGACTGTATTACACGATGCTAAGCATTTGCGGCCTACCCGAGGATGCAGATTTGTTCGAGTCGATGATCAAGAGCGACAATCCGGACGCCCGAGCGGGCCTGGATGCCCTGATTGCCGCTTACCTGACAATCAAAGGTGAAGCTGGCCTTAAGCTCATCGAAGATCGATTCTTCCGAGACGACAAAGCACAGTACGCTGAAATTTATTCTGCCGTGATGGCATTGAGATTTCATGGGACCGAAGTCGATATTCTCAAGAAAGAATCGATCACCAAGACGATGCATCAATTGCTGGCTCGTCCTGACCTAGCTGATTTAGTTATTCCAGATCTGGCCCGCTGGGGAGATTGGAGCCAAATCAACAAGATGTGCGAACTGTTCGAAAAAGCCAACGATGACAATCTATGGGTACGAGTCCCCGTCATCAATTATTTGCGTGCTTGCCCACTGCCGGAAGCAAAAGAAAAACTCATCGAACTTGAGAAGATCGACCCGAGTTCTGTCAAGCGAGCTAAGACTTTCTTCCCGATCCCTACACCAGCCGCACCCAAAAAAGGCGAGACATCGTCGATTCGCAGAATCCTTCCAACGGAGCGAGCATTGGCAGTACGACAAGGTCGGACATTGTTTCGCCTTGCGTCCACCGAAAGCAATCCACTCGTAAGTCGACTTTTGGCAAATTCGCAGACAATGGCGGGGCTACCATCCAATGATTCGGTTGCTTTGGCAAGTGTTCCGGTTGCCGAGGGTTTGAACCTTTGGGCTCCCATGGCCGTATTGCTCATTGCCACAGTCATGATGGCGATGATGATGTGGACGATTGCTACCAGCGGAGGATTTGCTGCTCGACTGTTGCCGATCGTGCGCCGGCTTTAAATTTCCTTTCGGTGATCCGCCGAGCCAGTTTGCCATCCCGATTTTCTTAGCGACCACCTTAGATGAGCCAAGCGATTTCAGATCCTCAATCCAGTTCCTCGACGCCCTATCAGGAGAATGACGAGTTCGCCTACAAATCGATGAGTAGAGCGGCTGTTCTCTGCTTTGCATTCGGTTTGTTTGGCTTGCTGGCATGGATTTCGCCGCTTTTGCTATTCTTGCCAGCGTGCGGGATTGTCTTCGGCATCGTCGCGTTTCGAAACTTGAAAAAGTTCCCCAACGAGTTGATCGGTTCAGGCATCGCTCGAATCGGAATGATTTTGAGTGTTTGTTTGTTGGTCGCATCGCCCATCCGGCACATCTACATTTACAACACCGAAGTCCCTGAGGGCTACGAGAGAATTCAGTTTGCCTGGCTGAAAAGCGCAACCGGCGCACCCGATTTCCCTACTCCCGAAGCAATTGCGCTCAACGGAAAGAAGGTTTTTCTCAAAGGCTACATCCATCCAACCTCGGTCGCCAGCAATGCAGCCAAGACCTTTGTATTGGTCCCTGATATCAGTACGTGTTGTTTCGGGGGCCAGCCGCCACTGACCCATATGATCGAAGTCAAATTGGTCAACGACAAGTATGCCGGAAAATCGTTGCGTTGCTTTTCGCTGGCGGGTACTCTCGAAGTTCACCCGTACCTCAAGCCTGTCGAAGGTTTGGAGGGTGTTTTTTATCAGCTTGAGGCTGAGCATTTCCAGTAGAATACCGACTCCCTCCACTCTTGCCCTCCAAGGACCGTGATGTGATCGATCCCATTTTCGAACATCAGTTGTTGCAGACACGTCGTCAGTTTTTCGGACGAACCGGTTTACGGATGGGTGGTGTGGCTTTGGCTGCGATGTCAGGTGCAGCCCCAATCGAGTCGCTATCGAGTGCCATGGCCAGCGATAACTCGATCAAAGTGCACCCTGCCTTGCACGGCTTGCCTCATTTCGCCCCCAAAGCAAAAGCGATCATCTATCTACATATGAATGGAGGCCCGTCCCAGATTGATACGTGGGACTACAAGCCTCATCTACAAGAGCAATTCGATAAAGACTTGCCGGACACGATTCGCAAAGGCCAACGCATCACGACGATGACCAGTGGACAAGCACGCTTACCAGTCGCGCCCAGCAAATTTAAATTCGCACAGCACGGACAAAGCCAACGCTGGGTTAGCGAACTGCTTCCGTTCACTTCCAAAATCGTGGATGAGTTGGCAGTCATCAAGACCGTGCATACCAACGCAATCAATCACGATCCGGCTTGCACGTTTGTGATGACGGGCAATGAAGTCCCAGGAAAAGCAAGCTTGGGCTCTTGGTTAGCGTATGGCCTTGGCAGCGAGAGCGACAATCTTCCCGCGTTCGTGGTCATGACCCCAACTTGGTCGAGCAAGGCAGCCGCACAAGCTCTGTTTACTCGCATGTGGTCGAGTGGGTTTTTGCCCACACGCTACGCGGGCGTTGCATTGAGAACTGGTGGAGATCCAGTTTTGTATTTGCCTAACCCTGACGGTGTTACTTCGGCA
>CAMBSL010000054.1 GCA_945870455.1 Pirellula staleyi DSM 6068 | reverse complement strand
ATGCGCGCCTCAAGCCGCGAATCATCCGAGCGAGTCTTGGCATGCTCTTGGTTGAGTTGTTGTAGCATCGCGAAACTGTCTTCGTCGGCGCTTCGCTTTGCAAACGGGTACTTTTCATTCGCGAACAAATCGGAGATCGATTGGTTGGACTGCGGTGTCGATTTCGTTGGAATAACCGTACCTTGATGGACTGCCGGGAGAAATCCAGAACTGAAGCAGGCCCGTTGGTTGTAGGGCAAGCCTTTGGCATCCGGTAACACCACGAACGTTGGCAAGTTATCGGTTAGACTTCCCAGCGCATAAGAAATCCAAGCACCCATACAAGGAAAACCTGGCAGGAGAAATCCGCTATTCATCATATAGGTCCCAGGACCATGCACATTGGTCTTGGTCGTCATGGCCATCAGAAAAGCCATTTCGTCGACGAGTTTTGCTTGCTCGGGAAAGACGCTGCTAACCCATCGACCGCACTGGCCATGCCGCGCGAACTGGAATGGACTCTTCATGATTGCGCCTGCCGGAGCGGTAAAACCCTCGGGCTTTTCCTTTGGCCCAAGCATCTGACCATGGAGCCGCTCAAGTTCCGGCTTATAGTCAAACGTATCCATCGGACTGGCGCCACCCGTCATGAACAGTTGGATGACCCGTTTTACTTTCGCTGGATGGTGGCTGGTTTCGGATGCGGCTGATTCTCTGGCCAACAGATGTGACAATGCCAGCCCAGCAAACCCACCCCCCACAGACGAAAGTGCTTGACGGCGGTTAGGCGGCTGTTGTTCAAAACCGCTGTTGATCGCTGCCTCGATGTCTTGCATGCTCTACTCCACAAAGAGAAATTCGTTGCTGTTCAAAAGCACACGACAAAGTTCCGCCAATCCATGTCGGCTGGCAAATTCGGTAAGCCCCGCACGTTCACCCTCGGAAGGTTTCCGCAGCCAAACACGCATGACACAATCCGCTACCTGTTGTTCGAGCCCGCTCGCACTCGTTTCGACGTCTTGGGCCATCGCCTGACTATTGTGCAAGACAAAGTCGTTGTTGTAGAGTGAAAGAGCTTGCAAGGATGACGCTGAGAACCCCCGCACTGGCGATAACAAGCCCAAGTCCGGGAAATCCATTGCTTCCATGAAGGGATCGGCGATTCCTCGCCACACGTAGCGATAGATGCTCCGCCTAGCTGCACTTGGGCTCGCCCAATCGAACACCGTATAATCCAACGCTGGGGTCGACTGCGGCCCTTTGCTCTGTTTGAAATGCTGGACTCCAGGACCACCCATTTTCAGATCGAGCGATCCACTCGCGGCAAGCGTAAAATCGCGGACCGCATCCGCATCCAGTCGCTGTCGATTTTGTCTCCACAGTAACCGATTGTCGCTATCGAGGCGAATGCCTTCCAGATCGCTTGCGGACGACTGGCGATACGTTTCGCTGGTAACAATCAATCGATGCAAGGCTTTGAGCGATCCTTGTGCTTCATCGCGAAACCAAATCGCCAACCAATCGATCAACTCTGGATGCGACGGTACGCCACCCATACGACCGAAATCGCTTGGCGTATCGCATAGTCCTCGCCCAAAATGATGCTGCCAAACTCGATTGACGGCGCTCCGCCACGTCAACACATTGTCATGATGCGCAAGCCATTTGGCTAACGCAGCTCGTCGTTCCGCTTCGTTGTTGAGGTTTTGCAATGTGAACCGGTGCGGCAAGTCCGCGAGTACAGAAAGCGAACCCGGTTCCGCGACAGCTTGCGGTTTGTCGAAATCCCCTCGATGCAATACGTTCACTGTTTTAGGAGTTGGCAATGACTTGAGCTGCACTTGCCCTTCCCCCGCAGGAATCGCAACCGACGGAGCAGCTGCATAGACGAACACTTTGGCTGGCAGTAGACGCATTGAGTCGGCCGCGAACCCGCGCAAAACATGAGCGGCGATCGTCAACCGATCTTCCAAGCCGACTTCTAAGCCGACGTCGTCCGTTGCTTTTTGAAGTACGCGCTCGACTTCGGCTGGAATCGCCTTGATTTGAGAAGGGTCACCTGCCGTCACGGACAAACTCAATGCACCGATGAGATGCGAACCACCGTGTAATTGCCTCAACGAGATTGCTAACTTGGTATCAGGCCGCATGGCAACGGGTTCGGCCAATTCGAAAACAGCATAATGCGACTGTCCAACTGCGGGGTGAATTCCCCAAGCCGTCTTGGGGTCGCCATCGATCGCGCGTTCGACACCCCAAGCGGATTGATTGAAGTCGGCGGTCGCACTCTTGAACTTGAGCGTTTTTCCTTGTTGTGTTTCCGTTTCGAAGATTTGCAGCTCTATCTCGGAAAGATGCAGATTGCCGTTATCGCAACGGCCTGGGCCACGCATGGGCAACGAGTCATGCGAGCGCACATCGAGCCGCAATGCCGTTATGCGATCGGAATGCGTGGTTGCAGTGATCGCGTACGTATCCTTGTCTGGTTTGTTGCCGCTGGCTAATACGACTCCATCCGAACCTCGCGTTAGCGTAGCTCCTTCGGTTGATACGTAGGTCTGCAATTCGAGAGGTTGCCATTGGGCCCTTTGTCGTTGGATAATAAGCCACTGGTTGATGGCATCTGCGTGTTCCGTTTTCAGAAGTTCGGATGGATCGCGTCGGTCGGCGGCATCAATAATCGACTGCAATCGTCTGCGTTCAAGCGTTGTTTCAGGCTTCAGATCATAGGCAACATCCCCTTTGATGATGCCTGCAAAGACTGCTTGCAATGCGTAGTAATCCTCTTGTGAAATTGGATCAAACTTGTGAGCATGGCACCGGGCGCAATTGGCTGTGGTACTCGAAAAGGCCGCCATGGTTTGCGTGACGAGATCATCCCGATCCAGATAATCGAATGTAACCGTTGCAGTCGAGTATGTGCTCAAGTCGAACGTGCCAGCTCCGAGGAATCCGAGCGCGGGAATCAGTTGGGGCTCGTCGGGAAATAAATAGTCGGCCGCTAGTTGTTCGCAGATGAAGCGTGACCAGGACGTGTCCTCATTCAAAGCTTGAATGACATAGTCACGATAACGCCAAGCATGATCGCGTCCGATATCGTGCTCGTAGCCATGCGAGTCCGCAAAGTGAATCGTATCAAACCAATGACGGGCCCATCGTTCGCCATAACGTTGGGACATAAGCAACCTATCGACTAGTTTCTCGTAAGCATTTGCATCGGGATCGGTAACAAACGCCTCCACGTCCTGAGGAGTAGGGGCCAAGCCGGTCAGATCGTAACTGACACGGCGGATCAACGTGCGTCGATCGGCGGGGGGTGAACGTTTCAGTCCGGCATTTTCCAATCGAGAGAGGATAAACGAATCGATCGGGTTCGAAGTTTTGGCAAATGGCACTGGGGGGCAAACGAGCGGACGCAATGACCACCAATCGTGGCTGGATGCCTCGACCGATTTTGGTTGCGCCACACGATCGTCAAAGGCCCCGTTCTCGATCCAACGATTCAAGACGGATATCTCTTGATTTGATATTTTCTCCTTTGGCATGCGGAGATCGTCGGAGACGTGAAGCACGGCTTGCAATAGAAGGCTTTTTTCCGGGTTGCCAGGTACAACCGCAGGACCTCGCGATCCACCTAGTTCCCAGCCGCTCTTCCAGTCGAGCGATAACCCCCCTTCCATTTCGCCCGTGGCATGCGAATGACATGCAAAACAGTGTCGTTGAAATATAGGCAATACTTGTTCGCGAAAGTAGGTCGAGGGCTCTTCTTGAGCGGACGCGAAGTCGTCTGCAATGGCAGCATTAGCCCACAACAGGATCAAACAACCCACCCAAGTGTACCAATCCATCCGCAAAATCAGCATCCGGTCGGTAGAGTGATGGATATTCATGAAAACCATGAGTTTCGGATCTTTCGACAAATACGTGGCGCGCGCTTTCCGCTTGCGAGTCAAAAACGCAAGCTGGAAGCATACGTCACACTGAAATCAACTGTTCTCGCACCGTCTGAATTATTCTAGCCAAATACTCCCTCTGTGCATTCTACTATCTGCAAACCAAATGCTTGTAAGGCGATCGGCAGACCAAAAACTACCACGTAGGACAGGCTGCCAGCGCCGCCAGCCTGTAATGGTCTGAAAAGCACAGGCTAGCAGCGCTAGCAGCCTGTGCCACGGGACTATCTCATGCTCCCGCTCGCCAAATTGGAAAGTGAGTGCCATTTGGCAGGAACCTAGATTATCCTAAGAGAACGCTGCGTTTCGCTCGATCCGTTTTAGATCGGCGTTGCGGAGCTTGGATACTCACAATGTTTTCCAATTTCATTACAATGTGCGGCAAGATGCCTATCTACTTTACGGACAATCGACAGGAACGAGATGCCCAATATCAATTGCACGGATGCAGATGCAATCGCGGAGTTGCTTTCAACGTATAGCGTGTTCAACGGACAGTTTGATGAGCTGACAACTCTCGAAGGAAACGTGCGGCCTGCGTACCGTCGATTGATAGGTGTTGAGCCGCGGTTGAGCGGCCCCGACGTTTACATGCGTTGGAGGGGGGCCAAGCAGTCGTTGAAGGACAATCCGCCGGCATCCTCTGGACCATCGCTCAAGCCTGGCGTTCCGCAGTCGTGGGAACTTGACCCGATTCCTTTGGTGATAGACGCGGCGGAATGGGAGGTTTTATCGGCGGGAATGCAACAACGCATGTTGGTTCTCGATTTGCTGTTGCGAGATGTCTACGGCCCTCAAAAGCTCTTGGCCGATGGAGTTCTACCCAGCGAATTGGTCTTCGGCTCCCGAGCCTATTTGAGAGCGGCAAAGCGATCACCCGACCAATCAAGCCATCGGAAGCTGTTTTTGTACGCTGCCCAAATGTCTCGCGCCAACAATGGTAATTGGCAAGTCATGGCGGATCGAACTCAAGGACCAAGCGGCTGTGGACACGCGGTCGAGAATCGAATTGCGATGTCTCGGATACTCTCAGACGACTTTCAAAAGATGCAGGTCCAACGCTTGGCGGGATTCTTTTCCAACCTCAGGCAATCGCTCCAGGACGCAGCCCCATTTCGCGACAAGAGTGCGCGCACCGCGCTCCTCTCCCCTGGCGTTCAGAGTCAGACGTATTTTGAAGATGCTTATTTAGCTCGCTATTTGGGATACACGCTAACTCAAACAACGGACTTAACGGTGCGCGGTGGGGCTGTCTATCTCAAGACGCTTGGCGGGTTGGTACGTATCGACAGCATCTTGCGACGGGTACCGGATAACATGTGCGATCCACTCGAAATCGATCCCTCGATGATCGAAGGGATCCCTGGGCTTGCACAGGCAGCCAGAGAACGTCAAGTGTTGCTCGCCAACGGTCTCGGTACAGGCTGGACCGAGAGCCCTGCCGTGACAGCCATCTTGCCTCGGTTATGCAGAACGTTATTGGGCGAAGATCTCAAGCTGCAGAATATGCCGATGTGGTGGTGTGGCGATCCCGACTCGATGGAGTTTGTGATTGCAAACATCGATCGATTGTTGTTGCGAGATTCGTTTGTTCGTCATTCGGCAACTCAAACCAACGGCTGCTATTTAGGCAGCGATCAGCGCAGTGCCATCATCGCGGATATTCGAAAAAGTCCCTGGAGCTATGTAGCAACTTATTTCCCGGAGTATAGTCGCAGTCCAACATGGGTAAACAATCACGTGGTGGCTTGGCCTGTCGTTGTGCGATTGGTTGGCTGTGCGATCAAGGACCGGCTGGAAATCATGCCGGGCGGTGTCGCGCGCACGGCAGATTCGGTCGAGAAATTGGACGAAAGTCTCATTTGTGGAACCATGAGCAAAGATGTCTGGGTGCTGAGCAATGGACCCGTCAAACAAGTCTCCTTGCTGACATCGGGCAAGCAATCTATCGAATTGCGTCGCACGGCGATGGACCTGCCTAGCCGCGTGGCAGAACACTTGTTTTGGCTAGGCCGTTTTGCGGAGCGGACCGAGTTTATGGCGAGGCATGCAAGGTACTGCAGCGCTCAACTGACATCCGAGGTTTCGTCCGACTCATTGCCCTACTATTGGCAAGTCGTTCGCGCATTAAACGATCATTCGAAATTAGCTGCCGAGCCACCTTCGTCCGATGACGCGTCCGCATTGGTCGAAATGCGCAAATCGGTGCTCGACTTTGTTTTTGATCAGAAGGATTTAGATGGACTGGCCAATTCCGTTAACGGGATCATTCGCAATGCTGAGACGATTCGCGACAGGCTCAGCCTTGATTCGTGGCAAATCTTGAGTCGATTGGACTATTCGGTTCTCGGATCTTGGGCGGGCAAACGTGAGCGAATGGGAGAATCGCTGTCCACTTTGAATCAAATGATTAGCAGCCTTTCGGCGTTCGCAGGCTTAGCCTCGGAGAGCATGACTCGCGGTCCAGGTTGGCTTTTCTTGGATCTTGGGCGTCGAATCGACCGCGCTCAAAACCTCTTGCGACTCATCGAACTTTTATTGGTTCCGTATCGCAAGAGCTCAAGGCAATTGCTTGAATCTCTACTGGAGATATGCGATAGTTCGATGACGTATCGTTATCGTTATTTGATGAGTTATGAGATCGGACCAGTGCTTGACTTGCTCGTGGTGGACCCGTCCAATCCTCGCGGGCTGGCATTCCAATTCGTCCAAATACTGCAGCATTTGGACGCATTGCCGACCTCCGATAAAGCGGAGGTTGCACGTCATCGCAAGAAGATTACTGAATGTCGAGGCAATTTGAGGCTCTTCGATTCGGATGCATTGGGCGATGATGTGGTAGCAGATGAAAAGGGCAAGCTGGATCGAGTCATCCTCCGCAGTCGATTGCGAGATTTTTCGACTCAGTTGCATGATCTTGGTGACTATATATCAAGGCGTTTCCTAACCCATACTGCTGCGAGGCAGTTGGATGACATGGTGAATCAGTAGGCTTTCGGTTTCAACTTATGATCGTTCCATCCTTGAATGTTCCAGTAACTGCAACCCATACGACGGCAAGAGATCGCATCGCCAGCGTCGACATCTATCGAGGCATGGTCATGTTTTTGATGCTGGCCGAAATGCTGCATCTCTATGGCCTCAAGGACGTGTTCCAAGGGGAGGGCTGGCTCGCGCAGGGGGCACAATGGTTGGCCTTTCATACCACCCACGTTCCGTGGCGTGGTGGTTCGCTCCACGACATGATTCAGCCGAGCTTTACATTTTTGGTTGGAACAGCCATGGCGTTTTCCATTGCATCCCGAAATTCGAGAGGGCAAAGTTGGGATGCTATGTTTTTCCATGCGGTAATGAGAAGTCTCATTTTGATCTTTTTGGGCATCTTCTTGCGAAGCCTCGGAAAACCTGCTACCAACTTTACGTTTGACGACACGCTGACGCAAATTGGGCTTGGGTATTGGATTCTGTTTTTACTCTCTGGTCTTCCGACGCCAAAATTGATTGTTGCCACTGGTGTGATTCTGCTGGGTTACTGGTTTGCATTTGTCATCTACCCTTCACCAGGAAAAGACTTTCCGTACAGTCAATACGGTGTGGCTGCGACGTGGACTGAGCATTACGAGGGGATCGCTTCGCACTTCAACAAAAATTCAAATCTTGCGTGGGCCATGGATCGGTGGTGGATGAATCTTTTTCCACGCAACAAGGTATATCAGTTCTCCAGTGGCGGTTATTGCACGTTGAGTTTCATTCCAACCCTGGGCACGATGCTGTTAGGATTGCTCGCGGGTCGGATTTTGCAGGGGAATTCGTCGAAGCCAGCCAAACAGCTCTGGCTATGGGTCAGTGCAGCCCTATGCGTTGGGATAGCTGTCGCGATCGATGCGCAAGGCCTGTGTCCCATTGTCAAGCGGATTTGGACGCCGACTTGGGTGCTGTGGAGCGGCGGTTTGTGTTTCGTCTGGTTGGCTGTTCTCAATCTGGTATGTGATATCGGTGGGTTCAAACGATGGGGTTCGTTCTTCTTGGTGATTGGAGCCAACTCCATTGTTGCGTATGTGATGAGCTGGACTCTCAAGGAGCCGATTCGATTGGCGATCGAACGTCACTTTGGATTTTTGGTGACTCGGCTGGACGAATTCGTGGGATGGATACTGAAGCCATTGGTGCAGTCCGAGCAAGCGCCATCGTTTCGTCCCATGTTGTTGGGGGCTATAACGCTTGCGATTATGTGGCTTGTGCTCCTGTGGATGCATCGTAGAAAGATCTTCGTCAAGATTTAGCGCTCTGTTCAAGCACAACAACGTGGGTTGTTGAACTAAGTTGCACGACGCTCCGCCGTCGTGATTCCTGCGACGCGGAGCGTCGCACAACGCACAACGCACAACGCACAACGCACAACGCACAACGCACAACGAACAACGAACAACGAACAACGAAGAACGAAGAACGAAGAACGAAGAACGAAGAACGAAGAACAAACTATCCCTGTCTGTCGACAGGCAACTACTTATTCCAGAGCGTGGTTTGACAAATTCGAGATAGACGTCGTTCGCGGTTTCACTAGAATCATTTTCGTCAGGTTCTGCTGCGCCAGTTAATCACAATACGGCGAAGTCGGTGAAGGATCACTGTGCTAGCAATTGTTTTAGGTAGGGAAGCCAATATGTTTCAAATGCCAACGTCCGCAAATCGGCATGCGGTTTGCCTTGTTTGGATAGTCTTTCTTGGGTTTGCCTTGTTTGCGAACCAAAACATGGCGCAATCGACGCTGGAACTTCCTGCATCGGAGCAGTCCAGCGATTCTGTGGACCCAGCTACGGCAACTCAATCTGACGCAGCCAAGGTTACGGAGCTGCAAGAGTCTGTCGAACAAGCTCGCGGGCAGTTGCAGCGCCTGGAAGCCGAGTTGGACAATCCCGATAGTGAGTATGCGCTTGCCGAAGCGGAATTTAAGGCTCTCAACGACGATTTGGAGCGAGCCCAGGAAGCACTAGCAACAAGTCAACAAGCGGGCGAACCAGGTCAGATTCAAAAAGCGGAGCAGAATATCCTTTCGCTCGAACGCCGACGGAAACTTGCGGAAGATCGGTTCAATCTTGCTATCGAAGATCGTAAGTCCATTCGCGAACAACGCACTACGCTTCGCCAAAAAATCGAAAATGATAAAGCCGCGTTGGACTCAATGACTGGTGACGGGGATAGCGATGACTCGGACAACGAACGCAAGGACGTTCGGCCATCGCGGGACAAGGTTGGCAACGCCATGACTCATGATTCCGATGAGGAAAATCACAATCCGTCAAATCCAAAGAGCGCTCATGACACCGAGGATCAAGCCAATCCTGAACGCGATTCCGAGGAACAAGACGAAGAAATCGTGAAGGCGGCGGCGGAGGCTAGCGAGAAGGAACACGAAGCGGAAGCAGCCCAGGAAGAAACAAAATCAATCGCAGCTCGATTGGCAGATATTCAAAAGCTCGTATCGCAGGAACAGAAAGAACTCGATCTTGCACGCAAGAAGGTCGATCTTGCGACTGCGGCCCAGTTTGCGCTTTCTCAAGAACTAACGCAGCGACAATCCGAGCAAGCGGACCCATCGGAATTGAACAACCTCCGAGCCTCCATCAGCCAAGCCAGCCAGCGCCTGATCCGAGTTCGATTAGAGGTTACCGAGATTAGCGATCGTCTCAATGATCATCGAGCAGAGCAAAGCAGCTTGCAATCCGAACACATCGTTGCCCTGCATGAAATGGAAAAGAAACGCCATGAAGCGTTGGCGGCCGGGGATCTAGTCGAATCCCTTCGCAATCCGTTCACGCTTAGAAACATTCTACAATGGTTATTGGAGCACGGCCCCCGACTCCTTCTCATTGGTGCCGGAATGTTCCTTGTCAATCGCTTGGCCTCTTTCTTTGCGATTCGATCGGTTCGACTCGTTACCACCGGCACGGGACGCGGTTCCACCATGGAGCGAGAGAACCGGGCAAAGACACTGGTTGGCGTGTTTGAGAATGCATCCACGGTTGTCATTTTTGTAAGTGGTTCCTTGATGATCCTTGAGGAATTGGGTGCAAACATCACCGTCTTAATGGGTGGCGTGGCCGTCATCGGTTTGGCGGTCGCATTCGGAGCACAGAACTTAATCAAGGATTATTTTTACGGCTTTGTCATGCTTCTTGAAAACCAATATATGTTGAACGACACGGTGCGGATCGGAGGAGTGATTGGTCAAGTGGAGCGGATTACGCTTCGCATGACAGTGCTTCGCGATTCCAACGGCATCGTGCATTTTATTCCGAACGGCACGATCAATAGTGTCAGCAACGAAACGCATGGCTGGTCGAGAGCCGTTTGCGAAATTACAGTCAGCTACCGAGAAGACTTGGGGCGTGTCATGGATGCGCTATGCCAGATTTCGAACGAGCTCAAAGCGGACTCCACATTTGGCCCTCTGATGATGGAGCCGGCAACAGAACCAGCGATTGAGAGCTTGGGTGAATCCGCGGTTCATCTTAAAGTCTCGGTCAAGACTTTTCCTAAGAAACACGGAGCGGTAAAGCAAGAATGGCTGAGACGGATCAAAAAGCGTTTCGACGAATTGGGGATCGAGCCGCCCATCCAACAACGCTTGGTCCATGTGAATCCAGAAACAGCTAGCAATCACATTCCCTCCATCTCCAATCGCGAATCGACCTTGCGACGCGCCAGTTGATGTTGAGCCGCCTGATCGCTCGATGAATAAGTGGCGCAAGGTTCCAGCTTGCGAGCTAAAAAACGCCAGCTGGGAGGGCTGAAAGCTTAGGCCACAAGCAGATTGCATGCGGCAGACCGCCAAGAGCAAAATGATTTCGTCGAAAAATCTTCCTTTTCCCTTTGCCAGCACTGAATCGACATTGGCAGTGACTGTCCATTTCCACTAAACTTCCCACTCATCGCGGTTCGCCTTTCAGTATGCTAGCGAATCCGTGTTCAATGGTTTTCCACAGGGAGGGTGGTCATGGGCAAGGAATCCTTTCGGTTTATTCACGCAGGAGACTTTCATCTTGAACGTCCCATGCAGGATCTACTAGACCTACCGGAACATCTCAAGAATGCACTCGTCGATGCTCCTTGGAAAGCGGCCGAAACGATCTTCGAGACGGCCATGGTCGAAAACGTCGACTTTCTATTGTTGGCTGGCGATTTGCTCAATCCTGTTTCCTGTGGTGCGTGTGGACCAGCCTTCCTCATCGAGCACTTCGAAGAACTCAAACAACGCAACATACCCGTCTATTGGGCGGCCGGGCAAGTCGACGATCCGGATCGATGGCCCGACGCAGTTGCGCTGCCAAGCAACGTTCATCTTTTCTCTAAACGCCAGCTCGAACCTGTCATTCACCGTCGAAACGGTTATGCCTTGGCAACGATTCTTGGTCGATCGAACGATGGCCGTGAGTCGATTCGGGCAGCCGAGTTTCAAGCGGCGGATGCCGACGACACCTACGTCATCGCGCTTGCCCATGGTGCAGCCGACCGCGATTCGTTGTTGAGTCAACGCATCGATTATTGGGCTCTCGGTGGAAACCACCAACGTCAAACACTTCACGGCGAAGCGCCCCACATGCGTGTTTGTGGCACAACTCAAGGCCGCGCGTTTGCCGAAGAAGGTCCACATGGATACTGGACCGTCGAAGTCGATGGCAATCACGACGCCCAAATCACGGCGCAAGACGTCGATTCCTTTAGGTACATCACGCAAACGCTGGATACCGAGGATCTGGCCCTTGGTCGCGATATTCGGCAACTCATGACCAAACGCATTTCGCGACTACAGTCGGAAAATGGAGCAAGGCACTTGATCGTCAAGTGGCGGATTGAGATGGATTTGGAGAATGCGACCACGGTTGGTCCAGCCGCTCTCGAAGAGATCCTATCATGGCTCAGACGCGAGTATGGACATGGGGCGTGTTCGGTGTGGTCAACGGACATCGAAGTCCTTTCGCCCAAAACGTTCCCATCCAAGTGGCAAGAGGAAGACACGATTCTCGGTGA
Source organism: Pirellula staleyi DSM 6068 (assembly GCA_945870455.1). Classification (GTDB taxonomy): domain Bacteria; phylum Planctomycetota; class Planctomycetia; order Pirellulales; family Pirellulaceae; genus JBKCUI01. The sequence continues at coordinate 15,439 of CAMBSL010000054.1, read as the reverse complement.
CTTTCTAAGAACATCAACGGAAAACCGCAAAACGCTCGGCAAAAATATTAATCTCAAGCCAATCGTCGAAGGGGAGACACCAGGCACACCAGCGTGGGAAGCTCTTTTGGTGAACGAGGAAGCGAATGCAGCCACGGGAATGCTCGACCGTGCTACTCTATTAGGCGTTGATATGCTGCGCGGTCACAAGATCGATTTACTGGCCCCGACTAGAAGATTTGGAGGTACCAAGGCATGAAGGTACGCGATATTCAAATAGATGGCTTTGGTGTTTGGTCCGGCCTTTCTGTCGACTCGATGCCCGAAGGGATGACCGTTTTCTACGGTCCGAACGAAGCTGGCAAGACGACGCTGATGCAATTTCTGCGAACGATGCTCTACGGTTTCACGGCCGAACGTCGACAACGCTATCTACCACCCGTCTTTGACGGTAAACCAGGTGGAGCCATGCGCGTCAGCGGACCTGGCGGTGGCTATGAAATCGCTCGCCGAGCGACGCTCAACGACCCTAGCATCGTCGGTCAACTCACCGTCACCAGTTCCGATGGCATTACCCAGGGCCAGCATCGCCTCACGTCGCTCTTAGGCAGCGTCGACGAGTCGATCTTCACCAACGTGTTTGCGATCGGATTACGTGAGCTACAAGAACTGAGCACACTCGACGATACCGCCGCAGCGGACGAATTGTATAAACTATCGAGCGGCCTCGACCGAGTTTCGCTTGTCGATGTTATGCGGCAACTCAAGGCCGCGCGAGCCCAGATCGTATCTTCGTCGACCGAAGTTGGGCAAATGACTGGGATGATCGCAAAACGCGAAAAGCTTCGAGATGAACTCGAACAGCTTACGATCCGAGGCCGACGATGGGGCGAACTGGCTGCCCATCGCAAGAATCAACAAAACGAGATCGAAGAACTCAAGCAGCGTGTCGCTCAATGGGAGCTGGAAGCCAAAGCGGTCGAAACCTCTCTGCAAGTCAGGGATCCTTGGGTACAGCGAGATTTGACCCGCGGCCGACTCAAAGCTCTCAACGCGCGCGTCGATCTTCCAGAAAATGCGATCGATAAGCTGCGTGAAATCCAAGAGCAAATCGAAGACAAGCGTCGCCAAATCGCGACCGTCAAAGAAGAGCGCAAGCAGATCCGTCGACGAGCAGGCGACATGCCCGTCAGCAAAGGCATCTTGTCTCTTGCGGGAAAGATCGAAGCCGCCGGCGAACAGGGCCCTTGGATCTCGTCCCTCCAAAAGCAAATACAACGCCTCGAATCCGATTTTCTTCAAACACAAGAACAACTCATCGAGGACGCCAAGCGACTTGGCTTGAGCGAACAAGACCAAGCCTCTCTGCTCAACGACAAACGCCTCGCGAACATGCCCGATCTTTCGCGGCAAGCGATCGGCCAACTATCCGGTCCATCGCGAGACGTCCGCGTTCATCAGCAGAGACTCAAGCAAGCCAAAGAGCAGGGGCTCAACGACAAAAAAGAAGCCGACCGACTCGCTTTGGAAATCAATGAGTTCCTCTCGGTTCGGAATGAGGATGATCTTCAAAAAGCGTACAAGAATTGCAACGAGTTGTTGTTATCTCTTCGCAAGAGCCAGAACTTGGAAGATCGGCTCGACAAGCTAGTTAAACAAAAGCGCGAAATCGAAACAGATGCAGTCAGTCTCGAAAGCGAGGAGGGTTTGCCGGTCGATCATGTGATCCGACTCGCGCCGCCGTTCATTCTTGGTGCCATCATGCTCGTCATGGGACTAGGAAAGTTTTTTGAATGGCAATGGACTTCGACCGCGCCGGTTAGGGCAGTGGGGCAAATTTCAACAGCAGCGTTGGCAGCTGCGGCCCAGGCTGACAAAACCATGGGTTTGCTATTGTTTTTGCTTGGAATGGCGGTGCTGATTGGTACCTACTACTTCTGGAAACGACTCGAACAAGGCTCGCGGGTTGACCTAAGGGACTGCGACTCACATCTCGAAGCCCTCAATGTGCAACTGCGGAAAACCGAAGCGGAACGGGATGAACTAACGAAACTGATGCCAGAACACAGCGGTTCACTGGAGCAACGAATTCGAGAAGCGGAGCACGACGTCGCGCAGTTCGAAAGCTACCTGCCTGTGTACCACAATTTGCAAGCCGCGCAGCAACGATTCAAGTCCGCTAAACAGCACGGAATGGAGGCGGCCACCGGCCTGAAGGCCGCGCGGCATCAGTGGAAGAAAACTCTGAGTCAACTTGGCTTAGCCGACTCGCTCTCACCTAAGAGTATTCGAATCCTGGCCGAAGGCTATGAGTCATTGCTCCAGACGCGACGACGCTTGAAAACACAACAAGACGAACTCGATCAACGCAAACTCGAATTGTCGACCGCATTGCAACGCATTGAGGCTCTGTCCCTGCAATTGAAAGTTGCCATCGATGATTCGAACAACGATCCAAAAGATCCATCGGCTCGTTCGATCATGGAAAGGGTTGAGCAATCGCGGGACCAGTCGCCGAACCAGTCGAACAAAAACGTGGAGCGAGACCGTCGCGACCCAAGGGAACAACGCGATCGACGCGACAATCGCGACCAACGCAATCGCGATGAGCAGGTTGCATTGCGAGCAGCCTCAGCGGCAACTCAACCTCATGATGGAGTTGCCGAAGGGCCCATTCTCAAACTCCAGGAACTCTCCAACACACTTGCTCAGCACCAGCAGTACATTACACAGCGCAAACAGCTTCGAATCGAAGACGAGGAGCTTGCTAGAAAACAAAAATCGCTGCAGCGATTAATGGACCGATGGGTTCGGGCACGACAATCGCATCTGGCCGATTTGGGCGTCGAAGATCAGCAGCAATTGGAAGATCAACTTTCGCTCAAGCATCAATTCTTGACGCTTCAAAAAGAAATCGCCGAGTTGGATTCGCGTGTAAGCTCGATCATCGGTGGCCATGTGCCATACGAATCCATCGCAAGACTTCTTGAAAACGCTCCGGCTGGCGAAATTGAGAAGCGTTGGGAGACACTTGGGCAACGCATTCAACAAGCAGACGATCGCGTTTCTCAGTTGCTGCAACGACAAGGTGAAACATCTCAAGAAATGAAAAGTCTGGCGGCTGACCGAAGACTGTCCGAAGCCAAACTCGAATTAGCGTGCCTTGAAAAGCAGATGGTCGCTTGCGGCGAACATTGGCGAACATTGGGAGCGACGACTTGCATGCTGGAGAAAGTTTGCGAAGTCTACGAGACAGAACGCCAACCCGAGACGCTTCGTGAGGCTTCGGCATTTTTAAAGCAGCTCACAGGGGGCAAGTATATTCGTGTCTGGACGCCGCTGGGCAAGAATGCATTGCGAATCGATAACGAAAAGAACCAAAGTTTGCCGCTGGAGGTATTGAGCCGAGGCACGCGGGAAGCCGTCTTTATCGCACTGCGATTGTCGTTGGCAGCAGCGTACTCTCGCCGCGGTGTTACCCTGCCGTTGGTTCTGGACGATGTGCTGGTGAACTTTGATGCAGTTCGGGCGAATAATGCCGCCAAAGTACTTCGCGATTTTGCTTCGCTAGGCCATCAAGTCATCATGTTTACCTGCCATGAACACATCATGCGGATATTCCATAACATCGACGTGCAAGTTCGAGTATTGCCGCCTCAGGGCCAAAGCGGCGACGCGAAAATATATCAGCCACATGATGTTCCGGTGCCTGCGGTCGTACGCCACCGACCCGAAATCATCCTGGAACCTGTTGTTCGCGAAGTCGAGCAAGCGAAACCAGCTATCGTAGAAGAGGTTCTAATTCCGCCACCGCCCATCGAACTCCCATCGGCTCCTTGGATGCCGATCGTGGTGCCGATGGAGTTGGAGGCCATTCAAGCGCCTCAAGCCCCGCTCTTGGACCCACCGCCGCCCATGGTGCTCAAGCCAAAAAGGCAACCTGTTCCTGTGCAAGCAACGGTCCCGCAAGTGGAAGAACCGATCGTCGCAATCGATCATCTGTGGTACGACTACGACGAAGAACCAGTGATGGAAACCGCTCAGCGGCTTTGGACAGAAATCGATCAGCTCGATTTGCCGCTCGAAGGAGAGCCTCACGATTTATGGTGGAGCACGGCCAAGGGTCACGCGGAATAGATTGCCCCGCTTCTTGCTCCCCTCGCCCCTGTACTCAGGGGAGAGGGTCGAGTGGGAGAAACGCACTCGTTACCTCCCCATGTTTTGATCTTGCTCCCCTCTCCCCGAAGCGGGGCGAGGGGGAGAACATGGCACGGAGAACATGGCACGGAGATCACGCAGATCTATCTTGTTACTTCACTGCCATGATGGCTATCGCTGTCCGAGCGCGACCGATCTAGCCCCATTCCGCCGAATGGTATCCAGGTCGAATCGATCCAGATTCATGACTTTGGTCCAAGCCGACACGAAGTCTTGTACAAACTTCGCTTTCGAGTCGGCACCCGCATAGATTTCCGCGATGGATCGGAGTTGCGAATTGGATCCAAACACGAGATCGACCGAGGAGCCAGTCCATTTGATTTGACCGGTCTTGCGATCTCGGCCTTCCAAGAAGTGCTCACAAACGGAAGACTTCTTCCAGTCGGTATTCATGTCCAGCAGGTTGATAAAGAAGTCATTGGTTAACGACTCCGGACGTTTCGTTAAGACGCCAAGCTGTGGGAATCCAGCATTGGTGTTCAAAACTCTCATCCCTCCGATGAGGACTGTCATCTCGGGCGCAGTGAGGGTCAGCAATTGAGCTCGATCGACCAACATCTCTTCTGCGGGCCGGTCGATTTTGGTATCGAAGAAGTTTCGAAATCCATCCGACTTTGGTTCCAGAACGGCAAAGGACTCAACATCGGTCATCTCCTGCGACGCATCGGTCCGGCCCGGCACAAACGGGACCTTCACATCCTGCCCGGCATTCTTGGCAGCTTTTTCGATCGCGGCGCACCCACCAAGGACGATCAGATCGGCTAGTGAGATTTTTTTTCCGTTCGAGGCCGTTTGATTGAAGGCCTTTTGTATTTGCTCTAGCTTTTGCAACACTTTGGCGAGTTGTTCTGGCTCGTTAACCGCCCAATCTTTTTGCGGAGCCAAGCGAATGCGCGCACCATTCGCGCCACCTCGTTTGTCAGACCCACGAAATGTCGAGGCTGACGCCCAGGCGGTCTCCACCAATTGCGAAATGGATAGCCCGGATGCCAAAATCTTGCTTTTGAGTCCGACGATATCCTGTTCATTCACCAGGGCATGATCCACCGCCGGGACAGGGTCTTGCCATAACTGTGGCTTGGCAACCAAGGGGCCAAGGCATCGCGAGACGGGTCCCATATCGCGATGTGTCAGCTTGTACCACGCCTTGGCAAAGGCAACCTCGAACTCCTTAGGATTCTCGTGAAATCGCGTGGAGATCTTCTCATAGATCGGATCCATCTTGAGTGCGATGTCGGTAGTGAACATGATTGGAGTGTGAGACTTCGCGGAATCGTGCGCATCCGGTACGTTCGCTATCGCTTTCTTATCCTTGGGAGTCCACTGCTGCGCACCGGCCGGACTCTTTGTCAGTTCCCACTCGTATCCAAACAAGTTGTCGAAGTAACCGTTCGACCACTTCGTTGGAGTGGAAGTCCAAGCCCCTTCCAAGCCACTGGTGATCGTATCCCCAGCGTTTCCCTTACCAAACGCATTCTTCCAACCGAGCCCCTGTTCTTGGAGACCTGCTCCTTCGGGTGCAGGGCCGACATTTCCATCGGGAGTCGCCGCACCGTGGGCTTTACCGAAGGTGTGTCCGCCGGCAATCAATGCGACGGTTTCTTCGTCATTCATCGCCATTCTCGCGAATGTCTCGCGGATGTCTTTGGCCGCCGCGATGGGATCAGGCTTGCCATTCGGACCTTCCGGGTTCACATAGATCAAGCCCATTTGAACAGCAGCCAAAGGAGTTTCGAGTTGGCGATCACCGCTGTAACGGTTGTCCCCCAGCCACTCCCCTTCTGGTCCCCAATAGATATCTTCCTGTGGTTCCCAAACGTCGGCTCGTCCACCTGCGAACCCAAACGTCTTGAATCCCATTGATTCGAGAGACACGTTGCCCGCAAGCACCATGAGATCGGCCCATGAAATCTTGCGACCGTACTTTTGTTTGATCGGCCAAAGCAATCGTCGGGCTTTATCCAAGTTGGCATTGTCGGGCCAACTGTTGAGCGGAGCAAAACGCTGTGTGCCGTAGCCAGCCCCTCCGCGCCCGTCGGAGACTCGGTATGTCCCGGCGCTGTGCCAAGCCATCCGAATAAAGAGTGGACCATAATTGCCGTAGTCTGCCGGCCACCAATCTTGTGATGTCGTCAGCAATGCCTTAATGTCACCCCTCAAAGCATTCAGGTCGAGACTCTTAAATTCCTTGGCATAGTCAAAATCTTCTCCCATCGGATTGCTTTTGGAAGAATTCTGATGCAGGATCTGAAGGTTCAATTGATTGGGCCACCAGTCTCGATTCGACGTATGGCCTGCTGCTGTGTGTCGACCGGTCGGATCGGCAATGGTGCCCATCACTGGACATTTTGCCGTACTCGTTGCATCTTGAGCTTGGCCAACCGCGGACGCGGCGAGGCCTATCCACGCAAAATACATGGCCGTGCGAATCTGTTGCTTTTTCTTAATCATGATCTCTTCTGGGTTTGAGGTTTCGTTTCCATCCGCTCAACGCGGATGGAAAACAGGAACTGTCAAGTATCGCCGACTTTACTAGATTACTCCAATGCATTTATACTATATTTACTATGCACGGAGTGCATGATTGAGTTTCGTGCAGTCAAAGTTGGGAGAATTCCTGTGGAGTTGAATCAGTTTCGCTATTTTCTGTCGGTTGCTCGGCAAGCGGGTTTCACTCAGGCTGCGAATGAGTTAGGAGTGTCTCAGCCAGCATTGAGCCGTTCGGTTGCCAAACTAGAAGAGGAGCTTGGCCAGCCACTCTTCGAACGTGATTCGCGTCCTTTGGCATTAACCGAGATGGGCAAGTCCTTTCAGCAGCGTTGTATTCAGATTCTTGGGTTAGTCGATCAAGCGGTTGCGGAGGTAACGGACGATGAAACGAGGGGTCAAGTCCGAGTGGGCACGATTCCTACCATCGCGCCTTATTGGTTGCCGCAAATGGTCTCGCGATTCTCAAAGAGTCTGCCAAATGTTGAAATCCACATCTTTGAAGAAGTCACAACGCGACTCCTTGAGCGAATCCGTCACGGCGAGTTGGATGTTGCGATCATGGCGATGCCCATCGACCGTCATTTTCTTGAGGTTCACAAACTGTTTGATGAAGAATTGTTCTTGATGCACGGCCGAAACCACGAACTCGCAACGAAAAAGGTGGTTCGAATCCGCGATATCGAATCCTATCCCATGTTGCTATTGGATCAATCGCATTGCCTCTCCGCGCAAGTGGAAGCATTTTGCAAGCAGCGATCCGTCCAGCCGATCGCACTGGAGAGGGCGGCCCAATTGACCACAGTCCAAGCATTAGTCGCGATCGGGCATGGGATCTCGTTCATTCCTGCCATGGCTCGCCCCCGGGGCGGCGCGGGCGGCGCGGGCGACACGAGCGGCACGAGCGGCACGATGCGTGCACAGTATCGTTCACTTGACGGTGTGAAGCCCAAACGGACTGTGATTATGGTTTGGAATCCATATCGATTTCAAAGTCGATTGGTTATGAAACTTCGACAGTTTATCATCGAAGGAGTGGAAAGTGTCTAAAGCGAATAAGGACACTCTGGCAGCCTGTCCTACGAAAAGTGGCACGGAATGGGCTTCCAATTTACAAGGCGAGCAGCAGATTGCAGTATCCCAACCCGAGCCCCTAACGGCTCGTGGCTTTAATGGATTGAGAGACGGGGTATTCGAAAGTGGCATAGGCGCGCTCGCCTCATCTTTACCCATATTTCGCAGCACGCCAGACTCGAAATCCCAATGGATTTGCATGATCCCATCGCGTTTTCTCCCCCTCGCCCCGCTTCGGGGAGAGGGGATCGGGGGGTGAGGGGTAGAGCCCTGACATGGTAGCTTCCGGTTCAGTTATTTGTTTACGCTTCTGAAACGCAAATAGACATTGAATTCACGATCAAAGAACCAATCGAAACACAGTGCAAAACCCCTCACCCCCTGCCCCTCTCCCCGAGTACAGCCGAGACCAGGGCGAGGGGAGCAAGATCAAAAGATGTGGGTAAAGATGAGAGCGGGCAGTTTGGTAACCCGACGCGTGAGCGAGGAGCCGACTGCAATACCTCGCTAACGCTTCGGGTTACCATTAAAGCAACGAGCCGTTACGTATCGGATTATGATTGGTAGTTTTCAGTCTGCCGCTCGCATCAGCCAATACGGACCGGCATTGTTCGCAACAAGTAAGTGAATCGTTGGTACAATGGGCTGACGGTCGTCGAACGAATTCGGTCCTTCAGCCACTCATCTTCCAACAAAATCTTACTGAGTTTTATCGTGAAAAAATCGACTCTTTGCCGCCTCGCCCTCGCAACTCAATTGTGCTTCTTTATCGGTTTTGCATTCGAAGTTTCGTGTTGTGCTGCCGAGACACTCCCCACCACTGGTTGGGAGCGTTTTCGCGGTCCCAATGGTCAGGGTGTCCTACCGGAATGCACCGTTCAGATCCCTTGGACGCAATCACAAGTTCAACGCATCGCATTGCCTGGCACCGGAAATGGATCACCGGTTATGTCCCAAGGAAAAGCATTTCTCTTGTCGGCCGATCCAAAAGATGCGACCAGAAACGTGATCGCAATCGACCTTGCCAAGAACCAGATCGCATGGAACAAAAGCTTTCCATCCGCCACGTACTCTATGCACAAGTATAGTTCGTACGCATCATCCACCCCGTGTGTTGACGACAAGTCGGTCTATGTCGCTTGGGCCGATCCAGAGAACGTCGTTGTCAAGGCGTTCTCGCATATCGGTGATGAGCAATGGTCCAGGTCGCTGGGTCGGTACGTATCGCAACACGGATTTGGAACTTCGCCCATCATCGTCGACGGCAAACTGATACTGCTCAACAGTCAAGATGCCCAAGAGTTACCGCCAGGCGTTGAACCTGGACAAGATAGGATGCTTGCGTTGGATTGCAGCACAGGAAAGACAGTGTGGGAAGTCGCTATGCCGACAACCCGCGTTTGCTATGGTGTTCCATGCGTTCGCAAGATCGGGAATCGCACGGAACTTATCTGTAGCACGACTGGACAAGGAATGTTCGCGATGGACGCGGCGAATGGCAAATTGCTTTGGTCGCACGATTGTTTCAAACAACGCGTTTGTTCGTCGTCTGTTTTGCTTGGGAACGTTTTGGTCGGAACACATGGGTCCGGCGGCGGCAAAGATAACATGCTCGTCGCATGGGACATCGACCAAAAGAAAGAACTGTTTCGCGTCACCCGATCCGCTCCGTATGTACCGACCCCTGTTTCCATCGATGGATTGCTGTTCTTGTGGAGCGACAATGGAATCGTCTCCTGCGTCGAGCTAACAACAGGCGAGATTCTGTGGAACAAACGCATCGGCGGCGACTTCTCCGGCTCGCCTGTGATCATCGGCAAGCAACTCATCAACGCTTCCCATGATGGAAACGTAACCGTACTGGCTGCGAGCCGATCTTTTGAAGTAATCGGGACGATCGAAACGATGCATACGACTCGATCGACCATCGCTGCGAGCAAGGACATTGTGTTGCTGCGTACCGACAACGAACTCTTGATTATCCGGTAGGACTGCTTCATGTTCCGTCGAACAACTTCCGTCGCGATGTACTTAATGTTTGCGTTCCTGTGCCGACCTTGTTTGGCCGCACAGTACGAGGTCGTGATCTACGGCGGAACTTCCGCCGCCGTTGTCGCTGCCGTTCAAGCCACGCGGATGGGCAAGTCTGTTGTCATCGTATGCCCAGACAGACACTTGGGTGGTCTATCGAGTGGGGGCTTGGGTTTTACGGACACAGGCAACAAATCTGTTATCGGCGGCCTATCACGCGATTTCTATCATCGTATATGGACTCGCTACCAAAATGCGGACACATGGAAATGGCAAAGGAAAGACGAATACGGCAACAAGGGTCAGGGTACAGCAGCCATCGATGGTGAGCAACGAACCATGTGGATTTTTGAACCGCATGTGGCAGAAGACGTTTTTGAATCTTACGTGAAAGACTACCAACTCGAGGTTCATCGCGATCACTGGCTCGACCGAGCGTCGGGAGTGACCAAGCAGAACGGTCGCATCCAATCCATACGGACTCTCAACGGTGCTCTGTTCGAGGGTCGCATGTTCATTGATGCGACCTACGAGGGAGATCTCATGGCCGCTGCCGGAGTGGCGTACTCGATAGGCCGCGAATCCAACCAAGTCTACGGCGAGAAATGGAATGGCAATCAAGTAGGCGTCTTGCATCACCGTCACCATTTCGGAGCCGCAAAGAAACCAATCAGCCCATTCCGAATCGCGGACGATCCCACGAGCGGGCTACTACCTCGCATTCATTCGGATCCGCCTGGCGTACGCGGTGAAGGTGACCGCCGCATACAAGCCTATTGTTACCGCATGTGTTTGACTGACCATCCACCTAACCGTATCGCGTTCGCGAAACCGGACGATTATGACGCCAATCAATACGAGCTGTTAGTGCGAGTCTTGAACGCTGGCTGGCGAGAAACATTTGAAAAATTCGACCCCATCCCCAACCGCAAGACCGACACCAATAATCATGGCCCCTTCAGCACCGACAACATCGGAATGAACTACGACTATCCGGAGGGGAGTTACGAGCAACGACACCAAATTGCATTGGAACATCGACGTTATCAGCAGGGCTTGATGTACTTTCTCGCAAATGACTTGCGAGTGCCCGAAGACGTTCGCACGGCGATGGCTGAATGGGGACTCGCAGCCGACGAATTTGGTGACAACGGGCATTGGCCCCATCAAATGTACATTCGCGAAGCCCGTCGCATGATCGGCAAATTCGTGATGACTGAGAACGAATTGGTCAAGAATCGACCTACGCCTGAATCGATCGGAATGGGTTCGTACACGATCGACTCGCATAACGTTCGGCGATATGTAACAGCCGAAGGTTATGTCCAAAACGAAGGTGATATTGGTGTTTCTACAAATGGCCCGTACGAAATCTCGCTCGGTTCGATATTGCCTCGTCAGGACCAATGCGAAAACCTCCTGGTCCCAGTGTGCGTCTCAAGTTCGCATATTGCGTTTGGCTCCATCCGGATGGAGCCAGTCTTCATGATCCTCGGACAATCCGCCTCAACCATTGCCGCCATGGCCATCGACAAGCAATGCAGCGTTCAGGAAATCCCCTACCCAATGCTGCGAGAACGCTTACTTCAAGACGGACAAGTTCTGGAATCCAAAGCGGAGCCAATGGCAAAAGGGGCATCCAGTATCGACATCCAGAAACTTGCCGGCACGGTCGTCGATGACAGTCAAGCACAATGGACTGGAAATTGGACTTTCAGTTCAGCCAGTCGACCCTATGTGGGTGCCGGCTATCGTCACAATGGCAACGAAAAGGGTGGCATTCACAAGGCTGTGTTTGAAACAGCGCTGGCGGTTTCCGGTATGTATGACGTACGAGTTGCCTACTCGCAAAACGCGAATCGAGCGACGAATGTTCCGATCTCGATAGAGCACGTGGAGGGTACCACGAGCGTTTTGATCAAACAAAACACGGGGCCACCGATCGACGGTCTTTTCCTATCGGTCGGTAAGTACCGGTTTGAGGCCGGCCGCCCTGCGCGTGTTACCATTGCATGCAAAGGAACCGATGGTTACGTCATCGCGGATGCAGTCCAGTGGCTGAAAGCAGAATAAGTCAAGAAGGGTCCGAGCGGCTGGGCGAAGGCGTCACCGAGACTCGGTCGAGTTCGCTTTGGTTGCTGTTTTGCTGGCGGTGTTAATCATTTCGGCCTCGACGACTTGCTCGTCGAGTCTGGCTGAATAATCCATTACGCTACCATCGCCTGAAAACCCAACAACCGTCTTGTCCCATGCCAACTCTTTCGAGATCATGCGACCGGCGTCGATATCGAACCGGATCACACCATTGCTCAGTTGTTGAAGCACTTGAGCTTCCTCTTTGGGTTCCGAAATCGATGTCAGCATTTCGCTGCGAACCGTTATCGTAGCGACACCAGCGCTCACTTTATCAAGCCGAAAAAGTTCCCGGAACCGGACTGTCTTGAGCGTGCGGTCGTCACGGTAAATTCGAAGCTCGCGAGGGATTTCCCAGGTTGCTCCGATGTTAACCGGCGTTGCAGGAACCGGCAATGTGATGTCACCCATGCCGAGGTTGGGCGGATTGTTGTCATCGCTCCGGGCTAAGATCATCCCTTGCTCATCGATCGTTACCGTCGAGATCAGCTTGCCGACCGAATCCGCGGCGGTTTGAAATTGGCGAGCGGGTTCGTCTTTGGTCTTGGAACTGTATCTGATTTCGTTTTCGGCTCCGATGCGTTGAGACATGTCGATTTCGTCGATTCGGTATTCGAAAGTCATTTCGCCATTCTTGTTCTTGATTACTTTCCAAGATTTCTGGGAAACGGTTCTAGAATTCGAATTTTGTCCGGTCGTGTCGATCTTCGTATCGGTCTTTGCCAAGTGAATGACTTCACTTCGGATGATAAGACCGGGTTCGAATTTGTACTTCAACACATATTCCTCCCCACCGTTTGAAGACGCAGTGGCGGTAAGTTCCTTGCGTTCTACTTTGCGAAGGGCCGGTGTTGGTTGTTCGGCCGCCTTCGAAGACGCTGGCTCGATCTTTTCCGAGGGACGTTTTGCGGGTGTTGGAGACTGCGCGATGACGACAGTGTTGCCAAACACCAAGGCTATGACTACGGCAAAGGCATTGATATTGATTGCAGGCATTTCAGAAACTCTCCACGAAAGCACGAACAACGACTCGCTGATCAGGCACTCCAATCGAATAGCAAAGTTGCGGGGACTGCGTCAAGTCGTTTCTGCCGCCCATTCACTCGCGCAGGTAAATTGGGTTGGACAACACCCACACTTGTTCTGTACCAGCAAAATCGAGCCAAGCTTCTGCTCGATAGATGCCGGGCTCCGCGACACGGTAGCTGATTTGCTCCGCCATGGATTCGTACACCTGCTTGCCATTGCGAAGAACTTTCCAGCGTACAGAATGCGGTGCCGAACCTCGAACGAGCATATCTTGCTTCCAACTACAGTCGCTCCCCATTTCGATTCGCTGACCGTTATCGAGAGCGACCCAATCAAAGCCTGTCGAATCCGCCATCCAATCGAATGCAACGAATGCACGGCCAGCATTCAGTGCGTCCCAAACCGATTCTGAACTCAGATCTTTCATCAAAAGATGCGTTCCAACGTGCCTCAAACTATTCTCATAAGAATCGAGTTGCATACGAAACAACTCCGTTCCGATCGCGGCATCCTCAGGGATTTTCTGAATCACAGAGAAGACGGCTTTATCGAGTTCGAGCAATTTCTCACCCAATGGGTCCTCGATCTGGACTTTGCCACCCTCGATCAAGCGAATAACCAAGCCAACGTTTTGATGCGCGTCGTTGGCCGAGACTCCCGTGTGCGGATGGATCAAACACAATTCGTCCCAGCGTTTTAAGTAGTCGGCTGGGTAATCCAAGAGCGAGGACAAGGCTTCTTGTGGATAAGCGTCAAACATTTTTTTGGCCTGAATCAACCAAAGCGGATTCTTGAGCGATGCGAGCATGCGAGACTCACCTTTGAAGTCTGCGTGGGTGTTATAGATTTCACAGCCAGTCACTCCATGCACTTCCCAGTCCATGCGTTCTTCTAGATGGGATACAAACGTCAATCCTCCTCGCCCTCGAACGATATTCGAGAATTCTTGTTTGTCTGCACCATCGAACGCTTGGACATTCTGTTTCGGGTAAACCAAAAAGCCTTTCATTTCTGCGCCTGGCACCAGGAGGACACCATCTCGCATCCCTTGATGACCATCAACGAAAAAATCATAATGAGGTGCAGGATGCTCTGTAAACATGAGAACCTTGGTACCAGCGGCTTTGGCAGCCGCAACAATCTGCTCAATCTGACCGCGACTATCGTGCGAGAACGCAGAATGGACGTGTAGATTGGCTCGATAATCTTGATAGGGTCGATCGACGGTTCGTTGGCCGCGATGTTCCTTGAGCTCGGTGATGGCATCATGTTGTTTGCGAAGCCGATCCATTTTTAACCGGTCAATGGCATCTTCCGCTGTTAACCTAGGAATCGGTCCACATAGGAATAGACCAAGGGAAAGCATCAAAACATTTCGGCGTTGGCTCATGTTCACGGTTCCTGGTTAGCAAACTCACATTGACTTGGGGGCGGTCTCTCTTTATTTAGTCTTTCTACCATTGTCGAGGATTATGCATTGCAAGCAATGGCTGTCGAATTCTCCTACTTCCAAGACGCGAACGCCAAGAACGCCGAACTCTCAAGGTGCCATATGAATACCCTCGCAAGTCCGGCCGCTGTTCATCCGGACCGTTCACGTTTTGGACAAAACGCCTTAAAGCATCTGAAGAAACCGCTAAAACGCACCGTGACCTTGGTTGTCGCCCTGTATTTTTTCCCGCTTCTTTTTGCCGTTTACATTGTCTTTGGCTTGATCGATGTGCTGAGAAACAGCCAGCGTACGATTCGAACTCTGGATCGGTATTTCGCCGGAAACGGAGTCTTTACCTGGCTTCTGTCGCCATTCAATCTTTTGATGGATCTATTTTGCTTGCCGTATCGCAATCGCGGCATCTATCAACTGCAGGACTTACCCGAAGGCTACCGATCGGAGATTCAAACGCTGATCGATGCCGCAGCCGACCGGAATCTAGTTGGAATGCTGGAGTCCAAGATGAAAGAAAAGAAGCGAGGCATGATCTTCTTTAAGTGGTACGGGCAAAACATACCTGGTTCGGTGGACATGCCCGAGTACCATCAGGCATTCAAGTACATCCGCACGATTGGAGTCTCCATATTCAACAAGAAGCAATCGACGGGTGAGCATTTTGGTCCGCTACGAGTGACGCTGCGAGTTCTGTACAACATCAACGACATCAAAAACAAAGACGTCTTTATCCGCGTTGGCAATCAGACCCACTATTGGCAGGACAACAAGCTTTTCATTTTTGACGATACGCTACAGCATCAATCGTGCAACGAATCGGACGCGATGCGCTATTGCCTTTTCGTGGATATTCTGCGCCCGTCGCCTTGGCCCATGCTACTTAGTGGATTTCTGACGGGCATTCGATACCTCATGACACCCTTGCGAGCCATTTTTTACAAGCACTGGTCCTTTATCAAGTAGGACACAGTAGCGGCATGCATCCAATGCCCCTGGGTTTATCCCAGGGGATGGTTACCTTCACGCTAGGGCGCACGTTGG
>CAMBSL010000053.1 GCA_945870455.1 Pirellula staleyi DSM 6068 | reverse complement strand
GGCCAGATAATACGCTTAGGTTTAAAGAGCCTTTTTCTTCAGAAGATGCGTTCAGCGCTTGCTGCGCTCGGTATCTTTATTGGTACGACGACGGTGATTTGGTTGGTAGCGATGGGTGAGGGAGTGAGTTACCAAGCCCAACAGCAAATATTGGAACTCGGCGCTACGAACATCATCGTGCGAAGTGTTGAGCCGAACGCGAGCGGCGGGGATAAGAACCGTGTTAAGAGTTATGGATTGTTGCGGGCTGACTTTCGACGCATTCTTTCGAACGTCCCTACGATCACGAGGGCGGTTCCCATTCGCGAGTTGCGTCGCGAGTGCCGAGTCGATAGCAGGACAACCAATATCAACCTCGTCGGCTGTACGGAAGAACACTTTGACTTGAACCGACTTGAGATAGCCCGCGGTCGATGGATTGCCAAACAAGACCATCGTGAAAATCTCATTGTGCTGGCGGATGGAGCGGCCACAAGACTCTTTCCTGGCGAGAACCCAATCGGGAAAAACGTCAAAGTCGAAAGCGATGTTTACACGGTGATAGGCCAAACGAAACCCAGAAGTGCATCGGCTGCGATCGGCGGCAGTTTGGATTCGAGAGACTACAGTTTCGACGCATACATTCCGCTGGAAACTTTTCGCCATCGAGTCGGTGATCAAATCATGACTCGAACCGGCGAAGGGATGAATTTCAAAGGGGAGATCGTTGAACTCAGCCAGATCACATTGACCGTGGGGAACATCTCACAAGTAGATGAAACGGTAGCCATCATCGAAACGCTTATGAAAAAGTATCATGAGCAAGACGACTACGCAGTTGTCGTTCCGAAAGAACTACTGCGTCAAGCGGAACGCACCCGCGCCATGTTCAACGTGATGTTGGTCGTCGTCGCTGGTATCTCGCTGTTCGTAGGCGGGATTGGCATAATGAATATCATGTTGGCAACCGTCACCGAACGCACTCGCGAAATCGGCATTCGCAGGGCTCTGGGTGCCAAACGCAGTGACATTATTCAACAGTTTCTGGTTGAGACGCTGGTGTTGACAGGAAGCGGTGGGTTATTGGGAGTGTTGTGTGGACTGATGTGCGGGCCGCTTTTCCGAACAGCAAGAGCGCTGATCACCGCTTTTTCTCCGGACTTGCTCCCTCCGGTTGTCTACACTTTGGAACCCCGCATCGCCTTATGGTCGGTACTGCTTTCGGTGTTTATTTCGCTGGGGGTCGGGCTCTTGTTCGGGCTTTATCCAGCTCGCCGAGCCGCACTCATGAATCCCATCGATGCGCTAAGGCACGAATAGTTTGATGGGTGTTACCTTCCCGAGGAGCCCAATGCGGGACTATTTTCGGGGGGTCCAAACGGTTTGGCCTTTGCTCGACTTGCGAAGATGGATCACCCGGTTGTTCACCATGCTGCGACCGTCATTAAGCTCATATAGCAAGTAAACGGTCACGCTGGGACTATTCGGTTTCAGGTCTTGCCATGGCAAGCTCAGATGGAAGCCCTGGGAAGCCCCGATGGGTGTGAGCATCTCTTCTAATTCTTGCGGCTTGAATTCCCATCGAGCAATGCGGCCTTTGTTGTCGAGAATCGCAGAATCTTCAACAACGACTGTCAAGGTACCCAACCCGTTGACCACTTGGCCAACTGCATTCAGGGGAGTCACAACCAAATAGAGACCATCGTCGCCTGGTGTTTCGTCGAAATTATTGCCGCGGCAAATCGTGGGATGGAATCCGATTTCAGCAACTTTGTTATCTACGATGTCGCTACGTTTTGAGTCTTCGGAGTCACGCTGGATCGGTTCGGTTGCAGAAGCCCATTGAACCTTGCTGCCCTCAGGCATTTTTATTTTACTGCGGTTGAGCGACCCCTGTGGATTGGCTTCTTGCAGGTTGCGAATCGCTTTCGGCAGCAGCGTCGGTGCATTTGTCGACGGAGTGGTGCTGAGACTCGGAACATCGACGGGTGCAAGGTTGGGCGGTTGCACCGGTGCCACCATCGGTTTGGACTGTTGGGCCGATCGGACGAGCGGGGACGGCAAGCTAACCTCTTCCGTTAGACTTTCCGGCGATGGGAGATCCGACCTGTTCTGTCGCGAACGAGGGTTGTTCGTGGCTTGAGGATCGCGTAGTTTCGAACCCACTGGGGGGGGTGGCAATAAAGGCTCTGCGTCGATCGGAGGCAGTCGTAGCCCCTTGGACGTGTCTGGAGGCAGTCCCTTGGTCGAGTCGGGAGGCAGTCCCTTGGTCGAGTCTGGAGGCAGCCCCTTGGACGAGTCTGGAGGCAGTCCCTTGGACGTGTCGGGAGGCAGCCCCCCCTTGGACGTGTCAGGAGGCAGTCCCTTGGAGGTGTCCGGAGTTTGGTTTTCTTTATAGACGGGTGGGGCGACCGGAGATCGCATGACCGCAGGTGGGTTCTCGATGATTTCGATGGAGGAAGAAGAATCCGGAAATAGGACGGAAGGAATTTCATAGGCTTCCGACTTTCGCGAAGAATCGCCATTGGTACGATTCGGCGAAAACTTCGTGTCCCCAACCTTGTGTTGAAGTTCTTCGTTGGCCTTTCGCAGTCTCTCGATTTCTCGTTCTAGTTGCTCGATTTCTTGGATATTGGACTGATCGGCTGCGTCGAACTCATAAATTCTATCCTCGAGCATCCGGATCTCGCTCGCCATTTGCTCGATGTAAAGTTCCGTAAAGGCACGCTGCCGGCAACCGCTCGCCATTAAACCAGCCAACGCGCACGTGAGCACCCAAAAGGCTCCGCTTCGTTGTTTTGTTGGTTTTTCGTTGGTTTGGCAGCTAATCATGTTGAAAACGAGTGTGGGTTGCGAATCCGAACCATTGGGAATTAAGAAAATTCCAACTTGGAGTCAAGATTGGTTGCGAGGACGTTTCGATGGATGTTGTCGACAAAGCAACCAAGACTCAACAAAACGTAACCCCAGGGGAACGTTACACAAAATAGCGATAAACTTCCAAGAATCCCGAATGTGTCGCGAATAACTCTTTGTCCGTGCCCTCATGTCCGGTCGGTTTTCTCAGATTCGCTGATTGCAAAGTGCAATTGGCCTGAAAAACGGCGCGATGAAGATGAATGGGAGCGGCAGATCGAGTTTCCGCTCGCATCTGTTTCATCAGCCTTTTGGGGGAATTACCATGCTAAAGAAAATTTTGTTGGGATCGGCAATTGTTTTTGGTGCAGGCGGATTGCTGCTGGGCACCTCGGCCGTCAGCTACGTGCGAACTGGATACCACTCCATTCGAGACACGATCAAAGAGCAGATACCACTCGACGTGGAAATCAAGCGTGCGCGCGATTTGATTTCGGATCTCAAGCCAGAAATCGCGGGCAATCTAAAAGTGATCGCTCGTGAAGAGGTGGAGGTCGCCAGATTGCAACACGAAGTCCTCGCCAAGAAGTCTACCTTGACCAAGTCCAAGCAGGCCATCCTGAAGCTCAAGGACGATGCTCAGAGCGGAGTTAGGTTCGTCACCTACGGTGGCAAGGACTTCGATATGGCACAAGTTAAAAAGGACTTGAACGATCGTTTCAAGAGCTACCAAACACAGGAAGCGACCACCGACAAACTGGAAAAAATCCTGACGGCTCGCGAGAAAAATCTGGAAGGTGCTCGTCGCAAGTTAGACGAAATGCTTGCTGCAAAGCGACAACTGGAAGTCGAAGTTGAGAATCTGCAAGCTCGACTAACCATGGTTGAAGTCGCCAAGACTAGCAATCAATTCTCGGTCAACGATAGCCGTGTTAGCTCGGTTCGGCAGGTCGTGTCCGATATCGGAACGCGAATCGATGTCGAAGAACGAATGGCGGACACGTTCGAAACCTACGTGGGTATTCCCGTCTCAAGCGAAGACTCACCAACGGATTTGATCGAGCAGATAACAAGTTATTTCGATCGCAGCCATGTCGAAGTGGAATCGTTAGTGGACAACCGATAGTTTTTCTTTGTGTTCGGCTCCGTTTTACGCGTGTGACTCTACGGGTCGCACCCGGCAGGGTGCGACTTTGCATTGTCGATAAGGATCATTCCGCCATGACTTACCAACAACGCCCTGTTCCACGAGTTCCCGTTCCGTAGGATGGGACCATTGTCCCGTCCGATGATTCGTTCGGGACAATGGTCCCAAACTACATTGAATTGCCGAAAACTACGGCCAACACCGGGTGCACAATGCGTGTTTTCACTCCAAGACTTATGCGGAAGTGCTTAGAATGATGAGCCATCTCGCCAGACCTGTTTCAACTCCTACACCTTCAATCCCTATGGTACCACCGAAAATCCTATGGATCGATGGAGTTGGAAGCTATGCCCTTTGCGATCAAATCGAAGTCGCCATCGGCCAAGCCTTTCCAGGGAATCAAGTCGACCTGGCCATTCGCGGCGACATCAGCCGTCGAGCCGCTATCGTTCGGCGGCATGGCGAGGACCATCTGATTCAACCTCTGCAAACCGTTTATGTCAATGGTTCTGAAATCGATCGAGCCGTTGTCATGCACGACGGCGATTTGATCTCGCTCGGAGCACGGGTCGGCCTGCGTTATCTCCGGCCTACCCAGTTGAGCGGTACAGCTCGATTAGAATTGACCGGCAACTCTCGTTGGCAGCCGCTGCTCTCGGCGGCTTTGTTGATGGGAGAATCATGTGTTTTAGGACCGGAATCCAACTGTCATGTGATTTGTCCCGAATGGTCTTCCAAGTTAGTGCTGTTTCGAAATGGAGCGCAATGGATGTGCCGAGTCAGCGACCAGGCAAATATTCAGATCGATGGCAAACCTGTGCGCGCCCCGTTTCCCATCGTGCGTGGCCAAAGAATCATAGGCGATGAAATATCCATGACCCTCGAATAATGCTACCAAGCTTTTTCGGGCAAATGCGAAATCCATTCCAGAGTAAGATGAGTGTCAATTCAGTTCGCAGTCAGCCGTTCAATACGGCACGCGAAAATGGCGACGGAGAATAGAAAAATGTTTGCAATGCTTCGACGCCCAACCCTTAAACGACCCGCCAATGAACTTGTCGACGCCTTTCGGTCCGGCAATCACTCAACGGCACTTAAAACGTCAGTACCCATCGGTGTTTCGATGAAATTCCAATATGGCAGCGGTGACACTCCACTCGAAGGTTTCAAAATCAAGCGAGGAGTTGGTTCCGGCGGATTTGGCGAAGTCTATTTTGCCGAAAGCGATTCAGGTAAAGAGGTTGCCCTGAAACGAATTCAAAAGAATCTTGAAGTCGAGGTTAGGGGTGTTCGGCATTGCTTAAATCTACGCCACCCAAACTTGGTCGCCATCTACGACATCAAGTTCGATAAGCTCGAACAGGGATGGATCGTGATGGAGTTTATTGATGGCGATTCCTTGCGAGACCGGATGAATCGATTTCCGCAAGGAATGACTTCCTCGGAAACCATGCAATGGTTCGCTCAGTTGGCGGCAGGTGTCGCTTATCTACACGATCAAGGAATTGTTCATCGAGATCTCAAGCCCGCCAACGTCTTCATTGACGGCGGATTGATCAAAATCGGCGATTACGGATTGTCGAAATACATTAGCGCATCGCGGCGCGGTGGCCAAACCGAAAGCGTTGGTACATTCCACTACATGGCACCCGAAATCGGAAAGGGCGAGTATGGCAAAGAGATCGATATCTACTCGCTCGGGATCATCTTGTATGAACTCCTGACCGGCAACGTTCCGTTTGACGGCGAAAGCAGTCAAGAGATCATCCTCAAGCATTTGACCGCCGATCCAGATCTTTCTCAGGTTCCGCAACCGTTTGCCTATGTGATTCAAAAGTCGCTTGCCAAGAATCCTGCTTTGCGATTTAGCGATTGCCGAGACATGCTTCGTGCGCTCGGTTGGGAACTCGACGCCAGCGGTTTGGCGGTCAAGCGTACCGAAGGTGCGAGCATCGATTTGCCACCTGTTCTTCAACCTGTCCGAGCTGAGCCAGTGGTCAACAAAAAGGAGATCCCCGTCGCCAAACCGATCGGGAGCTACGATGCCACGATTGCGGGGGTCAATACGCCACCCAACACGCCACCCAATACAAACCCTTGGCGATACCGATACGGCTACGCCGGGGATGCACAAATTGAAAATCTTTATCGCGAACCGGTCGCGCGTGCGGTTCAGCAGGCAATCGTTGAAACGCAAACGTTCTATCGAAACCTGCCTCCAGGAGGGCGTGCGTTTGCGATCGTGATCCTGGTCATCGTGCTCTTATCGAGCGCTGGTGTTATTGCACCTTTGCTGTTTATGCTTTTCGGCTGCTACGTCTGTTATTATGTCGTCTGGTACACGATGGGCGGAGCAAGCGCACCCTACACTCCCCCGTCGCAGCCGAATTCTCAGAGGACGGCACGACCGCAACCGATTCGCGGGCCGCAAATTCAGCCAACCACCGCTGCCTACCAAAATGCACGGCCTGTTGCCGCGAAGTCGGCTCTGAAACCAGCGCCGATCCCCTACCGAATCGCCTTAAGAAATTGGCAAACCGAGCAGCGAAACAAATTAAATCAACGCGGCTTCTGGACACGCAGTCATGAGACAACACGTAGCTGGGCATTTTCCGGCATCGTCACGAGCGTGATCGCGACAGGTGCAGGATTGCTGACCGTGGCCCGCACCCAGGGGGACACCAATGCGCTCGTCAGCGGAATCGCTTGGACTGGTATCATGTCGCTCTTAATGACCTGGACAGTCCTGTATTTAACGAGAAAGTGGGAGTCGCGTTCGGAGGATTCCATCGTCCAACGTTTTATGCAACTCTCAGCGGGAGTGGTCCTTGGCGTCGCGAGTTTTTCAATCAGCGAATTCTTAATGGTTCCGTGGGCCGAGATCGCTTCGAAGCACTCTGTCGGAATTGTTTATAACGAAAACTGGAACAAAAGCTGGCAAGGATTTTATGGCGAAAACTCAATGCCTTTGTTGGCCGGTCACATGGCGTACTTCGGTGCACTGATGTGGGTTGTTCGCTGGTGGCGGCAATCGGACATTCTTCGCAAGAGTCGGTTCAGCGTCTGGGCAATCGCGTGGAGCGTCGTCATGGCAGGGCTGGTCCAAGGTTTGTTTTTCTTCCCAGGACCTTGGTGCTTTCTGTTGGCTGGCGTGACTTCCTTTACGCTGCAAATGGCGTCACCATGGATGGATCCTCTCACTGGCGAATGAACCAAAAACCAAGAACCAAGAACTAAAAACTAAGAACTAAAAACCATGCTCTCAATCCCAATGCTTCTTTGTCGTTGCGTTCTCGCGATTTGCTTTCAACAACCGCCCGATACGACGCAAGCCGAGATACTTTCAAACGATGCGCTCGAGTCCGTAGCGGGAGCTGCGGACTTGGGAGAGAGTCTGAACTCTCAGGAACTGAATTCAAAGAAAGTTCTCAATGACGATACACCGGAATGGGTCAAGAAGGGTATCGTGCTTGGAGAGGATCATAGTCTGGCCATCAGCAGCTCTCTGCTGCCTGATCTTGAGCAATGCCGCGAAGATCTCAAAGCCAGCATGATGCGCGATGTGCAAGCCTACTTGAACAATCATGTGCTGGAAAATGCTTCGCCCTTGTTGCTGCCTCAACTGACTCAAGAATATGTTGACAAATACTGGGTCGTGCCGTCTCAAACATTCGACAACGTTCAGGACCGTCCGTCAGGCACATACCATCAATTGTGGATTGGACTTCACATCTCCGCTGACCAGTTGAAGAAAGTCCGTGAGTGGGAACGGCACCGCGTTCGCGAAAGCAGGACTAAGCAAGTGGGGGTACTCGGTGGTGCAGGCGTTGCCGCAATAACCATTCTTTCTGGCTTCGTTGGGGTTTTGGCACGCCGCGAAAAGGCTAAACTCAAGGCATGAGCAACGAAGTCCCTTTGAATCCGAATTATACAGAAAAATTAATGGTTGACAGCATCCGTGGCGGCGACACGAATGCATGGCAGCAGTTGATTGATCGGTATGAAGGCCGATTGTTGGCTTTCGTCGGTTCTCGATTATTGGATCGATCCCATGCGGAGGATATCGTTCAAGAGACGTTTGTTGGATTCTTAAACAGCTTGCCCAATTTCGACTGCCAACGCCCTTTGGAGAGTTACCTGTTCTCGATCGCGGCCTACAAACTGACGGACCATTTGCGTCGCGAAGGGCGACGACACACGCTTGCCTTCCACACAGGTGAAGACTCCAGCGACGGGGCCCAGCAGGTTCCTGCTCCGTTTCGCGCCGTCAGCAGTGTGGCCCGTTCCGTCGAACGTCGCGACACCGAGGAGATCGCGTTGGTGGACGCGTTGAAAGAGCAAATCGCGAAATGGCAATCCAAGTCAGACTGGCAAAAGCTAAAGTGCATTGAGCTGTTGTTCGTTTCTGGTAGTAGCAACAAGGATACGGCGGAACTGCTTGGAATTACGGAGCAGCAGGTCGCAAATTACAAATCGGTTTTTGTGTTAAGAACCAAGACGTTGATAAACCGCGTGGCAAGTCGCGATTCGTTTCCAGAGCTTGAGTAGCCAGGACTGTTGCTCGTGCTCTGTCCTTATCAGCCGCACCGCCAGCTAGCTAGCGTCCGCATTTCTGACGATTCCTTGCGAGCATGTGCTCAGTTCACAACCAATCCATCCCTTTGATCGGTCCCCGAGACGTACAAAAAAGCGATCACGGGCTTGAATTCGCCGATACTCGATCTCCGTCTCGAATCCTGGGTAGAGTGTGATGATCGGCTTGGATGTTACCGCATTGGTGGTGCCTTCGCCTTCAGCTCCGATTTCCCCTTCGCCTTCAGCGCCGGTTCCATTGAAAATATTCAGTTTATTGATGATTTGAAGGGCATCAAGTGGCGTTACGAAGCCGTCTCCATCAACGTCGAGAAAGCTCGAACCGGACTTGATTGCAGGCAACTTCCCGCTTCCAAGCATGTTCAGATGATTGATTACCAAAAGAACATCGATAGGTGAAATTATGAAGTCGCCATCGACGTCTTCTGCAATGATCGAATTGTTCCATTGTTCCTGGGGAGGGCGACTTCCAATGATCCGCGCCAATATCCCGTGCGAATCCTTTGGACCTGTTTCGGTTCCAGAAATGATGATATTGTCGTTTTGAGTAACAATCATGTTCGGAAATGCTTCACTAAACTTTCCGAATGGAAAAGTATTTATGCCATCCTGACTAAAGGACGCATCCAAAGTCCCGTTTGGCATGTAACGTGCGACCATCAAAGTGGTCGTCTGGTTATCGATAATTCCGGCGGATACAAGGATTCGACCTAGGCTGTCGATCGCCATTGCATTGGGTACTACGTCGGTCGAGCCAACGGGGATTTCCACCGATCCAGCAGTCCCAAACTCAGAGACGACATCACCGTCCTGACTGTATTTTTCCATTCGAATGAAAACACCAAGCCTCCCATTGATGGCAGGGCGACTACCGTATACGAGGACGCTACCGTCCGCCGCTACTTGCAACCATCGATGCTTGTCGATCGAATTGCCGGATTCGAACTGAGTTAGTTTTCTCCCAGCATTACCGAACGACGCATCTACCAAGCCGAGAGCGTTAAGCCGAGTGAGGCTCACTTGAAACGGTTGGTCGTCTGGATGATTATCGAGAAGTACCAGGAGATGGTCTCCCTGAGTCTCGATATTGATTCCGGAGCTTGAGTTTTGGAACACCAACGGTAATTCCGTTATTCCGTCATTCCCAAAACTTGGGTCTGGGGTTCCCGTCAAATCTAGTTTTTTGATTAAATTCGACTGCACCAGAATTCCATTCTGGTAACCATAATTTCCACGCCCTGCGAGATACATCGCATCCTCTGCGATCACAAGGTCCTGCACTAGTTGAAAGTCATTGGATTCTAACGTTAGCCAACCCAAAGCCCCAAATGAAAAATCAATTTCACCCGTTGCAGTCAGTTTGGATAAGCGGACCGTATTGAATTGCTGAAATGCTAAATAAATGCCGGTCGATGTGCGCATCATTCGTGGACTGAACCCACTGAAATTGTGAAGAAAATCGCCTACCGGCGTTTTCCCGGCTATGCCATAGCTTGTGTCGAGCGATCCATTTTTGTTATATCTCGTGAGTACCAATTGTGACTGACCTGCTGTGTAGTTTCCCATCGCTGCCAAGAGCTTCCCATCCGAAAGCTCAATGACAGTTTGAGCATTCGATTGACCCCAACTGGTATCGACGTTCGACTCAATCCGGCCACCTACGCCAAAAGTGCTGTCCAATTCACCGGACTTGGACACACCCAAAATGACAATATCATTTGGAGGAAACCATCCAGGGGAAGTCGCAGCGTAGATCAATCGATCGCCAACAATCGCGGTTCTGCCGCCGGATAACGGATTAGCCAAAGAGACCGTCCCATGAATGCCGAAGTTCTCATTGAACGATCCGTTGCCATTCAAGTACACGTTAATCGTTCTGTTTTGCGACGAACCTTCAATAACCACGGCACCAGTAAGCACGATCGAGCCAGTCGGTTTCGACTCGATATCGTTCACCATGGTTCCAAAGGTGCCCTGGATCGGAATGTTTATAAGACCTTTCACGCCGAAATTAGCGTCAGGAATACCCAACATGGAAAACATTCGAACAAAATAGTTGTGGGTTGAATCCACTCGTTGCGTGCCAGCCACAAGAATATTTCCATTGATAGTCTCTTCCAACCGCAACGGAGTGTCGTAAGAACGGCCCTGTAATTGCGATGCCACAGGGAACGCTACGACTCCCCAATCTCCAAATTGGGTATCTAGAACACCGTTGGGCAAAAACTTAATAAGCTTTGCCATTACGTTGCCGTCCGAGGTGCTTTGAACAAGAGCCACAATCGAGCTGCCATCTGCAAGAAGCAACGCATCGAAACAGTTGAAATTATCGATGGAATAGTCCGCGATGCCATCGACCGCAAATTTCGAATCGAGCAAACCACTTGGTAAATATTGGACTAGATGCAGCTTATCGAACTCGCTCGCAACCACCAGTATTTCACCCGTTTGGCGAGTCTTGACAGCGTTTGGGCCAGCATGGAAAGTGAACGGGGTGTAAACCAGCCCGTTGCTGCCAAAACTTGTATCTATCGTGCCATTAGCGTTAAGACGACTCACGACGACAGTACTGGTCGCCTGCGGCCGCGAGTCCCTCGCGAATCCAGCAGCCACAATTTTACCGTCAGCCTGCAAATCCATTGCGGTAAGTCGCTCGTTACCACTTGCCAACGGCACTCGTGCGAAGCCGTTTTCTCCAAAACTCGATTGAAGCGTCCCGTTGTTTTGGTAGCTCAGTATGACGCCAGTATTTCCTCGACCATTATTTAAATTGCCTGCAACATAAAACCCACCACCCGGTCGAGCAACAATATCCGTAGCCATCTCGCTCGACGTTCGAGTCTGAACAAAGGTGTCGCGAAGCACTCCAGAATAGGCAAATGAAACGTCCAGATCTCCTACTGCCAACATGCTTCGAGTCTCCAAAGTTTCGAAGCCAAACTTCCGATGTTTCTTGACGTCAGCAAACAAGCTCATATTGCAAACACCTCTATAGATTTTGGCTTCGTTACCCAGCTCTGACAAACTCTGGTTTTCGTTTCCTGAAATGCGTACAAGCCTTAATGGCCAGTTGGGTGAACTTGGTAGGTCGCTTCTTCGGTGGCAGGGGAGTGCGCAATCCACTGCGGAAGCATTGAGCCGTCGATCATTCCGAGAATGCTGGCGATCAAGCCTGCAAGTTGGCTAGGAAACTCTTTCCCCAATGACGGAACCAATGTGAACACAAGCCATACGCCAACTCCAAACACGATACTTGCAATCGCGCCTTGGGTTGTTGCGCCCCGCCAGTACAAACCAAAAGCCAAGGGCACAAAGGCGCCAACCAGAGTGATTTGGTAGGCGGCAGAAACCATGTCATAAATCGGTGTTCCGTGCGACACAATGGCATACGTCAGGACGGAAAAGGCAAATACAAAGATGGAAATACGCATCGCTTTTAATAAATGCCGATCGTCGAGAGTTGGCCACAGGTGTCGTAGAATATTCTCCACAAAACTTGTCGACGGTGCTAGCAGCGTCGCAGAAGAGGTCGACTTGATGGCCGAAACCAAAGCCCCAAAGAAAAGCACTTGGGCGAAAAACGGCATATGGTTTAAGATCAATGTTGGCAACACTCGTTGCGGATCGTCCTTTAGAAGTTCCTTCGACTCCACCGGCATAATGATCAATGAGGAGACAACAATAAACATTGGAACAAAGGCAAAGGCCAAATACGACAAGCCTCCGATAACGGCTCCGTTCCGGGCTGTTTTGGCATCCTTTGCAGACATGACTCGTTGGAATACATCCTGTTGAGGAATGGATCCAATCATCATGGTGATGGCCGCACCAACAAAGAACAGCCAATCTTTTACGGTTGGCTCCGGTAATATCCTGAACAGTTCTTTTTCGTTTGCCAGGGCCAGCACTTTGCTAGTGCCGCCGGCTAAGCTCGATGAAATCCACGCAATGTACGACAAACCAATGACCAAAACGATCATTTGGATGAAGTCCGTGTAGACGACTGCGAGCATTCCACCCATGATCACGTAAATCAACACCAAGACAGTTCCGATGATCATTCCAACCGCTGGGCTGATTGCGCCTCCAGAGAGGATCGTAAAGACAAGACCGAGGGCCGTGATTTGTGCCGCCACCCAGCCGAGGTAGCTCAAAATAATAAGTGTGGAACACAGAATTTCCACCACGATGCCATAGCGGTTGCGAAAGTAATCGCCGATCGTAAGCAAATTCATCTTGTAGAGCTTTTGTGCGAAAAAGAGTCCTACAAAAACCAAACACATCGATGCACCGAAAGGGTCTTCGATGATTTCCCGCATACTCCCATTGACAAATTTGGCAGGGATTCCCAAAACCGTCTCGGCGCCGAACCACGTTGCGAAGCTGGTGGTAACCACCATGATTAAGGGAAGTCGATGGCCGGCAACGGCAAAGTCGGAAGTGTTCTTAATCTTTGACCCGGCCCAAGCGCCGATCGCCAACGTGCCTAGTAAATATAGAATGACGAGGATCAAGAGAGCGGTGTTCATTGCTACGTTGTTCTGGTTGGGGATCCGATTTGGTTTGAGAGGATGTAAATAACGATTGGTAAAGGGTCAGTCAACGTTTTGGCGAGCTTGGCAATACGCGATTAAGCCCGATGGCAATCACTTTGGTACGGAACAGCACAAGCTATCCGGTGAAAATTCGCAAATCACTTAGGAATTCACCGGACGGCTCGCGCCGCGCCTCTATTAGGCGATCGGCATCGCAAAAACGACCACGTAGTACAGGCTTCCAGCCTGGTTCGACATGCAAAACATACGCCTAGCAGCCTGTACTACGGGACTATCTCATCCTGCCGCTCGCCTTTAGGGGAGCGGCAGTATTGTTCGTACTAGAAGCGAATACCCCTAGCGTAAAAACCAGGGGGGATGACTTCGTTAGTTTCGTTCGCTCAAAAACGAAAGGGGGATAATCGAACTGTCCTTGTCGCGGCAATCCATTTCCAAGAACTCGGGGAAGGGCGTATCGCTCCCCAGGATCTGAATGCTGACTTTGGACGATTCCTCCAACTCGATAATTTCACGACGTTTGCGGTTGTTGAGATACGACGCAACGTTTTCGTTCACCTTGACGATAACTTTAGCGGCGTTCGGCATTTGGCATGCCATCATCAACAATCGCGTCACCTCGATGGACATACTCTCTGCGGTCTTAACCAAACTTCGACCGCGGCAGCACGGGCAATCTTCATACACACTTCGTTTGAAACTCGGCCGAATCCTTTGACGCGTCATTTCGATGAGACCGAAAGGGCTTGTGCGAAGGATCTTCGTGCGGGCTTTATCGCGAAGCATGGCATCGCGCAAGGTTTTTTCCACTTTGCGTCGGTGCGACTCTTTTCGCATATCGATAAAATCGTTTACGATGACTCCACCGAGATCCCGCAACCGAAGCTGCCGAGCAATTTCTTTTGCTGCGGACATATTGAGGTGGAATGCATTCTCTTCTGCATTCTCGTCTCCGCCTCGGAAGTTACCGCTATTGACGTCGATGGCAACCAATGCTTCGGTTTGATCGATAACGATCGAGCCGCCACCCTTGAGCGGTACAATGCGTTGGTGAATACGATTGATCTCTTGTTCCAGTTTATATCGGTAGAACAGTGGCTCGCGTCCGTCGTACATTTCAAGTCGGTCCGCAACTCGCGGCATCACGAGTTCAACAAACTCTTTTGCTCGTTGGTAGGCTTCGGGATGATCGATGACGACCGAATCGATGTCTTCGGTAAACGTATCGCGAATCGTTCGAATGAGGATATCGCTTTCTTCGTAAACATCGCAAGGAGCAGGTGCCGTCTTGATGCGTTTGACGATCACCTTCCACAATCGAAGCAAATAGGCCACATCGCGGGAAAGCTCATTGCGTGTTCGCTCGGAGCCGGCCGTTCGAACGATGAACCCGACACCCTTTGGCAAACGCAGGTCGAGCATCATCGCGCGAAGCTTGCGACGCAAGTCTTCGTCTTCGATTTTGCGGCTGACGCCTACGCGACCCAATGCCGGCATCAAGACCAAGTAGCGACCTGGAATGCTAATGTAGGTTGAAAGCGTTGGTCCCTTGGTGCCGATTCCTTCTTTGATGACTTGCACAAGGACTTCATCGCCACGACGAAAGATCTCTTGGATGGGCGGCTTAAAACGCGGTCGACCGCTTCTCAGTTTGTTGTTGCGACGGGGCCCATTTCGCCCATTTCTGCGAGGGGCTTTTTCGCCGTCATCATCCACGTCATCCTCGTCTGCAACTTCCTCGGGTTCCTCATCGGAATTGTCGTCGTCAACGTCCGAGTACGATCCGTCCATGATTTCGTCTGGATCGTAGCCGGCTTGGCGAAAGTATTGAGCTTCGATGTCACTTATGTGGAGGAAGCCGTTTCGACCGACACCAAAGTCGACGAATGCAGCTTGTATACTTGGCTCGATGTTAACGATCTTGCCTTTGTAAATGTTGCCAACCCAATTGTTTTGGCTTGTGCGTTCGGTGTACAGTTCTTCCAAAACTCCGTCTTCCAGCAAGGCGATTCGGCATTCTTCGGTTTGGGAGACATTGATGAGCATTTCCTTCTTCATCGGTACTGTTGGTTCCTTTCGATTGTCATCATCTTGTTTTGGCTTCGGTCGAACAGTTTGAACGAACCATGCGAGCGGGCCAAACGTTTGGATGGTGAATTTGTTTTGATGTTTATGCTTGCAATACGATTTCGGGCACGAGCCCTGCTAATTGGTTCATCAAGAATGCGTCGACTTCGCGAGCCGTCGAAAGACGTAGCGCTCGCCATGCCATTGCTTCGCATTGGCCGATGGTGACCGAGCGAATCGCTTTCTTGAGGATTGGAATCGCGGCTGGAGCTAAGCTCAGCGTTCGAATTCCCATTCCGACCAGCAGCAACGCATAAGCAGGATTATTGCTCATCTCGCCGCAGACGCTGGTCGATTTCTTTTTCTCCGATGCAATCTGATGAGTTCTTTGGATCAACCGAAGAACTGCCGGATCGCACGCCTGGTAGAGATCAGCGACGGAGTCGTTGCTGCGGTCTACGGCAAGCGTATATTGCGTCAAGTCATTTGTGCCGATACTTACAAAATCGATTTCATCAATGAAACGATCTAGCATCAGAACCGCCGCAGGAACCTCGACCATCATCCCGACTTGAACGGCGCATTGAATGTGTTTGCCTTCGGCTGCAAGATCTTCCGACACCGAGCGGAGCAAAAAGCGGGCGCTTCTCAGTTCATCGAGCGTCGTGATCATAGGAAACATCACACGCACATCCCCCAGACAAGCCGCTCGCAAAATGGCGCGGACTTGAATGCGAAAAAGCGGTGGGTTACGAAGACTCAAACGAATGCTGCGCAGACCGAGAAATGGATTATTTTCCGGCTCTACCAACATCGTCATGCCCATTTTGTCCGCACCTAAGTCGAGTGTGCGAATGACAACTGGGCGGTTCTGCATATCGCGAACTACTTGCGCATATGCTTGATAGTGTTCCTCTTCTGTGGGCTCTTGATCGCGCCCCAAATAGAGAAACTCTGTTCGATATAGACCAACACCGTCGGCACCGCGAGCGACGCACGACGCGGCTTCGTTAGGGAACTCGAGGTTGGCCATCAACTCGATGCGAACACCATCGCTGGTGCTGGCTGGTAAATCCCGAATCTCCTGCAACTGGGTAGCGATCGATTCGCGAAATAAACGTCGCTCTTTGTAACGATCGCGAGTTGCATCGCTCGGCGAAACGATGATTCGACCCAAGTGGCCATCGATGATCACTTCGTCGCCACTGCGGATGTTATGCAGAAAATTCCCAACGCCGACCACGGCAGGAATTTCCATCCCGCGGGCGACGATGGCGGTGTGACCGCCGGAGCCACCCGCCTCGGTACATATGCCAAGCACTTTCTCAGGGTCGAAACTAGCCGTTTCACCGGGCGTCAAGTCATGGCTGACGATGATCGCCTCGTGAGGTAACGTTTTGAGAGTCTCCATCGGCTGGCCGGTCAACACCTCCAGCAGGGATCGCTCAACGTCGCGTATATCTGCAGCTCGTTCCGAGAGAAAGGAACTGGTCGACTTGCGAAACGCCGCAGCATATTTTGTGAAGACTTCGCTAACCGCGTATTCGGCAGAATAAGCCTTCTTTCGAATGAGGCTTTCTAGTTCCGTTTGCAATTGTGGATCGCTCAGGACTTGCAACTGGGCAGAAAAGATATCGCCGATTCGTTCGCCAAGTTTGTCTGCGGTGGACTGTCGGTTGGATTCCAGTTTGAGACTTGCTTGCCTGACCGCATCTACGAACCGCTGCCACTCGCGTTCGTCTTCACCGACGGCGACCAAGCAACGAGTAATTCGGTAGCCCTCGCGATCAAACACGAGTGCTCGTCCAATCGCGACACCGGGCGATACCGCGATGCCTTGCAATTCCAGCATGCTGAAATAATCTATCTGGTTTGTTAAACGCGTCGCCGCGTCCGTGTTAAAAACGGTTAGTTCGAAAAATACCTAGTTCGAAAATCTCCGAGACTCTCGATACCATCCTATGTCGCTGGTTCGACTTTTATTCGTCAAACTGCTGGCTGAACATCAAGCTAATCACGCGAATCGCTTCCTCTGCATCAGGACCTTGAGCTCTCAAAAGCAGTTCGCAATCCTGAGCAGCCCCTAGAGTTAGGAGACTCAACATGCTGCGACAGTCGGCGATTTGACCAGCGCGTTCCAATTCTAGCTGACATTGAAAACCAGTCGCGGCCTGGACAAGTTTGAGGGCAGGCCTCATGTGCAAACCTTCTGGATTTCGAACGGTCACAGTGCATTGTTGGATTGCCGATGTCATACGGTTCACTATGCGCCGAATTGGTTTCCGTCAGCTTCTTCCAACAACTGCACAATGTCGTCGGGCGTGGTCGCTTGACGCAAGAATCGGCAGAAAGTGTCATCTCGCAACTGCCGTGAAATGTTTTCGAGGGCTCTTAGGTGATCGCCAGGACGATCGGGCGGAGAAACCAACAAAAAGAACAGCGATGCGACTTGCCCATCGAGCGATTCAAAGTCCAAGCCGGTTTGGCTAACGCCAACGGTTCCGATCAGCTTTCCAACACTTGCGTGTTTTGTATGAGGAACAGCAACACCGCGGCCGATGCCGGTGCTACCCAGTTCTTCACGCTTCATGATCGCTTTGATTATGTCTTCTTGGTCGGCAGCCTTGATTTCGCCGGCTTCCACCAACGCGTGAACCAATTCCGCGATCACGCCCTCTTTGGTCGTCGCAGCCAGTTCTGCTCGAATCGCTTTCGGGGTTATAAAAACAGAAAACTTCATTACTTGAGGACCCTTGCAACTAACCAGCGATTCCTCTCCGGCACATGGTTGGACCGAATAGCGGAGATCGAATGATGAAATGAATGAGACTTGGAAACAGGGATATTTAGAGCCTAAACTTCTTCGCCCCCGGCATGTTTGATACCGATGGCCTTGTGTTCGGTGACCTTTTCTTTGTGCTTGCGAATCTGTTGCTCCACTTTGCCGATGCACAAATCGAGCGAAGAGAGGATCGAAGTCGACTGGGCGGTCGCCACAAAATCGTGCACGTGTTCGGCGGAAACGTTAATTTCAACCGCTGGTTTATCGAGGTGCTCAAGATCAACCGTGACTTCAATCGCGTTAATTCGATCGAACAACCTACGCACCTTTTCAACCTTTTCGACGATAATTGACTGATCTTCTGGTTTAAGGTGGCCATGACGGGCTGATACATTGGTTCGCACGGAACTTACTCCATTCGGAGGAGAATGTGAAAAGAAACTGTCTAGGACACGGGAAAACGATCTCGGATTTGTGTTGAATGAGTCGTCGTGTCCTACGGAATTGTAACTCTTTCCTGGAAAGCCCACAAATCCCCGCGTGCTCCGTTCGACCAGTTGTGGGCAAGTTTGCGGTTAAAGCTTGGCTTATTTTGCCAATTGCAGCAGCTTTCGGACAGGCCTGGGATTTCTTTGACTGTAGAAGCTAAGATTGATTTCGACTAGAATTATCGGGACCGAAGCGGCTGACGTTCGCCCAACAGTAAGCACTTTCGGTACACAGAAGTGTTCGGGTAGAGGAGCGGCGCGAGCCACCTGGTGAATTTCTAAGCGATTTTCGAATCCTCACCCCTGTCAAGTTTGCGCTATTCCCCAAAAAGAGTGATTAACCAATAAGAGTGAGCGACATTGAGCTCTCGCCAATCAACGGCGAAATGCACTTTGCGGTCGCCCCGTTTCCTAACTCCGTTCAAGAATCCACCAAAAATGAAACAGCTCAGCACCAATCGACGCGATTTTATCAGCACTACCGTTTCTGCTGGCGTTGCCGCCGGACTCGCACAAGGGGGTTTCTTTTCGGCTCCAACCTACGCCAACGAAAATAAGAAACTGGGATTTGCTCTCGTCGGATTGGGGGGACTTGCCACCAATCAAATCGCTCCAGGACTATTGACTTCAGCCCATTGCAAGCTAACCGCGATTGTAACGGGCACCCCCGAAAAAGAAAAAAAGTGGGCTGACAAATACGGGATCGGTCGCGATCACATCTACAACTACGAGAGTTTTGATAAGATCGCATCGGATGATTCGGTCGATGTAATCTACATTGTTCTACCCAATAGCATGCACGCCGAATATACGATCCGAGCTGCAAAAGCGGGCAAGCACGTCCTATGCGAGAAGCCAATGGCCAACACCGCCGCCGATTGCCGCGACATGATCGCAGCCTGCAAAGCAGCCGATCGAAAACTCGCCGTCGGATATCGCTGCCAATACGAACCCCTTCATCTGAAAAGCATGGAAATGGCACACAATAAGGAACTCGGCGCGATCAAGATGATCGAGGCTGGTTTTGGATTTAAGATCGGCGATCCAACTCAATGGCGATTGAAAAAGAAACTTGCTGGAGGTGGTGCATTGATGGATGTGGGGATCTACGCATTGCAGGCGTGTCGTTGCTTGCTCCGCGAAGAACCAACCATGATTACGGCACAGGAAACGAAAACCGACGCGGTCAAGTTTGCCGAGGTTGACGAATCAATAACGTGGCTGATGAAGTTTCCGTCGGGTGTGCTAGCTTATTGCAGCACCAGCTACAACTTCAACGGACTCAATCGATTCAATGCGTTCACGGAAAATGGCTTCATCCGAATGGACCCTGCCTACAGCTATACCAACAACCGGATGGAAACTTCCAAGGGCAAAGTCGAACTCCCTCAACAAGATCAATTCGCAACCGAAATGGATGAGTTTGCGAAGTGCATTCTAGAGAACAAGCCATCGAAGGTTGCTGGCGAAGAAGGGCTTAAGGACCTATTGGCCATCGAAGCGATCTACAAGTCCATGGAAACACGCACAACAGTGACTGTCCAATCGTAGTGATTTGTTCCATTTGAAACCATTTCCACAATCAATGACTAGTCGCAAGCCCATGGCTGCCGTCGATGGACCGATGGAACAAAAAAAGACCGAAATATTGCGGATGAGTCCCGATCAGGCAATCCGCAATGACTCGGATACGGAAGTTCAACTGTTTCCAACATTCGGATATCCGATTGCCAAAGATTCGCTGTGGCGAATTCAAATCCAAGGCCGCATTTCCCAGTCTGCTCCGGCGAGCTTTGGAAAACGTCTGATGTTGCGTGGCTTGATTCGGGCCCTCCATATTCCAAATGACGTTGCCCAAGGGAAATTGTTTCAACAACGCATTCGTGGATTCTTGGCAGCTCCTATCGCAGGTGCACGTGTGCAGGTGGAACTTGCGGGTCAGCAATATGTATTGCGCCGCAAGTCTAAAACCAGTGGTCTGTTTAATTGCAAACTTGACCTTACCGCAAAACAGCTACAAGGCTTCCGAACTTATGGCTTACTTCCGAGCAAGGACAGCAAAGAGAAAGAGTCCGAATTCTTGCAACGATGGGACGATGGACTCGGGCAAACAAGCAGCCCCGTCTTTTTGGCCGAACGGACCGGAGTTAGTGTTATTTCCGACATCGATGACACTATCAAGCAAACGGAAGTCAACAGTCGACGTCGAATGTTGCAACGAACCTTTGCCGAACCCTTTGCGTCCATTGACGGTATGGCCGATGCGTACCAGATGTGGGCCGAGCAAGGCGCCTTGTTTCACTATGTGAGCAGCAGCCCATGGCAGATTTACGATGCAGTCAATCAATTCCTAATCGACGAACGCTTCCCGTTGGGCAGCATGCATCTGAAATGGTTTCGATTGCGAGACGAGATCTTCAAGCGATGGCAAATCCTTCGACGCAAGAGCAAGGGAGGCATCATCCGCAGTCTTATTCGCAGGCTACCCGAGCGATCCTTCGTGTTGGTTGGCGACAGTGGCGAGAGGGATCCAGAAATTTACGCGAAGCTCGCATCGAAACATCCGTCACAGGTCACTCGCATTTGCATACGCCAAATCGATGCAAACCCGCTCGATACGTCACGATTGAACAAGATCTATCGACGTTATGGCATGACCGTACCCATTCAAGTCTTTACCACCGCCGTGCAATTGGGGGATCTGAAATCGTACTAAGTCATTGTCCTGAGCCACAACCACAACAGCAAGCACCAAGCACCAAGCACCAAACACCATGCACCATGCACCAAGCACCAAGCACCAAGCACCAAGCACCAAGCACAAAGCACCAAGCACAAAGCACCAAGCACAAAGCACCAAGCACCATGCACCAAGCTGACTCATGTTAAAAACAATATTCGGATCGATCGTCTTGCTGGCCATTGTGATCGGGACAGGAGTGGCCATCGGACTGCTCAAGGTTCGTATGATGTCGGCGCCACCTCCGGACAACCCAGAAAGACCTGAGATTGTCCGCTTTGCAAATCCAGCGCAAGTTTCCATTCGCCAACGGTCAACCACCGTCGGCACGATATTGGCCCCTCGCTCCGTTCAGTTGCGGACCGAAGTGGTAGGTACCGTCTCCGATGTCTCGTTCGAATCTGGGCAAGTGGTCCAAGAGAATCAATTATTGTTGAAGCTCGACACAAGCGTGGAAGAAGCCCAATTGGCGGGCGCCGAAGCGGTTCAAAAAATCGCGGAATCGACATTCAAGCGGAATCAAAAGGCTGCCGATGCGCGAGCCATTAGCGAGCTTGAGTTAGAGCAAGCGACAGCACTGCTGACTCAAGCCAAAGCCGACGTGCTGCGTATCAACGCTATCATTCGCAAGAAGACTCTGCGAGCCCCATTCCTCGCCAAGGCAGGTCTATTCGACATTCAAAAAGGACAGTACTTGCCCGAAGGAACGCAGATAACCATGTTGCAAGGGATCGACGACTACGTTCACATCGATTTCATGATGCCTCAACAAGTGGCGGACGAAGTGCATGTTGGCGACGAAATCACACTTGCGGTCGAACCACAGTCGATTCCCGCCACGATCATCGCGATCGATTCTCAATCCGATCGAACGACTCGCAATCTTTCAGCCCGAGCCAAACTCAACAATCCGCCCGCCATGCTTCAACCGAACGATTCCGTTCGAGTCGAATTGGATTTTGGACCGTCAACCGAAGCCGTCACGATTTCGGCTTCCGGACTGCGCAGATCTCCCGAGGGTGCATTTGTCTATGTCGTTACCCCAGATCCTAAGGACACGAGCAAACTTCGAGTGCACCCTCAAACGGTTATCCCAGGCAAAACCATCGGTCAGAATGTGTCGATCCTGAATGGCCTCACCCCTGACCAAACGATCGTGACTGAGGGATCGTTCAAGTTGCGCGACAAGGTATGGGTAGTCGAGCCTGAATTGGATGACAAAGCGGGAAAGGTTAAGCCATGAAGTCCTTTACCGACATCTTTATCAAACATCCCGTCTTGGCCATCGTGGTCAATCTCATGCTGGTGCTGATCGGCTTGCGCGCAGCCCAGTTGCTACCGATCCAGCAATTCCCAAAGCTGGAAAGCACTTCGATCCAGATCACAACGGTTTACA
Source organism: Pirellula staleyi DSM 6068 (assembly GCA_945870455.1). Classification (GTDB taxonomy): domain Bacteria; phylum Planctomycetota; class Planctomycetia; order Pirellulales; family Pirellulaceae; genus JBKCUI01. The sequence continues at coordinate 4,879 of CAMBSL010000053.1, read as the reverse complement.
TTGGTGCAAGCGCCGAAAACATCCGAGGATTCTTGACCACTCCGATTGAAAAGGCCGTCTCCTCCATCGCCGGTATCGATTTCATCGATTCCGTCAGTACGGCGGGCGTCAGTACCATCACGCTCCATTTGAAGCTCAACCACAATGCGACGACCGCCTTGGCTGAAATCAACACCCGGCTGCAACAAGTAAGGCGTGAGTTGCCTGCGGAAGCCGAGCCACCAAGTGTGAATATCCAGCGCGCCGATCGACCTTATGCATCGTTTTATCTGAGTTTTACCTCGGATGAATTCGATATTGCGGGCCTTACCGATTATTTGAATCGCGTGGTCCAACCTCAGCTCACGACGATTGAAGGCGTTCAACGCGTTGGAGTTGAGGGTGGGCGAACGCCCGCCATGCGCATCTGGATTTCGCCCGAGCGACTCTCGGAATTAAACCTGACACCCGGCGATGTGTTCAACGCGCTGCGGCGAAACAACTATCTGGCAGCGATCGGACGGGTCAAGAACGATACGGTTCAAGTCGACCTGTTGACCGATACGGATCTCAAGACAGTCGACGAGTTCAAAAACTTGATCGTCTTTCAGGACGAAGGGGCGGTCATTCGACTTGAAGATGTTGCCAAGGTAGAAATGGGTTCTGAAGAGTCCCAAATGACTGCTATGTACCGAGCTCGCGAGGCGGTTTACGTATCCGTGTGGCCGCTTCCTGGCACGAACGAGATAGCTGTCGCACAACAATTGCAATTGGCGATGGACAAGCTTCGACCGACGCTGCCCGCCCACATCGACATGCAACTCGCTTTCGATGCGACTAAATTCATGCGCGATGCGCTCAGCGAGATTTCGAAGACCCTCGTTGAGACGATTGCGATTGTAGGCATCGTGGTGTTCGTATTCATGGGTTCAGTGCGGACAGCTATCGTCCCGCTGATTGCGATGCCGGTTTCGTTGATCGGCGCTGCGATCCTTATGTATTTGCTGGGCTTCTCTCTCAACCTTCTAACACTGCTCGCGATTGTCCTGTCGGTTGGGCTCGTGGTCGATGATGCCATTGTGGTCGTGGAAAATGTTCAGCGACACATTCGCGAGGGGAATAGCAAGATTGATTCCGCTCTGATAGGAGCACGCGAGTTGGTCGGGCCGATCATCGCCATGACGATTACGCTGGCGGTTGTTTACGCGCCGATCGGATTTCAAGGTGGATTGACCGGCATGTTGTTTCGTGAGTTCGCGTTTACTCTGGCTGCCGCTGTTGTGCTATCCGGTATCGTAGCCGTAACTCTATCGCCGATCATGAGTGCCAAGATGCTGAGCGCTTCGGGCAAAGAAGGCCCCTTGACCAGACTCGTCAATACCATCTTCGATCAGATCCAACGCGTTTACGGGACCGTTCTTGAAGGGGCCCTAAGCCTGCGCTGGGCAATCGCATTATCAACCCTTTTGATCGGACTCGCTGCGGTCCCTTTCTACCATTACTCCGGCAAAGAATTGGCGCCCGTCGAAGACCAAGGGTCCATTGCAGTTATGCTGCAAGCATCGCCGGACGCAACGCTGAACAGTACGAGACAATGGGCGAGTCAATTGGCGACACAGTTCGATGCCATGCCTGAGACCGACTACATGTGGGCGCTGGTTGGATCCAACAGCGGATTCGGAGGCGTCATTACCAAGGACTGGCATGAAAGGCAATTGAAAAGACAGCGAGACACGTCCGCAATGCTGGGACAAGCTTTTGGCTTGGCATCCAAAGTGCCCGGCCTTAAACCCTTTCCGATTTTGATTCCACCGCTGCCAGTCGCATCCAATTTCGATGTCGAAATGGTTCTCAAAAGCGATCAGCCCATCGAACGCATGCTTGAAATCGCAAACAAAATCACGCAAAGGGCCACCGAAATGAATATCTTCCTATTTGTCGATTCCGATCTCAAAATCGACTTGCCACAAGCCCAAGTCATTATCGATCGCGAACGTGTCGCTGACCTGAAGCTGGATCTGGCGGCAATAGCTCAGGAGCTAGGTGTCCTGCTGGGCGGAGGCTACGTCAACCGGTTCAACTACTTCAATCGTTCCTATCAAGTCATCCCGCAACTCTCCGAAGCCGACCGACAGTCGACAAGCTCGCTGATGGATCTCAAAATCAGAACACCGAGTGGTCAACTCATTCCGGTCTCGACGTTTGCCAAAATATTGCCCTTGACCGCCCCTCGCGTCTTAAACCGTTTTCAACAGCAAGGTGCCGTTCACATCAATGCAGCCATGTTGCCAGGCCTAACAAAAGAGGCTGGACTGACCGTGATGGAGACCATCGCTCGCGAAGTGGCGGGGGACGCCGCCGTCATTGATTACGCAGGCGAGTCTCGACAAATTCGCCGAGAAGGCTCGACATTAACCATGACTCTTGGGATCGCGTTAGTGTTGATCTACTTGGTTTTGGCAGCTCAATTCAAGTCGTTTCGCGACCCGCTCATTGTCTTACTTGGTTCGGTTCCGCTGGCGATCTCCGGTGCGCTGGCACTTACGTTCTTGGGCTTGACGACAATCAACATCTATTCTCAAGTCGGGTTGATTACCTTGGTCGGTCTAGTTGCCAAAAACGGAATATTGATTGTCGAATTCGCCAACCATCTTCAAGAAATTGGACGCACGAAATGGCGGGCGGCAGTAGAAGCGTCTCAAACGCGATTGCGTCCCGTTCTGATGACTTCCGCTGCGACAATCCTAGGGCATATGCCATTGGTCTTCGTAACCGGGCCCGGTGCTCAAGCAAGAAACAGCATCGGCATCGTACTGGTTGCTGGCATGGGGATTGGAACGTTGTTCACCCTGTTTGTTGTGCCATCGCTCTATGTCCTAATCGCAGGCACACGCAGCAAGCAGGTGGATGCTGTGGATTCTGAGGCACCCGCAGCCGACCTTCTAAAGCGCGTCGGCTGAGATAGCGGATCGGCGCTAGCCGCGCGAGCCGCCCGCGGAATTCCCAAGTGATTTGCGAATCCACACCGAACTGCTTGCCCTGTTCCGGCCTCATCTTTACCCACATTTCAGAACACGCTAGACTCGAAATCCCAATGGATTTGCGTGATCTCCGTGCGTTTTCTCCCCCTCGCCACGAGACCAGGGCGAGGGGAGCAAGATCAAAAGATGTTAGTAAAGATGAGCCTATTCCGGCCCATGCTTTAACGGTGGAAATCATTGAATAGTCCCCCGATCGTTACGGCTTCCTGCCGAGCTTACCACCGAGTTGTGTGCACAACCTCAGAAGCGATTTTGTGATCTGTTGGTAATCGGGACTAGCGCCGCGCTTGGGGCGCACAACGATGTCGAGAAATTGTGGCAAATCGAATTTCTGTTTTCGAAATGCCTCTCGTATCAATCGCTTCCATCGATTTCGAACTGGCGAATTGCCTACACGTTTTGAGATGCTTAGACCGATTCGCGTCCGTTCTAGTTCATTGCAGCAGGCATGAATGACGAGGATCGAATCGCTTGCAACTGTTCCGATTTTGAAGACGCGATCAAAATCCTTTTGGCTCACGAGACGAACGTTTTTTGGAAACCGTTCGTCTCGTTGCGCTTCCATGCCAATCGAAGATGCGTCAAGCATCAGTCCATGATCTTCGCGTTTGCAATCAGCTTAAGAAACTCTGCATTGCTTTGGAACCGAGAAAGCTGCTTGGTGAGTTGCTCCATCGCTTCGACTGGGTGCATTGAGTTTAAAGTCCGACGAATCATGGTTACCGAATGGTACGTGTCTGAATCATGGAGCAATTCCTCGCGGCGCGTGCCGGATTGCGAGATATCGATCGCAGGCCAAACGCGGCGATCCGCGAGTTTTCGATCGAGTACGAGTTCCATGTTACCAGTACCTTTGAACTCTTGGAAAATGAGCTCATCCATTCTCGAACCGGTATCGATGAGTGCTGTTCCCACGATCGTTAGCGAGCCACCTTCCGCGAAACAACGCGCGGTCGCAAATAGCTTCTTGGGGATGTCCATCGCCTTGATGTTAACACCACCGGACATGGTTGCTCCGCTGTTTCCGACCCACTTGTTAAACGCTCTGGCTAGTCGCGTGATGGAGTCCATGAGCATGAAGACGTCCTTGCCCATTTCGGCCAGACGTCTGCATCGATCAACAGCCAATTGGCTCAAACGCACGTGCGAATCGACGTCTTCGTCCAGGCTACTCGCAATCACTTCCCCGTGCTCGATGCAGCGACGCATATCGGTCACTTCTTCGGGGCGTTCGTCGATGAGCAGAACGATCAATTCTATTTCGGGATAGTTTTGAGCAATTCCTTTGGAAATGTTTTGCAACATGATCGTCTTGCCTGTGCGCGGCGGGGCGACGATCAAAGCGCGTTGTCCGCGACCGAGCGGCGCCAGCAAATCGATAACGCGGTTGGTAATCGGTTGGGCACCCACTTCCAATTTTAGCCAGCGTTCCGGATTGATAGCCGTGAGTTGGTCGAAGTTCTTGACGTTCACATATTCTTCCGGCTTCATCCCTTCGACATCGATGATTTCTTTGATGCGAGGGCCTTGGGCGCGGCGCGTTTGTTGCATAACCGCGCGAATCTTTAATCCTTGACGCAACCGAAATTTTTCGATCATCGTTCCTGGAACAAAAGGATCGGTTCGCTCTCGGGAGTAATTATTGGAAGAAGAGCGAAGGAAGCCATAACCGTTTGGATGCATTTCGAGTAAGCCATAAAACTCTTGCCCCGGTTCTTCGGCAGGCGAGTCTCCGTCATCCGTCGGAATCGGTTCACCCTCTTCGTTGACCGCGACTTCACCTTGTTCGTCCTCTGGCTTGGTGAAGGCTTGTTGGTAGTTCGGGCCGTATCGACGGCGTGGCTTTTTGGCCCTTGGCC
>CAMBSL010000052.1 GCA_945870455.1 Pirellula staleyi DSM 6068 | reverse complement strand
AAATGATGACCGATTCGATACGACTGCTGAGCGACAGTGTGGCCATTGAGGACGGACAATCGGTTTTCGAACCGGCACCGGCAGCTGCGTCCATCGTTAGCAAACACACTGCGATTCATGTGAAGGTTGACGGAAAATGGTTATTGGCTTCGGTTCGGGAAACGTCGGTCGACAAATCGTCGCCGTCCGACGATTTGGCTGACCTTGAATGGCTTATCGGTGATTGGACGGCGGAGGAGAATGGAGCTCGCACCGAGTCGAAATGCCGATGGATAGTCAATAAAAAATTCGTCGAGCGGTCCTACAATACGACGCAGGTCGATGGCACAGTGACGACAGGTCTACAAATGATCGGATGGAATTCGCAAGCAAATCACGTGCAGTCCTGGAACTTCGCAGCGGATGGAGGGCATGCAATCGGAATTTGGTCTGCGATCGAGGGCGGATGGTTAGCGAAAGTGAGTGGCACGACCGGCCAGAGCGTTTCCACCACCGCTGTCAATTTGCTCAAACGTTTGGATGACAACGCTTATGTTTGGCAATCGGTGGACCGGAGGATTGGCGAAGTCCGACTTGCGGATACGGATGAAGTCATCATACGACGCAAGCCAGCGGCTAAATGACTAGGGTTACAGTGATCGGCGTTTCAATAACTTACGGTTCCATCCTACATAAAATATTGTCCTTTTTCGGAGTCTCAAGATGTCCAAGCGATTTTTGATTGTGGCAGTTTGCATCGCGATTGTTTCTATCCAATCCTCCGATTGCTGGGGCCGTGGCCGCGGTGGCGGTGGACGTGGAGGCGGAGGAGGAGGCTTCAGCGGTGGGGCATCTCGCGGCGGAGGCGGTTCGCCTGGGGGCGGATTTTCAGGCGGATGCCGCCCGAGCCCATCGTATGGTGGTGGCGGTCAAATGAGCCAGGGGAATTTCTCGGGTGGTATGAGCGGCGCGTCTCGTCCGAGCGCTGGTAATTTTGGAAACCCCGGCGGGATGAATCGAGCACCAGGTGGAATCGGAGGCGCTGGTCTAGACGCTGGCAGAGGCGCTGGTAGCGTCAATCAAACAGCTGCCGGTCGCCCGGCAGGTGGAGCAAGCAACGTCGGAGCGGGGGCAAGCGCATTGGGAGGTGCCGGTCAAACTGGCGGTGCGGGTCGATTCAACGCACCTAGCCAAAGTCAGCTCGGTGGATTTCTCGGGCTACCGTCCGACGAAGGTCTGAGCCACGCTAGCTCTGGAGTAGGAAACATGCCTCGCGCAGGCGGTGGCAATTTTGATGTGGACGCTGGGTACAAGCAAGGCGCAGGCGGTGGCCAGGCAGCAGGTGTGACAGTAACAGGTCCGGGTGGCAACACAGTCGGTCGCGCAGCCGCCGTTGGTCCGCAGGGTGGTGCAGCCGTCGTAGGTGGCGTTCAGGGTGCGGGCGGCGGAACTGCTGGTCGCGGTGCAGCGGTTGGCCCCGGCGGTCAAGCCGTTGTTGGTCGCGGTGCAGTTGGACCTGGTGGTTATGGAGGTGGCAGGGTGATCACGGCTGGCCCAGCGGGCGTGGGAGCGGGTTTCATTCGCGTTACCCCCTCGGGTCGCTACACCGCCGCCGCCGCCGTGCGAGGCAACTATAACAACTGGGGCATCTATGGCCGAGGTTGGAACGCTCAATACCCAGGTGCATGGGTGGCTGCAGGGCTGACCGCCGGTGCTTTGTGGAATGCCGCGACTTGGGGAACCGCATCAAGCTATTGCGGATACAGCGAGCAGCCACCGGTCTACTACGACTACGGCAACAGCGTCGTTTATGAAGACAGCAATGTCTACATCAATGGTGACAGTGCGGGCACAGCGGAGCAGTACTACGACCAAGCTGCCACTCTTGCTACTACTGGCGCAGAAGCTGCTGCACCCTCCGATGGAGACTGGCTTCCGCTCGGCGTTTTTGCATTCACGAAGTCAGACCAACCCAAGTCGGACATAACAATCCAACTTGCGGTCAACAAGCAAGGAATCCTACGCGGCAATTACACCGATACGGCCATGAAACAAAACCAGGTCGTGCAGGGCTCGGTCGATAAGCAGACGCAGCGGGTCGCCTTCACCGTCGGGGACAACAAAACAAGCATCATCGAAACAGGCCTATACAACCTCACCAAAGACGAAGCTCCCTGCCTACTCCACATTGGGAAAGACAGCACCCAGCAATGGTTGTTAGTGCGATTGCAAAATCCAGAGACCCCAGCAAGTTAGGACCGCTCGACCCATTATTGTAGCCTTTCGTACCGCGATTCATTATTGTAGCCCCTTCGCGAAAGTTGCTTGAAGATCGCATCTTTTGCGAAGAAACAGGCAACACTAAGCAAAAGGGTATGAGTCTTCGAGTGAAACAAACTGAGTGCCGAAGGGCATAGCGCCGGTTCTCGACGAATGTCGAGCAATTGGAAAACCGGGGCTATCGCCCAATGGCTAATGGGTATGAAAAACAGTTGCGGATGTGCTTAGGATGTTTTTGGATCGAACGAGGAAAGAATACTAGAGACTTGAGCGGCACACCTCACCCAGACCTTATCAAAATTACGGAAATATTCCTTGTGCCGAGCAGCTTCCTTGTGGCTGCACTTGGAACGGCGGACACAAACCTACATCGGGCTGCAGTCTCCGCGATTGGGCTGATCATCAGTGCTTTGTGGTTGGTTTGCAGTCTCGAAGCGATGTCCGATTTTCGTCAACCCAGCACGGAAGCCGAAAAGTTGGAACACCCACGCCGAACCCGAATTCTGTGCTACCTACCCTTGGTATTCGTTGTGGGTTGGATTTTGTCGACGTGCCTGCACCCGAAGGGGTCGATCGGTTGATCGCTTCCGGGCATTTCGGTCCAAACGGTGAACGCGTCAAGTTTGAGATGCCGGTTGAGCAGTGGCCCCGAATTCGGGCTGCGATGCAGCTGCCGACACGCGATTTTAGTCCCGCAAAATGGCTCTCTATCGGAACACGCCCCTGCCGCGAAAATGGGGATGCACATAGACACTCTGAATCCACCAGATCTCGCCGTTTCTCCGATCGCTCCATTCGAAAGTGTGCGCGGCTTGTCCCACGACTTCGCCGTCGATCTCAGCCACGAAGTACCTATCCCTGTTGGGTTCGGAAACGAAGCGTCTGACTCCGTTGGTTACCGTCACGGGATCGAGTTCCCGTGCTTCGGTTTCACAGCAGAGCGCGATGTTGTAACGGGCGATGGTTTCCACATCGGTGGATGCAGCCTGTCGGATCTCAATCATGGTTCATTTCGTTGGTGAAGATAGATACGATCGCAGTGAACTGGCGACAGGCTCGGCCGTTTTGTTTGTTTCTTACTTTTTGATGAGTTTGAGGTTTGCTTCGGCGAAGGCGTTTCCCATTTGTGGGAATATCTTCGCACTACCAAAATAGTGGTAACCGCCATTGGATGCGCCCTTGGGTGATTCTCTGTCTTTGGGTGAAAGGACTTCCTTCAAAGCGAGCTCGAGCTTCTCCTGATCCGCCATGGTGATTCCCTCAAGCCATGCATCGAGCGCGGCATAAGGTTCTGGACGGCTTGTTGCTTTAATGGATTGTGAGACGGGGTATTCGAAAGTGGCGAGGGCGTCTCGCCTCATCTTTACCCACATCTTTTGATCTTGCTCCCCTCGCCCTGTACTCGGGGAGAGGGGTTGGGGGTGCGGGGTTTTGCACTGTGTTTTGATTGGTTTTTTGATCGTGAATTCAATGTCTATCCTCGTTTCAGAGGCGTAAACAAATAACTGAACCGGAGGCTACCATGTCAGGGCTCTACCCCTCACCCCCCGACCCCGTCTCCCCGAAGCGGGGCGAGGGGGAGAAAACGCACAGAGATCACGCAAATCCATTGGGATTTCGAGTCTGGCGTGCTGCGAAGTGTGGGTAAAGATGAGGCGTCTCGCCCATGGATGCACGAGCGAGCGCGCTCGTTCTATGCGATGGTAACCCGTGCCCGTAAGAGAGGTGCCGCCTGCAATTCCTCGCTTACGTAACGGGTTATGATTGGTAGTTTTCTGTCTTCCGCTCGCCTTATTTGTCGAAAGTTTCTAAGACAAGGAGAGCTTGGTAACGATCGATCGATTCTCAGGGTGTCTTGTCTGAACTGGTGGACGGAACCTCGATTTCCAAGACAAACGAGGTCGATTGAGGTGGCAGGCATCGATTTTTATCGCATGCTTGAGTCTTGACGCTGATGCTCAACGGAATTTTTCCAGGCTTTGCGTTGGAACCAATGGTTAGTGGAACCTCAAATTCAATCCTACCGGAGTAGGTACTGAGCGTTTGCTGCAAGATTGGGTCGAGCTTGGATTGAGCCTGCGGTGACTTCATTTTGCCGATTGCAACTTGCTCGCTCGCATCGACTGTAATCGTGCTGGCCAATAGAAACTCCGACTCAGGATTCTCCCCGTACAAATGCCAACCTTCATCAATCTCCAGCACCGCTTTGATCGTGATGGCATCGCCGGGCTTTGCGGTTAATCGCGTTGGAGAAATCCGAATGGTCACCGCATTGACTCGCCGACTTTGTTCAATAGGCGCAGCCGTCTTGGGCGATTCTGATTTTGTTTTGGTTAGATACTGAGATGACGCGACCAACAGAGTTTCGACCCCGTGCGGTTGACCGGCTAACAAGCCCGAAAGGGACTCTAAAGTGCGTTTGGTTGATTGTCGATAGACGGGTTCGCCAGTCAACTCATCGAGCTGAATCAAAACCTGGACCACGACCCCATTCGGATTGGGCATGTTGCCACCGCCGCCGAGATGTTTGGTGCGAAGCATCAAGTCCTCGTGCGACGCTGTGGTAAAGAAGAACCCTCCGTTGTCTTGATCTTCGAATTCGCTGAGCATTCGTTTTGTAAGACGTGTTGCCTGATCGAGCCAGCGTGGATCGCCGGTCGCGCGATGCAGTTCAATCAGTCCCTGCACGAAATAAGCGTAGTCATCCAGGTAACCTGGGATTTTTGCGACTCCATCGCGATAGGTTCTCAAGAGGACCTCGTCGAGCACCATGTTTTTAAGAATAAAGTCAGCCGCGCGACTCGCGGATTCGATGTAACTAGGCTCATGAAGAACGCGACCAGCGTATGCCAATGAGCCAATCATCAAACCATTCCAACTAGTCAGTACTTTGTCGTCGACGCGAGGCTGCGGCCACGTTTGACGCTCGACCAGCATTTTGTTTCGCATTTGCGCCAAGCTACCCGCAAGTTCTTGTTCGCTCTGCCCTCGTTTTGCAGCAATCGTTTCGATCGATTGCTTAAGGTGCGGAATATTGGTTTCCGTTCGCTTGCCTGTCGATTGTTCTTTGAAATTGCCTTCGGGAAGAAAGTTGTAAATTTCTGCGAATAACGCCGCATCCGTCGCTCCCAGCAAATCTTGCAGGCGATTTACCGGCCAGACGTAGGCTTCGCCCTCTTTGCCAACTTCGCCCGAGTCGAGGGCCGAAAAGAATGCTCCTTCAGATGAAGTCATTTCGCGTTTCACCCAGCCGTGGATATCCGCGACGGCTTCGCTGTATCGCATATTGCCTGTGATCTGATAACCGTCGACATAGGTTTGCATTAGCTGAGCATTGTCATAAAGCATTTTCTCAAAGTGCGGTAGCAACCACTCTGCGTCCGTCGAATACCGATGAAAGCCTCCACCGATATGGTCATGGATCCCACCAAGCCACATTGCATCGAGCGTTACGGAAATGGGCTTCAGCAGCGATTTGTCACCCGTTTCGCGAAATTGCTGGATGAGCAATTGCAATGTTCCGTGCGGAGGAAACTTGGGCGCGCCTCCAAACCCACCAAGAAGAGGGTCGAATCTGGAGACGAGCAAATCGGTCGCTTGCTTGGTCAACTGGGACGTGAGTTCAATCCCTTCGTTCATCGTGAGACGACTCATTCGTTGCGTCGCTTTGGTCAATGTGTCCGCTTGTTGGTTCACTTCGTCTCGGCGATTTTTCCAAACGTCCGCAAGCTGTAGCAACACTTGGATGAAGCCTTGCTTTGGGAAATAAGTTCCTGCCATCCATGGTTTCCCGTCCGGTGTCAGCCAAACCGAGTTGGGCCAACCACCTCGCTTGGCGATCAACTGCGTTGCGAGCATGTACTGTTCGTCAATGTCAGGCCGTTCCTCGCGGTCGACTTTGATTGCGATAAAGTGCTCGTTGATAACGGCGGCAACTTCCTCGTCTTCGAATGATTCGACTTCCATGACGTGGCACCAATAGCAAGTCGAATAGCCGACGGACAAGAAAATAGGCTTGTTCTCCAGCTTGGCTTTCGCAAACGCCTCGTCGCCCCATGGATACCATTGAACAGGATTGTGAGCATGTTGCAGCAAATACGGACTCGTCTGATCAACTAGACGATTCGTGTGAGCGTGTTTTTTCTCTTGCCCAAATATCATAGAGTCGCAACTCCAAAACGAAAGGAATGCAAAAATGACAGCGGTGGCCACCCTAGTTCTTAGACACAAACTCCGTGGAGTAAAACTTTTTTTGGGGCAAATTTGCTTCATGAATAAACTCGGATACCAGACAATCGTTACTGGTCCTTGGAGACCAAAAAAACTTTACGCTGCCAAACGTTTGCCGGAGGATTGTACCACATACGCCGAGTACTCCCTCGCGGGCTTACGTCGGGCAACCCTGAACGCACTTGGGAATGCCTCTAGCATTATCCCAGGGGATCGTTCCCATCGCGATAGGTCCAAGGTCAGCGCAACTGATCAATAAGTGTCCTAATTTGGAGGAACGCCGGTGTGTTCCGGCTAATTAAGACTGGAATCGATGACATCGCGAAGTTTTTCCGAAAACCGGACGCTAACGCGCTCCGGCTAATTAAGACTGGAAAGACATCGCAAAGTTTCGAGTACCAGCTCGAGCGGACTATTTTTAATTAATTTTGGGGCTGGCCGATCCAAACCGAGGTCGATCGCACACCGGGTCGAATTTCGCCACTCGGAATGACGAAGCCGCCGCGCCAGGGAACGACGGTGGTGGTGACGTGCGATGCCGGAACTTGGCCGTGCACTCCCCAAGCATCGAGGATTGTGTCGTAAGCAAGAATCGATTTCGGAAATCCTGGATGCAATGCTGGTGGCATAAAATTGACATGCATCCCGTCATCGCCGCCTATGACTAAAAATTGCGAGAGCCCTAGCGTAGGGGCTGGCGTCGGAGCAGCAACCACGGGGCGGGGCAGATCCGCAACGCGAGTCCAGCCTTGTTCGGCTCGATAGCGGTAGGCATCCTTTTCGTATTTGCGCACAGGTTTGCCTTGGACGTCGACGGTGAGCGAAGCGCCGCCAACCACATAGAACGCGTTGTCTTGCACCGCGGCGACAGCCAGCATCCTGGGAGGACCTGGCCAAGTTTCCAATTCCTTCCAATTCGACTCGGAATCGCGAAGGTCAAGGGACCAAAATGATTTCATTGCGACGGTGGCAGTTGGCGTTTCGATCCCGCCCACTACGTACAACGTATTGTTCAATATGGCTCCACAAAAATTCGCACAAGGTTTTGGAAGAGACGCAATCGCTGAGGTTATCAGAGTGCCATCGTCCCACTGCAAGACAAAACACTCGTCATAGTGCTGTTGAGAATCACTTCCTCCAAGACAAACAAGTCCCTGGTCTGTCGAGAGAGAAACGCCGTACCCTAACGGGCGTGGCAGTTTCCCCGCAACCTTCCAAGTTCCATCTGAACTATCCAATACAAAGACATCTTCATGCCAAACTTTGTTACCACCCTCCCACGGCATCTTGTCTGGAAAGTTAGCCCCACCCCCGACTATCAGCACGCCGTTGTGCGCACCCGCGAAAGGTCCCGCTACGCCAATCTTGCCGGGTAACGGTGGCAGCTCGCTCCAATGCAATGCGATCTCCGATTGGCCCATCGCCAAACTAGGGAGCCAGATAGTCGTCAGCACGAGCGAGAGCACACATGTAATCCGCATAGTCTCACTTGACCCAATCATAGATCTTGAGTGCTTCCAATTTGGTCTCGAGTGCAAGCATCTGTTCTGGAGTTAAGCCCACGAGTGGCAGACGCGTCGGACCGCAGTCGATAGCCACGCGACCCATAAACCACTTAAACGTCGCGATAGGATGGACGCCCCCTTGGACGAGGGTGTCAATCATTCGAATGGCTAACATTTGCATCTCGTTTGCGCGCAACGAATCGCCAAGATCGAATGCGTTGATCATCTCTTGATAAATCGGAGCGGCGAAATTGTAGGTACTCCCAACGGCGCCACGGACACCGAAGCTTAAGGCTGAAAGCAATTTTTCGTCGCGACCGAAAAGGACATCAAATCGCCCCTCTTCAAGTCGAACACATTGTTCGCAATCCTGGATGTCCTCGTAGGTGTACTTGACACCTGCAAGATTGGGTATGCGTTTGGATGCCAAACGCAGAAACTCGTTAACTTGCAGCGTCACGCCGGTCATCGAGGGTATGTGATAATAATAGAATGGCAAATCGGATGCGGCGGATGCGACTTGTTCGCACCAATCGACAAGCCCTTCTACGCCATGTGGTTTAAAGAAAAAAGGGGCCAGACAAGACGTGCTATCCGCTCCGATGGAAGCTGCATGTCGTGCAAGGCTAATGCAATCCGCCAGGGTTGTATGTCCAACATGGACAATGACCCGCAGCCCCTCGGGAGCAACCTCCATCCAACGTTCGGCAATTTTCTTTCGTTCCTCGATCGTGAGCGACATCCCCTCACCGGTTGTGCCACAGATAAACGCACCGACGACTCCTTTCGCATTCAACCAGTTCGCATATCCCTGGATCGCTTCCAAGTTCACGGAACGGTCAAGGTTCATAGGGGTGAACGGAGCCGCGATGAGGCCTTCGGTTTTTTTCATGGATGTCTTTGGGCGTTTTTAAGAAAATCGACGTAAAGGGAATTCGACAGTGCCGGATGTCGACCGTGTCGGGTGTCGACGTAATGATCGTTGATTGCTGTAGGCCGCACAACCCGTTGTCACCGACCCCTCCATGGATAAGAATAGTTCGACAGCGAAACACAAACCTTCGACAGTAAATCCGCAAAAAAATTTGCATCCATTATGAAGCTCAGCAAACTCCCAATCCTAGCTTTGTCACTCTTGCCGCTTTCCGCTTTGGTTGCGGCCGAAGCGCCACCCAAGCCCAATATCATCTTTATCCTGGCCGATGATCTCGGCATCGGTAACGTGAGTTGCTACGGTGCGGACAACTGCAAGACGCCCAACATCGACAAGCTGGCGAGTTCGGGAGTTCGATTTACCCACAGCTATACGGCAGCGTTGTGCGGTCCATCGCGGGCTTTGATCATGTCGGGGCGTTATGCATTCCGTAACGGATCGAGCAATCAAGATGCCTGCGGGAGAATGTCGACCGACGAAATCGTGGCCCCACGGCTTTTCAAGTCGGCGGGATACGTTTCCGCCTGCATCGGCAAATGGGGACAACTACCGGGTGATCCAGGCGATCAAGGATTTGACGATGTTCTTCGATTCAAGGGTAGCGGAGTTTATTGGAATCAAGACCCGACCAAAAGCATTGCCTACCAAGAAAATGGAATGGATAAAAGGCTCGGCAATCAAGAATACATGCCCGATCTCATGCACAACCATCTGATCGAATTCATCCAAAAACACCGCAAGGACCCGTTCTTTATCTACTACAGCCTGTCGCACGTGCATGGCGAAATACAGCCTACACCTGACAGTCTCAAGGCTAGTAAAGATCTATTCGCGGACAACATTGCTTATATGGACAAACTGGTTGGCAAACTGGTGGCTGAACTCGAAAGCCAAAAGCTACGAGACAATACGTTGATCCTTTTCATGGGAGACAATGGCACAGCCAAGGGTCAAGCCCAGAACGCGACGGTTCGTGGGCGAGAACTCTCAGGCCTCAAGGGGAGCATGCTCGAATGTGGCGGCCTCGTTCCACTCATCGTTAGCTGGCCTGGACACTCGCCTAGCGGCACGGTTTGCAGCGACCTCGTGGACTCCACCGACTTTATTCCCACGTTTGCAGAACTTGCAGGTGGCAAACTTCCCGAAAAAACAATATTCGATGGTCAAAGTATCGTTCCGAAATTGCTTGGCAAACCCGGTCAACCTCGCCAATGGATCTACAATCAGCTCGCGAGCATGTGGTACGTCCGCGATGCTAGCTGGAAGCTCAATCAAGCCGGAGAACTTTACGATATGAGCGATTCCCCTTTTTCCGAAAAACTCGTACCCAAGGAGAGCATTGATCCGATGGCCATCGCCGCCCGCGTTCGTCTTGCTGCTGCCCTAGCGAAGTTAAACCCCGCAGGGGGCATCCTTGACGACGGCGATGGCACAGGCCGTCACGCCAACAAAGCCAAAAAGAAAAAGTTGGAATGAGCTACCGCTTTGAGACTTCATCATGCAGCGCTCCTATGCGAATCCTATTAACCCGCTCGGCCAAACGGATGTCCACCATCGCTACCGTTCGACGTAAGAAAGGCGTTTGGGTCCCTCCCGATATCCGCGACAGGATTGTCGACTACATGAAGTACTGGACCGAGCGATCGGACATTCCATGCAAAGACCTGCTGAAGTGGGCCAGACTGTCCACCAGCAAGTACCACACATGGCTAAAGCGCTACGGAAAGAGCAATGAGCACAAGAACCGGATCCCGCATGATTGGTTGCTCGAGGATCGGGAGAAGCAAGCCATTCTCGACTGCCATGACATGCACCCGTTGGACGGCTATCGACGCTTGACATTCATGATGCTCGACGACGACATTGTCGCAGTCAGCCCAAGTTCAAGCTATCGAGCTCTCAAGACCGCTGGTCGTTGGGATTGCAAGACCGTGACTCCCAGCAAGAAAGGCACAGGCTACATTCAACCAACGAAAATCCCCCAAGAAGGGCATGTTGACGTCAGTTACATCAACAATGGCGGAACGGTCTATCGCTTGATTTCAGTGCTCAATGGCTACAGTCGCTACATCGTGCATCAAGAACTTCGCGAGACGATGAAGGAGTCGGACCTGTGATCGCTACCCGCGTCATCAATAACTAATCGTCACGTCTTTGAGACTTGTAACAATGCCGATCCAAACACAATCACCATAAACCGTAAGCGAATCATCATGCAACAGGTAGTCTTCAAATTGTTTTAATGGTTGTTTTGATTGAGTTGCCTTTGATTTCAGCTTGATTTCGAAAATAACTTCAAATATTTGAAAAAAGTTTCTGGACTGATTAATAAAAGTTTACAAAGCTGTTTTATCCTGCCAAATGAACTTAATGAAATAATTGGATATCGTATCAATTGATTCATTACTTCAGCTGAGTAGCCAATTTCTTTCATCTTCTGATAAGTCAGGGGATTGTCGTGGTAATAGAGTCGCAGTACTGTTCTTCTCGACTTCGACCAACTGCTGACAAAATAGACACAATCGCAGAAATTATTGCAGGTGACATATACTCCTGACCTTGAAGCAATCCATGCTGAAATATAAAGCGGAACAGCTAAGTTCTTACTAGTGTATTCCCAACTTTGGATCGCCTGATTTGCAAGTTGCGTATTTAGTACATTTGCAGTGATGAACATAACTCCACCTTGCCTATGTTGAAGACACATTTCAATAATTTGCTTGCCATCTTCGGAATAGAGATCCTCTTTCCAAGGATAGAACCTCTCATAAACAACCGAACCATCTATACCGCTCACACAGCGATGATTGAGATGCAAAACGCCAATAGTTCGATTTTTTTCAAGTATTTTGAGTATTGATGTTATCGCGTCTAAGTCTATCGGATCATCATCACCTATAGTCCATACATACTTACCCTGGGCATGGGTGATGCAGAAATTAACATTGCCAACCGACCCGAGATTAGATGGTTGACGAAAAACGATCAAATTATTTAGATTCTCTTTCCATTTATCGCAAACCGTAGTCGTGTCGTCCGTTGATGCATTATCTGATACGATTAATTCGCAATGTTCCCAGTTGCCAGAAATTGCCTTAAAAGCCCATTCAAGCTGAATATCTAATTTAGAACTTCGGTTATATGTAGGTATCGCAACAGTGAGTATTGGCTTCATGCATTCCCTGTTTTTATGTCTGTGGATGATTCTAGCGGATGCATACGACCCGAATCAAATTCATGAGCGGATTGGTGCGCACGCTGAAAAGCCGAAGGGTAACACGTGCATGCAGCGGAGCCAGTGGTCGGGTCGGTTTTGAAATCAACGCATCTAGCGTCGGCCCGCTGGTGCGTACGCAACAGCGGGCCGATGGATGTAACCAATTTGCCGAACTACTTCGGTTTTACAATACCGGCTTTGGCAAGGATATCCTTGGCTTCTTCGGGTTTGCCCGCAAACTTTTTATCTTCGGCGATCGCGATGGCAGCTTGAGAAGCTTCCTCTTTTAACTCAGGCGTTTGGGCTATTCTCACCGCTACTTTCAAGGTCTCGATGCTGGGAAATGCCTTCAAATTATCGATCACCAGTTTTTGCTCGGCGGGTTGCCGTGCAGACTCGAACGCATTGCTAAACATGGCTGCTTTTTCTGATTCATTCTTCACGAATTGGCGAGCGATCCGAATATAGCCTTTCAATGCGCGTACTTGGTATTTGTCCGCCGGCCCAGTTTTGGCCAAGTTCAGCAGTACCGGAGCTGCATCGATCGTCATCCATTCACCGAGCAATTTGCTGCTCACATCTTTCAGCTGAGCATCGTCGGTTTTGGCTGCTTGCTCGATGGTCTCAAGAGCTTTTTTGCCGCCTACCGCTCCGATGATTTCTAGAAGAGCGACCTTGGTGCTAGCGGTCGCAGTATTCGATGCCCCGGACAGCTTGGCTGCGCAATCTTCTTGATCTGGCATTCGAATCGCGGCCGTCTTCAGAGACAGGATGGCTGCTTCCAAGTCTTCGGCTCGCTTGGGCGTCACAACTTGCTCGATGAGGACGTTGAGTTGCGGAGGCGGAACCGTGTTTCCGAGCGCCATGAAGGCTGCCCCTCGAACACCCTTGTCCGGATTGTTCAGGGCCTTGATCAGCTCCTGGGTCGCTTCGATGCGACGCAGCCCAACTATTTCGATCAAGGTTGCCACCATTTTTCCTTCCGCTTTCGGTAGCCGTTCTGCAATGGCATTGTTGACTCCGGCATCCTTCATTTCAGCCAAGGTTGACTTGGCAGCTTTGCTCAGTTCGCTCTCCGGTTCGCCAGCAATATCCAACAACACGGGAACACACGATACATTCCCAACCATTCCAAGAGCATTGATGGCGGCTAGTCGAACGGTCGGTTGTCCAACCTTGGCGGCTTTCAAGATCGCGGGCATATCAACGGTGCTACGATCTGCCATCGCATAGATGATCAAAGCTGCGCGCTCAGGAGCGGCTTTGTCAAGCTCCGCTGCCAGCGATTGATCGACTTCGCGGCCCATGAGTTCTCGCGCGGTGGAAAGCCCAATTTGAAACATAGTCTTTTCCGGTGCACGTAGTTGTTCAAGCAACAACGGGATTCCGTCGAGGTTTCGCGCAAGGATTGCGCCGCGCGTTGCTTCAAGGACGCGTTGTTTTGGAACATCCGCCGTGCGAACATTGTCGTAGATCTTGATCGCATCCGCGTTCTTTCCCTCGGATTGAAATCGGGCCGCGCACACGACTAAGCCTTCCGCAACAGCGGACCGTACGTTTGCAGGGGCGGTGCCGAGAAGCTCCGTCAGAAACAGGGCTGAGTTGCTATTTCCGATGCGTCCCAATGCAACGGCAGCGGCGGATGCTACGTCGGAGTCTTTGTCTAGCAAACGGATTTTCAGCGAATCGACCGCAGCCGCATCGCGACGTACACCGATCGAGTTGATAACGCCAATCAAGAGCTTTCCTTGCAGCGAGTAGCTGGCTTTCACCAACGCTTCGTCGGCGGCTTTGCCAGGAATCGCTTCGAGAGCGATCCGAGCCCATGACGCAAGTTTTTCATCTTTGAGCAGCGAGGCCAATTCTTGGACTGCCTCGCCGGTGCCTTCGAGCGCTAGCTTCTTGCAGGTCATGGCTTTTTCATTGTCCGCCGCATTGGAACGGAGGACAGCGATCAACTCTCGCTCTCTGTCTGGCGTCAATTTCTGGCCACACGCAGTTTGGGTTGATACCAGAGCAGCGGTTAAAAGGGTTGAACGTAGAAGTGCAGAAAATAAAGATCTTCGATTCTGAATCATAATTTCGTTACCGATAGTAAGCGTGTTCATGTGAGATACGTTCGAAGGCAGCGGTGGTACTCCGCTGCCGAGTCGAGAATTTTTTACCGACTAGAGAACGGTTGTGACGCCGTATCTTATAGTCGCCATGGTTCGCGAAGCGCTTCCGATCGAAGACGATTGGCCTGCTCATCGTTGATGAATTCTTGTTTTGCCAAGTCGTATTTGACTTGCCGATTCAGGAGCAACGCTATGTTGGCAGCATGGCAAGCGATGTGAGCATTGCAAGCTGCATCCGCATTTCCCTTGGTCTGGCCTCGCGTTTTAACGCAATCCAGGAAATCACGTACGTGGAATGTTGCTGGATAACCCCCGATTTCTTGGACCGTTCGACCAGCGAGTAGTTCTGGTGAACTCAGCACCAACTTTCCGCTGTCGCCCGCTTCGACCCAACCTGTCTCTCCTTCGAAGCGAACGGGGCAGGAGCCCAACGGGATCCAACCCTTCTCACGAAAGATCAGTTCAACACCATTTTCATATCGCGCAACCAATTCGCCATCTTTGGGGGCATTGTATTCCACGGGAGGAGGGCAATCGCCAACGGCCCATTGGCATAGGTCGACGCAATGCGAACCCCATTCCAATACCCCACCACCCATAATCTTTCGACCATTTTCGACGTTTAAGGCACCGACGAATCCGCCCCCTTTTTCGAAATTAAAGCCGTCGAGCAAGGCCGAGTGGAAAGGACGCCATGCAGCTGGACCAAGATACATATCCCAATCAACAACATCCTTGTTCGGCTCGGTCTCGGGAATCAGCCAGCCGCTCATCATGGCTTGCATCCCTGCCGGATGCGCAAAAACTTTCTTCAGTTTACCGAGTTTGCCAGATCGAGCGAGTTCGCATGCGAAAGCAAAATGCGGCAGATTTCGACGTTGCGTTCCCGCTTGAAAGACGCGACCGGTTCGACGCATGGTCTCGGCGAGTATTAGGCTCTGGGCGATATTCTTGGTACAAGGTTTTTCGCAATACATGTCTTTGCCCGCTTTGGCTGCAGTCATAGCAGCGGTCGCGTGCCAATTCGGTCCCGTTGCGATGAGAACCGCATCGATACCCTTGTTGTCGAGAAGTTCTCGGAAGTCCTTGATCATCGCGCAATCTTGATTGCCATTTTTGTCGTCGATGATCTTTTTCACCGCGACACGTCGAGCTTCTTTGATGTCGCATACAGCGACGAACTGAACGTCTTTTTGCTCCATGAAGCAGCCTAGGTCATAGGTACCTCTGCCTCCGATGCCGATTCCGCCGACAACAACTCGCTCACTAGGTGCAACAGCCCCGTCGCGTCCGAGCGCCGAACTTGGGATGATGGTGGGTGCCATCACAGCAGCGCCTGCCGTAGCTAACGAACTCTTCAAGAAACTTCGGCGTTGAAATTTAGGAACTATTTTGGACATGGTTGGTCTCCTAAGTATTTGGAAGGATCGGCTGCCAGAAATCTGCACATGGGATTAGTCACATTGCGAGGTAGGTAACTTCATACGCTCTTAGCATACCTTCACTGGTCGATTAATTCCACTAGGGATGCAAACACAGGAAAAAAGGGACACTTCTCGTTGATCGGTTGATCGACAGCATGCACTGATGCGAGCGGCAGGATGAGATTCACCCGTAGCACAGGCTGCTAGCGCTGCTAGCCTGTGTTTTGCATGTCGAAATAGGCAGGCTGGCAGCCTGTACTACGTGGCGCGGATTAACCCAGCACTTGGGCTTGGACTATGTCTTCGTCAGGATGCAGGCTGCTGAATGCGGGGGTTCCACCTCGCGAAACAAAGATATCGTGGAGTTGAGCCAGAACATCGGCAGACATGAGATACGTGAACGGTGCAACGGCTAGAACTCCAACACAACATGCCAGAAGCCCAACCAAGCTCAACAACGTTGAAATAAGAGTAAAAACAAACCCAACAAAAAGGGTGGTTGCTCCCATTTTTGTGACATACGAAAGAATCCAAGGCATGTCAGCCCCTTTCATAAAGTCATTTCCTAATGCGGAACTCATCAAGGAGGCGGCCATAAAAATCATGCAGAAAATGAAAGCTGCGATCGCAATCGCACCTCCTATTACCCCAACAATGGTTGCTGAGACTTCTTGTTCGTTGTTCCAAAGGACGTTGGAAAGCCCCATCGTGATCATGGTCGGCCCACCCACAAGCAACGCCATCGGGACCGCCCAAATGATGTACCATAGAAATGGCCATAACCCTCGCATAATGTAGTCGCTAAGCCGGTCAATTGTAAAATCCGGCCAATCCTCACTCTTGCCGCCGCTACGGGCTTCCGCAACCTCCGCAATATAGCCAAAGATAACTAGACTCCCCACGACCATAGACGAAAATATCGCACCAATGAACACCCACAACATGTTCATCATCCAGTTGGGACTCTTGAATGGTGAATAGAACATCCTTTGAAAGTCGAAATTTTGGATGGGCTGGTTGTAGCCTTTTGGGTACGCCGACTGCCCCGGATTTCGAATCGAACTCAAGGTTGGAGCCGCGAATGGATCGATCTGTGACATTGTTTTCCCTTGATTTTAGTTCGACGGTCTCGATGAACAGTTTGCAGTAACTCGAATTCGCAATCCGTTCCATTCTCTTGGCGAAAATCACGCATCTGGCTGTCTCTCGGAACAGCGATCGAGCAAATGGAAAATACTCCGCCAAGGTTTTCCGGTGCTACTATTGAGCGAAATCGAGCAAGATCGCGCGTTGATGTATCCGGTATCGCATTCGTCCTGAGTCATTTGATCGCCAACGTCCTTGGTCGCGCTCAACGCCAGCTCGGGGATCTCAAAGCCCCGGTCGCCCCCCATTCCACAACATTTTCCTTCGTGCGGCGCATGAACTTTCTCCGCGCACGCTTTTGCCACTTCCAAAAGTGGTGTTTCCCATCCGTGTCGATGATTCGAGCATACCGAATGAACAGCCACATTAGCGAATTTGTTGGTCAGCTCGAGTCGAGGAAGAATGCGGGCCGCTAATTCCAGAGAGTCTAGGATCGGCAATCGAGCCAATCGATCTTTGCGAACAGGATCGAGGTACGGCAATCCGGTCTTCAAAAATGAAGTGCACGAGCCAAGATCGAGAACGACAGGTCGCTCGCCATGCTTGCTCCACTCCCAGATGGCGTCTAACAACTCGATCTGTTTCTCGAGCGCGACGTTCAAGTAACCTTTGGACGAAAACGCTTGTCCACAACACTTGCCCGTCGCATCTTTCGGAATATGGATCGGCACATCGGCTTTGCCAACCACCCGGACCAGTACATCCGCTGTCCCACCCATCATGCGGGACATGCACGTCGGCCAATAGATAATCTCAGCGCTATCGTAATCGCTTAGCAGTGATGCATCGATCCCTCCGTTGTCGTGCGAGAGTGCGTCATGCCACTGTGGAAAGCCCTTGAATAGTTTCGCCCCCGTGCTCGTGATGCGGCGCATATTCCGGCCCCCCAGCACCGAGCTTGCGCCTCGACCGGCGAGCAAACTTAACTTCACGGCTCGCTCCGCGATTCCAAAGTTTTTACCAAGGATCGATGCGATTCTCGAGTCGATGTTTCCCGTGGCGGATCGTCGAAGTTGTTTAATCAGATCGCCCGTATTGATTGCGACAGGGCAGTCAAGTGCGCACAAGCCATCCGTTGCGCAAGAGTCCTTGCCCGCAAACTCGTATTCCCGATCCAATTGTTTGGCGAGTTCGACTTTGCCGCTGGCAATCATTCTTTCACGAGCTCGGCGCAAAACAATGCGTTGCCTTGGTGACAAAGTGAAATCTCGGCTTGGACAACGAGGTTCGCAAGCCCCGCACTCAACACACTTGTCTACGACATCCTCAATGACTGGTAGGTCTTTGATATTTTCAAGGTGAAGTTTGGGTTTGTTCGTCAAAATCACATCTGGATTCAACAAACCATCCGGGTCGATGGCTCGCTTGAGTCGTCGCATGACTCCCACCGCCTCTGCTCCCCATTCGGTCTCAACGAACGGAGCCATGTTGCGGCCAGTTCCATGTTCGGCTTTGAGCGCCCCATCAAATCGATGAACAACCAAGTCGACCATATCATCAATGAACCGAGCGTACTTGTCTGTATCGTTGCTGTTGGCCATCGGCTGCGAAATAACGAAATGTAGATTTCCGTCGCGAGCGTGCCCGAAGATGATACCGTTTGAATACGCATGTTTCACAAACAAGGACTGCAGTTCGCCAATGGCAGCTCCGAGCCGTTCCAGTGGAAACGTAGTGTCCTCTAGTATGGCCGCTTCGCCTTTTGCACGAACGGCAGCAACTGCAGGATACATTCCCTTGCGAAGCTTCCACAAATTGGCTTGCTGTTTTTTGATCTGAGTGAATTCGATGGGGCTAAGGGATTTTGCCCGAGGCTCGCAATGAGTCCGGAACATTTCCAGTTTATGCGCGAGCTCATCTTTGCTTGCCGCTTGAAATTCAAACAGCAAACCCATTAAATGTTTGTGTTCGTTTAATCGTTGCGGCAACTCGTTGGGAACCCCTTCCAGATTTCGGATCGATTCCATGGATGCACGGTCCATGAACTCCACGGCATCGCATTCAATGTCGATGAGCTGAGGAATGATTTCACAAGCGGTCTCGGCATCTGCGAAAAAGGCAAGCGAGGTGGCCTTTTCAGGTAACTCAGGCATGGTCTTGAGTACCGCTTCTGAGATAAACGCCAGCGTTCCTTCACCACCGATCAAAAGGTGAGCCAAGATGTCCAGCGGACGCTCGTGGTCCACGAACGCGTTCAATGAGTACCCTACCGTATTTTTCTGCTTGTACTTTCTGCGAATTTTTTCAAACAGCTTGGGTGAAGCTAGAATCTCAGTCCGTAGTTGGGTGAGCTCGCGAGCAATCGCAGGCTGTTCGGTTTCAAATCGGCTTGCTTCTTGCTGCAGCGATGTGTCCCATACGGTGCCGTCTGGTAGGATGAATCGAATGGATTCCATCGTGTGATATGCATTGTTCGCAACACCACAACACATTCCGCTCGAATTGTTCGACAGGATGCCACCCATCATGGCGGAGTTGATCGAGGAGGGATCTGGGCCGATTTTGCGACCGAGCGGCCGCAACGTCGCGTTCACAATCCCACCGATTGCGCCCCCTTGAACACGTACTCGCAATCCTTGATCGAGCGGCTCAATCCTTCGCCAATGCCGCCCGACATCGATCAACCAACCATCCGTGACCGACTGACCAGACAGGCTCGTTCCACCTGCCCGAAAGGCAACAGGGATCCGATTTGCCTTGGACTGTCGAAAGATCGCTTGGACTTCACTTTCGGTTCGCGGTTGCATGACTGCATCTGGAATGAGCAAATACGGTCCTGCATCGTTGGCGAAAGCATAGCGTTGCCAAAGTTCCGTCATCACATCCGCACATGGCAAGGAAGCCAGCGGAGAAGTTATCGCAGTAGATTGAGCCACAAAATCACGATTGCAAAAGGAGGGATGCCTAAAATTTGTGTCCGCGTTTCGGGCCGTTGATACATTGCGTCAAAATCTCGGGGCCATCTTCACGCATCAAGACCGTATGTTCGAACTGAGCGGAAAGTCGTCCGTCCCGTGTTCGCACGGTCCAGTTGTCTTTGGTGTCCAGTTTCGTAAAGCGAGTTCCAGCGTTGATCATGGGCTCGACTGTGAAGCACATTCCAGGTAACAGTCTTTCTTGTCTGCTCTTTCGGTCAGGGACGTGCGGGATATTTGGATATTGATGGAAACGGCGACCAAGTCCGTGCCCAACATACTCACGAACCACCGAAAAACCGCATGAGGTCGCTTCGGCTACCACGTTATCACCAATGACGCTAATTGGACAACCCGGCTGCAAAGCTGCAATCGCTCGATGCATTGCATCGAAAGCACATTGCGTTACCGTTCTAGCTTCTTCTGCAACTTGTCCGATGAGAAATGTTTCGGACTGGTCACCATGCCAGCCATCGACAATCGACGTCACATCGACATTGACAATATCCCCCTCCTTGAGCATGTATTCTCCAGGAATACCATGACAGATTATTTCGTTAACGCTTGTGCAACAACTCTTGGTATACCCTAGGTAACCTAGTGTTGCAGGAATATGCTTGTGGTGTTGAGTGTAATCAAAAACGAGCCGGTCGATTTCCTCGGTTGAAATACCTGGACAGATGTAGTTGCGTAGGTAATCCATCAATTGGGCGTTGAATTGACCAGCAAGCCGCATCCCGTCACGCTGTATGTCCGTCAACTGGAGCTTGCGAATATTCTGCAGCATGCCTACCTCGAACCATTGCCTTTATCAGAAAGTAAAGAGATCCATGGAAGACCAAATTGGCCTTAGATCGCATTAGCCACAGTGTAACCGCTGTCAATCTTTTCTTCAAATGAACACGGGGAGTTTACAACGAAGGGAGCGGATTCTTGGCAAATATCCAATCCTCGATCGGCTCGCCTCGAACGATTTGCTGCTCGATGAACTCAGGAATGCGATCCGCAGTAATCCCGCCGTACCAGTTCCCTTCAGGATAGACAACCAGAATCGGACCACCCATACAGATTCTCAAACAGCCGACCTTGGATCGGTAACATGCAGTCGGTCCCGTTGAGAGCGACAGATTTCGCTCCTTCAATTGATCCTTGAGAGCTTTCCATGCCTCTTCGCCTTGTTCTTTAGAGCAGCACGAGTCGCCAACACAGAGAAAAATGTGACGACAAAACTCCCCGATTTTGAGTTTACTCGCGACTTCGCGAAGTTGTTCGGCTTCCATCATTACCCTTACTTTTCGACAATCTGGGACATTTTGGGAACTTCGTGGACCACCAGAAGATTGTGCGTGTTGTTCAACACTCCGGTGCCCGTAACATAGACAACCCTGTCACCTGGACTGAGCATACCTCGCTCAACCCCCCACTTCGTTACTTCGTCAAAGAGCGCTTCTGGGTTTTCCAGATTCGTGACTTTATGAGGCATGATTCCCCAGAACAAGCACATGCGACGAAGCGTATGGTCCGAATCACTTACGCCGAGAGTTGGAACGTAGTTGCGTTGCTTGGCTTTGACCCAAGCTGTTCCTCCGGTTCGGCTTGCAACCACGACAAGTTTCGCGTCGATCGCCTCGGCAATGTTGGCTGCGTTGTGGGTCACCGCCGAAGTGACCGGATGAACCCGACACGAAAATCGTGCCTTGGTGTCCTGTGGCATCGTCTTGAGCATCTTCTCGGTGCTGAGCATGATCCTATTCATCGTTTCGACGGTGATGATTGGAAAATCTCCGATTGCCGTTTCGCCGCTGAGCATACAGGCATCCGCGCCATCCAAGATGGCGTTCGCAACGTCGCTGGCCTCGGCGCGCGTTGGTCGTCGGTTGTGGTGCATGCTTTCTAACATTTGTGTTGCAACGATGACTGGTTTCAATTTTTCACGACAAACTTGAATGATTCGTTTTTGTGCGACGGGGGTTTCCGCGACGTCAATTTCAACGCCTAAGTCGCCACGAGCAACCATGACCCCATCCGCAGCATCGACGATCGCCTCTAGATTCTCGAGCGCCTCACGTTTTTCAATCTTGGCAATGACCAGCGCCTGCGAATCCAACGATGCAAGTAGGTTCTTGAGAGACGAAACGTCTTGAGCCGACCGAACAAAGGATAAACCGATAAAGTCTATCTGATTCTTGGCTGCCCACATGGCGTTATCGATGTCTTCTGGACGCATCGATGAAACGGAAAGCGAGGTCCCCGGCAAATTGATACCTTGTTTCGATCGAATCGTTCCTTTGACCGAAACTAGGCAGCGTGCAAAATCTTTCTTCTTCTCAGTAACCTCCATCGAAATCATTCCATCGGCAAGCATCACAAGGTCACCCACGGACAACTCGTCGATCAGTTTCGTGTAGTTGCTGGTTAGCTCGAGTGGACTGCTAGAAACATCTCCACGTACGAACGTCACTACGGTTCCGACGTCTACCTCCAACGGCTCTTGGGTAAGTTTGCCGAGCCGAATCTTGGGTCCAGCCAAATCCAACAGAACTCCAACCTGAAAATCTGTCATTTCCCGAACGCGTTCTATTTTTGCTAGAACGCGGGCGTAGTCGGTTTGCGTTCCGTGGGCGGCATTAATCCGGAAGATATCGACTCCATGAATTACCAACTCCGCCAACATGGCTTCATCCTCGCAGGCAGGTCCAACCGTTGCAATAATCTTGGTTCGAGCTTCGCGTAACGTGTTTCTAGTCGTCATGAGGTCATGCTTTACAAGTGAGAAAAAAGACAAGAATCCATCCCCAAATTCGGTAGCATTGTCCAGTGTCTCCGTCACTTTGGCTATGGCAGGTTACGCAATTTGATTTCCGGATAATGATGGTAAACTAACCTACCGCGTAATTTTGTGCGGACCAACTCCGCTCCGCAACTCTTCTCGATGCAAGTACCCATTGGAATGGCAAAGTCTCTGCCTTGGTTTGGCCGTCAGGTCCTTGTTTGTGGTGGTTCGTCCGGGCTTGGGCTGCAACTGGTCATCGCTGCGGCTAGACAAAAGGCCAAGATTGCCATAGTCGGTCGAGACGCGAACCGACTTAATGCGGCGCGGTTGGTCGCGTTGCAACAGGGGGCCGGCTCGGTCGAATGTTTCTCAATCGATCTCCGCCATCCCGATCCTGATACCGAAGATGATTCCGCCAAGCTCCAGCGATGGCTTTTGAAAAACAATGTCGATCTGCTCATTAATGCGATCGGTCGATCGGATCGAGGATTTCTCGAGCAATTGAACTCAAAGGAGTTGATGTCGCTATTTGAAGACAATGTCCTTTGCACTTGGAATATGATCCGTATCGCATTGCACTCGCTGAAACGCAGTAAAGGATCCATTGTCAACATCGGTTCGCTCGCGGGTTTAGTCTCAGCGCCAAATATGGGCGGGTACTCGATTGCCAAATTTGGCTTAACTGCATTGTCCAGGCAGCTCAGGCTAGAACTTGCCAAAGATGAAGTTTCCGTAACGCTGGTCTCCCCTGGACCCATCGATCGCGACGACTCGGGCAATCGCTATGAATCGCTCGCAAAGTCGCGTGGGCTTTCGGAAAATGCAACAGCTCCGGCTGGGGGAGCCAAGCTGCGATTGCTTGATCCGGAAAAGCTGTGCGAGAAAATACTCGACGCGGCAAGCCAAAGACGCAAAGAATTGGTTTGCCCTGCTAAGGCAAAATGGATGGCTGCGCTTATGCCGGTATGGCCAAACTTGGCCGATCGCATTCTTAGACGCTTTTTGAAGCCCTAGCCCCCCCATCGCGACGTAGTAGACACGAAGAGCTGCGGTTTGATTTCCACTCCAGAAACTGTAGAATTTTTCCGCATAACCGAACTGGTAGAAATCGACACGGCTGAGCAAGGTGACGAATGGATTTTATTTGGAACGATGGTGGTCGAGCTGCATGTGGATTCGTTGGTCTAGCAGGGGATTGTGTGACGCGTGCAATCTCCATCGCAACCGGAGTCGTCTACCGCGAAGTCTATGAACAATTGGGCGCTCTATGCGAAAAATCACCTCGCTCTGGGGTTCGGATCGATGTCGCAAACAAGTACTTGACCGAGCGCAATTGGCAGCGCCAATCGGTGTTTGACCAAGCGTTTGATCCCCAAGTTTTACCGATGGGAAAAGTCATCGTTCATTTGTCCATGTTGAATGATCGGTTGCCGCATTTCTGTACGGTGATCGATCGTGTCGTACATGACACTTGGGATGCGAGCGAGGATGGCGACTACTTCATCGCTGCTTTTTGGACTTCCGCTGAACATCAAACGGAGAGCCCGGTTCCAGGTACGGAAAGCAAGGGGCGCGAAAGTGCAGAGCAAGAGCTTACCCAGTCTGAGTTTGACAAGATTCTTAATCGATTGCGGGCGCTCGACAACACAGCCAGCAATGGCGCAAGTACCGAAGCAGAAAAACACAATGCCCTTCGGATGATGCAAACATTAATGCTTCGTCACAATCTCAGTCGTGACGATATCACGGACGACGATAATGTCAGCAGCGTTCAATTCACTCGCATTGCATGTCCCGTCAACGGTCGTCGAGCATGCAACTGGGAGAAGTCTCTTGCGCATTATGTCACCTCAGATATATTGCCTTCAACTCAGTGGTTTTCATCGACTAAGGGGCACCGTACTTTGTTTTGGTTTTACGGTCCGTTGGCAGACGTACGCAATGCGATTTCATTGTTTCGGGAATTACTTTTAACCATTGCAACAGCGGCGCAATTGCAATTTCGCGGTTACTCGCGAGGGAGCGGTGCGTCGTACGCCGAAGGCTATGTCCTTGGTCTGCCGCGAACTGCATCCGCATCTTCTGCAGAGAGCAACTCGACACCGATTGTAAACGAGAGGGCTTTGATTCAGACTCGGACGATCGCCTTGCAAACAGCAGCAGAACGATGGCTTAAAATCGAGTGCAACATTACCCTTGTTACGACGCGAGGAACAGGCAGATTTTTGCACGATGATGTCGCTGCAGATCGAGGAAAACTTCATGGTTCACAACATGAAGTCACCATTCCAAATACCCCTCGGCGCATTACCCAAAAATAAGCCTCAGCCGCAGCCCATTTTGCTTCGCATCGGAACCATCCATCCAAATGTTCCCTCGTCACGCTTCCATCAAGTGGTAGTTCGAACCGCCGTTGGTTTGACGTGAATGAGAGTCTGGCTCACGGTCCAGATGTAAGAATCATGTCCGATCGTCGCGACGCAATCCACAGTAAAAGTGTTCTCTCTCCCTTTGGCTTTGGAAAGGGAGAGAGGTGGCACAGCCGGTGTGAGGGTTCAACACGTTGCGCTCACTACGAGGGAATTGGCCTCGGAGTCACTTTAAGTAGAAATGGTGACCGCATTAAGCGGTTACCATCTCGGAACATGAAGTACTCGGACTCCATGGTTTTTGTTCTCGAGCAAGTGGTGGCGAAGATCAGTGACGGAGTCGTTGAGTGATTTACTATGTCGGGTTTTCCCTGGATGCGGCAGAAGAGCTTTTGCGAATCGCGCAAGTAGTTGGATCAGCGGTACTGGTGCTGCAAACAGCGGGCTGGGTCCACTGCAGCACGAGGTTAGGAGGTAGGGTCCACCTCAAAGGAGGCTACGCAGTCCCAGTGCATCCATCTTTCACCCGTCGCGTAGCCTACGCGACACCATTGGCCCTGGACCTCCAAGATCTCGATTCTCTGTTGGAGGAAGCCGCCGCACCAGACGTCCCTCAACCTAACCCCGACACGGATCGGCGGCGGGACCCAACCCGGACCACCCTCGTCGTTACTGCTGGACATAGATGTCGACCTCATTGTAGGAAAATTGATTGGCCTCAGCCGACGTGTGGCGAGGGCTGACTAACGAATAACGGGCATTCTTAACCGATTTACGTGTGCCTGCACGGGAATCGGTTTTCGAACCATCTGCTACAGTGGCCAACCGCCATCATGCGCAACGCTTATCTTCTCAGATACTTTCGAGATGAAAGAATTCCGGTAACGAACAACGCGGAGACGACAAGCGACAAGACACTTTCGACGTTGCGCCCGCCAACGCTCCAATAAATAAAGATTCCCACGATTGCGAGCAAATTCCCGAAAAGCAATGTCAAGGTTCCAAAACTTGTTAGCCACGGTTGAACCACAGGAGATTCCGCATCGTTTGCCAACGAATGTTTTCGAAATGGGTCATCTTCGATATCAAGCGGCTCATCCGATTGCCGGTCTGCCTGCTCCGAAAGTATGGACCTAGCCATCGATAGGCTATCTTGGTCGACTACGACACGAACGGACTCAAGTGCTCCCGGTAGAACGTGTGAGGCGAATGCGGTGGCGGCGATACCTCGCTCCCTCAAAACATTGACAATGATTTGCCCCTCCATTTCGCTCGAAAACGTCTCGAGCGTTGCAAAACTAGCTTGATTAGCAGTCATCGTCTTGATCTCCGAGCGGATGGTTTGCTTTGACACGTAGCTTGTTCTTATCCTGCTTTGGGACTGTTATCACTGAATTCTTGGAAGTCATCCCTGTTTTGTCAAATTTATTATCCCTGATTCGACACAGCCGACCCAAGGTGCAGGCACGCTCCGCCGTGCCGTTCGCATTCAAGCTTTTGCCAGGATTCTGGTGAACGGGAGCGTTGCTTGGGTTCGCTAAACCCCCGTAGGCTAAACCCCCGAAGGCTGAAACCCCGAAGGCTGAAACCGAGAGAAAAAAAGGGGTAAGGGTGAAAATTTGCAAGCAATCTGGCAACATCAGGATCCGATTCGCCTGGAATAATCGTTCGCGTCGGTAAACTTGGATAACCTTGACCAAAAAGATCGGTTGAGTAAGTTATTCCGACAAGCCAAAGGGTTTCGCTAAGGTATCTTTTGTGCAGAACTTCGAGAAGTCTTCGGGAAGACTTCTAAGTCCCTTTTTTAACGCTTGAGCGCAATCCCCTATGCTCGGATTCAACCGGCTGAGTATCCAGTCCAAAATGATCCTTCTTTTGCTGATCGTGGCCCTCAGTGCCTTGGGCGCGATGGCTTGGGTCGGCTACACATCGGGGAAAGCCTCGATTGAAAAAAGCATCAAGAATCAACTCAAAGGGATCCAGGTTGCCAAGACCACGGCTTTGCGTATCAGGCTCGAATCGCTCCGAGATCAAGTTGTCTCGATATCCGATAGCCGCATAGCCATTGATGGAATGAAAGCTTTTACGAGTGCCTACAACGAATTGAAGTCGATTCAGATCACCCCGTCTGAGTCCGAAAAAATCAAGGAGTTCTATACAGGTACGTTTCTTCCCAAGATGCAGCAGATCATCGATACCCAACCGCTCGTCGAACAGTACTTGCCAATAAGCCCTGAAAGTCGCTACTTGCAGTACCACTACTTAGTTGAGAATCCCAACGAGTATGATTCCAAGGGGCAGTTGCAATTGGCCCAAAGCGACACGAGCACCTACCGTTTGGTCCATGAGCAGATGCAACCGAGTTTTGCCAGAGCCGTGAAGATATTTGGATTCGCCGATATTATGCTCGTCGATCCTGAAACAATGAATATTGTCTACAGCTATGCCAAAACCACCGAGTTTGCAACAAGCCTAGAAAACGGGCCTTACAGCAACACCAAGCTTGCCCGCAAAGCCAAGGAAGTGCAGTTCGCCCAAGACCGGGACGCCTTCAAAATCGCCGACTTTGAAGCCTACCGTCCAAGTCTGGGCAGACAGATGGCTTTTGCCATGAGCCCTATTTTCGATGGGCCCGACATGATCGGTATCCTCGTGCTCCAGTTTCCTGCCGATAGTTTCAATGCTCTGATGACCGGAGGAGACAAATGGCGTGAAGAAGGCTTGGGGGAGACTGGGGAATGCTATCTGGTCGGACCAGACATGAC
>CAMBSL010000051.1 GCA_945870455.1 Pirellula staleyi DSM 6068 | reverse complement strand
GCCCTGCGCCCGACCAATGCCCCATCCACCATCGGATATAGACCGTGCGCGGTTTGCTGCATGGCAATGGTGCCGTCAGGGTACTGCCACAATAGCGCCACCACTTCCCCCAAGGCAATCTTTCTTAAACCACGCAGCTTCTTGTACGCCACCCCTCCCCCTTCGAGCAGAGGGGTGGGCGGGCCGACGCTCAATTCGTTTCTCTTAAAATTCATGGCATTCAATTGAGGAAACAATGGTTCAGCCAGAGCGTCAAATTCATTCATGACATAAACGCCCAGTACGTTTTCGGCGCTTATTGCCGCGTCTCCCTTCGTTAACAAATATGCCCCCATTTCATCTTGCTGGACTTTGATCAGAGGATCGGGTACAAACCTTAGATGAACACCAGCGGGGCAGTTGATTCGCAGCCAGCGCAAATCAGCTATCAATTCAGGGGTGTCAGAACGGTAGAGAAAGTAGCCCTTTAAATCCCGCTCCCGATTCAACGCCCACTCTAACCGCACCTCCCGATCGCCCGCCTCTACCTTTGTCCAAACGGGTGTTCGCGGCTTGCTTGCAGGCACTTCTGCTCCCTTGCCATCGCTCACCGTCCCCCATTCCGTACTCAGCGTCAGGTTAGCCGCCATCGTCCGCAGCCGATAGAAATAGCGGTTGGAGACCACACCATTTACCTTGTCCAAAAAGCGCACCTGCCCACCAGTAGCCGCCACATTTGGGATAGGTTGATCGTTCACCAGCGTAAAAGCCGTCTCATTGCCTTTTCGTTCCGCCAGGTTGCGTAGCTCCAGATCACTCAGAGCCGGGTAAAAGTGATCGGCCCAGTATTGCCAGATCAGATTCAGAGCTTGCCAGCGCGCATCATTTTTTTCTGCTGCAAAAAGGTCTTCAAAAGTCAGTGCCGATAGTGGTTTAGCAAAAACCTCAAGGAATTTCGGAGCAATTTGCGCCGCATCTTTATGCCGCACCGCCCGCAAAAACTCGTGCACATCCCCATCCGCGTCGCCAAAACCATCATCCGCCAGTGGGTGATTTTCAGCATAGTAACCTTGACGGAGCCGACGTTGATCGAGATCGCGGGAGTAAATCGCCGTGTCCGTCGCTCGATACAAGTTGAATCCTGCTAGCGGCACCCCAGATACATCCCACCGCACCACTGCCTCAGATTGGCCATGCACATCCGCCTTGGCAATGGATACGATTACAGGTCTCGGCGGTGCCGGACGTCGGCGTCGATCCACCGCAATCAGCGAAGCAAAGCGCGAAACCGCATAGCGATGCGGCACCGTCATAGCACGGGCTGAGACCGCAAAATGCCAGGGCATCGTAGCCTCTTGCCCATCCGTAGGCGGTTGAATTGCACCAGTGGCATAAAACTTGCGCCCAGAATAGAACTTGACCGGATACTCAGCCCCGATGCGGATGGTTGGCGGAACGATTGGGCTGCCCTTCTTTTCATCCTTCAGCGACACCCAACAGGTGAGCGTGTTATCGCTGCCCCACTCATGCCAATGGACATACCAAGCATCCCAAACCCCGTTCGGGTCGGCAGCTGCATCAGGCTGGTTGACCACCAGCGCGGCAGGCACATAGTCTTGGGCCGCAAACATCGGCGCATCGACTGGTCGAGGGAAATTACTAAACCGGATGCGCCAAAAAGTATCGTCATTTTCCAACCAATCTACATTTTTGCCACTGCGGAGGTCATTGATTTCGAGATCGGAGACCTTGGTAAAGACGAACGTTGCCGCAGTGCTGGTGGCAGGATTCAGGTTGCCCGCCGGTACAGACAACGGATAGGTGGTTGGCGGCGCAGTTTCCCAAAACGTGGTCTGCGAAGCATCGCGCCAAGCAGAGTGGATTTCCGGGATATTGAGCGCAAAAGACCCGTTCAAATCAGGTGCAATGACGGGATAGCCATCGTAGCGGAGCCGGAACACCGCATTCGCCCCAGCGCTATGTCCTTCCACAACAAATGCCTGCTTGTTAATGGTGCAGATTTGTCCCGTTAGTTCATTTAGATTACCAGGTATGGCCAGATTCGTTGTGACGGACCAATGGCGATCGTCGCTACCTGGGGCGATCGCCGTTACCCGACCCTGCCATTCGTTAATGGGGCCGGAACGCGCAAAGACCTGAAACGTATCTACCCCTGGGTTAAAAACTTGTTGCAGACCCGACCACTGCCATTCTAATTGCACCTGGGCATCGTATTGCAACTCAAAGAAATTGCCGGGTTGAATCTGGAGTTGGGCAAACGGTATGTCCCACAGTTCCCAAACAAGTGAGCGAGTTGCACCCGTTTGTCTAGAGGCTTGCTTAATTTCAAAATTTTGCCGAATCGTTCGGGTTTCTGGCGGTGCATTTTTTCCCATGACGGGTACTGACTTTTGCTGCTCCACCACAATCTCGTTACGTGACAGCGTTGCCAGCAACCCTTCAGTCAGGCGCAGTTCATCGGCTGTGACAACTTCCCAGTAGCCCTTAGGGAAGGGATTACTAGGAGAGGGAGCACTGGGTGGCACAAAACGGACAGCCGACACGGGCAGACGAAGACGGTTTATGGTTGCTCGCACGCTCAAAGGGGCATTGATCTGATACGGCGAATTAGCCAACTGGGTGGTTGCACTGCCCCAATCACTGACTCGCCCAAACAAGTCAATATTGGCCGCCCGATAGGTGTAGGTACCGGCAGCCAAACTGCGATCGGTGTAGTTAAAAATGCCGTATTCAGTTTTAGTCTTGTCCGGTGCTACTGCAAATGGGTAGATGCGCCAGTCAGCCACACTGCCCAGCAAGAGAAAGGTATCGTTCGTATCACCACCCACCCGGAGCGGCTGCCCCGCTGCATTGGGACGGATTGGTTCATTGGGGATGCTGTGCGCTGTGTCAATAACACCGTCGATATAGAAGCTAAGGGCACCTGGTTCGATGGTGAGTGCGACCTGCACCCAGCGATTGAGCGGCACCGCACTTCTGGATAAATACGATCGCCCATTCAGCCAACATTTCAACTGATTGCTCGGCGACTCCAGCCCCAACCAAAAACTGCTCGCCCAGTCGTTGCCGATGATGGTGGGATAGCTTCGCCCCGGCTGGATGTTCACCCAAGCGTGGATAGAAAGTTCTTTATGTAAAAAACCAAGCGCAGGAAGGTCAATCTTCATGACCCCGCTAGCGGTATTGTAGTTGCGGGTTGGCAACATATACAACAAAGGTGTGGCCGCCAATGGCTGAGCTAAGCGGTCTTTTTTCCGTGCGATCCGCCCCTTGGCCTCCCACCAATTAATGGCTTCACTCCAAAGCGAGACATCCGCAATTTGCCCTCGGAAAAAATGGGGTGCCCCGGAATAGGAGCCATCAAAATTGCCGCCAATGCCTACCCCACCGGAATTGAAGCGGAGATTGCTTAGGGCGGTATCAAACTCGCGGACTGCACTGGAAGTGAAAAGCCGAATTTTGCTGCCATTGTAGTTAAAACCAATCGGCACCCATTGCTCTGAAGGGAACGTCTGAGAAGATTCAAATGGTCTGCCATTCAATACTAGGTGGGTTTTACAAGCATTGCCCGTCCGCCAAACCCCCAGGCTAAACCCATTCGTCACTCCATTACTGAACACGGGGACATGGACATTTTCCGTGAGGTCGTTATCCACTTTCACCCAGGCAAACACTGAAAAAGCCGCACCGGGCATTTTTAACCCCATTTCAAGCGGGAGACTTAGGGCATTATTACCGTGCAGCAACAAAGAAAATCGATCGGCATTTTCTTCAGGGCCGCCTTTGATAAAACGAGTTCCGTTGGCGTCAGCCCAGCGTCCACTGATCAGATTGGCGTAGGTGCCGTCCAACGGCATCCACAACCGTAAAGTTGGCAATTCCGGGACAATTTGTGGCACGATCGCCAGTTCCGTTTTATTCAGAGGGGCGATCGCGGTGCCGTTCATACGTCCGTAGAGCATCCGCACAGGATTGTCGGGAGCCAGTGGCAATCCTGTGGGCTTCAAAAAAGACAGCCGCAGGTCTGACAGTCCCGGTATCACCACACCCTGATGCCGCAGAACCAACGGTGCCGGTGAAACCACCGCCGTCGTCATGCTTGGTGGCTGGGGCGGTTGGCTGGATTCGGCGCGGTTGACGATGGTGCAATTGGAAGCAATGATGCCCATCGGGCCGGTTCGCCGCCGCCACTCGATGCGCTGGATTTTCCAAC
Organism: Pirellula staleyi DSM 6068; assembly: GCA_945870455.1. Taxonomy (GTDB): domain Bacteria; phylum Planctomycetota; class Planctomycetia; order Pirellulales; family Pirellulaceae; genus JBKCUI01. The sequence continues at coordinate 23,520 of CAMBSL010000051.1, read as the reverse complement.
TGGCCTGGCTCTTCGGTTTGATATCGAACCCCAGCAATGGCACACTGGAGCGCAGGGCCAGTTTCCACAAGCCTTTGGTTTCTCGGGCAAAATTAGCGGCCACTTCCGGCAAAAACTCCACCGTGTCCGGACTTTCCTCAGTGCGATCGCTTTCATACCAAAGTATGACTTCCTGGGCTGGTTCCTCAAACCGCAAACGCAAGAGGCCGCGAATAGTGAGCAAGTGAGCACCAACGCGGTTCGACCATTCATAGACTAAGCGCCCGATCGGGGCCAAAACTGCCACGCCACCCAGATCTTCCTGGGGCAGCAGGAGTGCATAGCCATTCGGTCGGCGTGGCTCCCTGTACGACAATGGCCAAAGGCGATTGCCGTAATCAGCTTCCACGATATACCCGTGAGCGGGAAAGGTTGGCTGCCGGTCGATATAGTAAAAGCCCACCATCCGGGCGATGTAGGGATCGAGCGCAGCCAATTGGATCGCATCTAATGTAGAGATCTGAGTTTTTTGTCCTGCCCCTGCCGGACGCAAAGTTTTTTGGTGCATGTTGCTGATTCGCTGTGGGTTAAAACCCGCCCAGTTGAGTTGAACTTCAAACAGCTGAGCCATCGCACTGCGCAATTGCCTCGTTTGGCCAGTGGCTCCAAATTGCGCACGCAGGGATGATTCATTGGGCGAATCCTTGGCCAACCAAACTAACTCGTTCCATGTCGTGTAATTCAACTCAGCGAACGGCTTAGAATAATCCCGTATATGCGCACAAATCAGCGGCAGAATCACTTTGAAATAGTCTTTACCTTTGTTTTCCCCCCGAATTCTGTTGACCTCCTGAAGGATGTTTTGGCGGGCGCTGCGATGAAGAATAAACCGTTGGGGCAAGCCCAGATCGGAACGAATAACCCAGCGCAGGTGATTGCCAGGTTCCATCCGACGATCGTCGAATAGCACAGGGGGAGGCACGTCGTAGCCGTGTGTGGACAGCAGGGCAAAGTAATTCATAGGGGCAGGGTTAGCTTTACCTTTCTATGAGCCGTATTCGCCTCATCGTGCGGCGAAGGTTTATCGCATAAACCAAAATCGGAATGGAAGGGAACTGACCTTCGAAATCGGTCGCTCCTTATTCCGACTTTGAGCTCCGCGACGCTCGGAATGCACCTCTGCGGAGCCTGTACTTCTCGTATCTTTCTTTTTTGTAGCTGCTTCGCTCGAGCTACGCAACTTTTTTTGGCGCAGCTCGTTCTTCTTGACGTTGTTGGCGTGCGGCTTCCAGCACACCTACCAAACGACACCAAATAGCCCTCCGGTTCGGCCAGTGAATTCGGCCAGTGAAACGGTACTGTGCATTGCATCGAAATTGGGTAAACTTTTCCCTTTAGTTTCGAAACAGTTTACTTGAGGACTTTTTATGAACGCAATTGACATCCTTGGAAGTTTGCTTGGTGGAGGCCAATCAGGGGCAAAAGGAGGCGGTGGCGCGGCAGATATTCTTGCGGAAATACTTGGCGGACAAGCTGCACCGGCTTCTCGAGGCAACCCACGCAGCCCCAACGCTCACACGAGTGCCGAACAACTAGAGGAAATGCTCGGAGTAGGTCGAGAGTCTGCGAGTGCAAGTCCTCGGGGCACCCAACAGGCACCAAGCTCTTCGATACCAACCGATATTTTTGGTCAACGTAAAGTTCAAGAGCCGAAAATCAACCTAAGCGTTCCCAAGCCTGCGCCCCTTTCTCAAAATGACCAAGCCGTCTTATTCATTCGAGCCATGATCAATTCGGCCAAGGTGGACGGCGAAATCTCCGACGAGGAACAGAAAAACATCCTCGGGCAGATTGGTGACACAAGTCCCGAAACAGTAAAGTTCCTTCGAGCCGAATTTGCTCGACCTCTCAATGTAGTTGAGTACGCTCAATCCTTGCCGGTCGGAATGGAGCTAAACGCTTACTCGCTATCGCTCACGGCTATCAAGCTTGATACAAAGGAGGAAGCGGACTATCTACGTCAATTAGCAAAAGCCCTTCGAATTACTCCGGACCAATGCAACCAAATCCATCAGCAGCAAAATGCACCGCTGATGTACCAAGCCTAATCGGACGACGTCCCATAAATAGCGAGAACGGAATCCAAACGCAGAGAACGCTGAGGCGGTCTTCGATCGCGCACTGCGCGTTCTTTGCGTTGCAAAAGTAAAATATGCGTAATACCCTCGCAAAATTCGTTACAAACGGGCCGTAATAACTGTTGTCTCCTATGAGGAAATAGGGCATAAAGTAGAATACGACCGGTTTTTGTTTCGACTTTTGGATATGGGATTTCGCATGTTAACGCGGGCACAAAACGATACGGAAGGGCTTTTGCTGGAATTGATGGAGCAGCGGATTTTGCTGCTGGATGGGTCCATGGGGGCTCTTATTTTTCAGAAAAAGCTACCGGAATCTGCCATTAGAGGCGAGAGATTCAAGGACCATCCTGCCGATTTGTCCAAAGCGACCGATTTGCTCGTGTTGACCCAGCCAGACGTCATTCGCAGCATCCATGCAGAGTATCTGAACGCCGGTTCAGACATCATTGAGACCAATACCTTCAATGCAAGTATTATCGGTCTTGCGGAGAATAAGCTCTCGGATTTCGCTTATGAAATTTCAAAGACCGGGGCGGAGGTTGCGCGTTCCGCCGTGGAGGAACATCTTCGGCGAGACCCGTCCAAGCCGCGGTTCGTGGCCGGCAGTATGGGGCCAACAGCGACTCAATTGTCGATGAATGCAAAGGGCGATCCAGCCACTCGACTGTTTAGTTTTGAGCAGATGGTCGCAAGCTACGAGGTCAATATTGAAGGATTACTGGATGGCGGGGTGGATATTCTGCTACCCGAAACTGCGTTCGATACGCTGAATTTCAAATCTTGCCTTTTGGCCATCGAAAACGTTTTTGCACGCCGAGGACAACGTTGGCCCGTTATGCTTTCTGCCACCGTTTTCGAAGGGGGCGTAACCTTGACGGGCCAGCAGCTCGAAGCCTTCTGGGTTGCCGTTTCTCACTTTCCAATGTTGAGCGTCGGCTTAAACTGTGGTCTGGGTGGAGACAAAATGCGTCCTTATCTAGAGCGTCTCGCAAACGTCTCGGACGCCGCAATCAGTTGTTATCCGAATGCCGGACTCCCCAACGAACTTGGCGAGTTCGATGAAACACCCAATAAGATGGCAAGCTTTGTTCGCGACTTTGCAAAACAGGGTTGGGTCAACATCGTCGGCGGTTGCTGCGGTAGTACACCGGCCCACATCAAAGCGATTGGCGAAGCGGTGCAGGGATTCACTCCCCGCAAGAAGCCCGAGCTCAAGAGAATGACCCAATTCGCTGGAAACGAACCGTTGGTGCTCCGCAAAGAAAATCCGTTCGTCATGATCGGTGAACGCACCAACGTCACAGGTTCGCGCAAGTTTGCCCGCCTCATTAAAGAAGGCAAGTTCGAGGACGCGATCCGCGTTGCGCGAACGCAAGTTGAGGGCGGGGCAAACATCATCGATGTGAACATGGACGAGGGGATGCTCGATGGAGCTGCCGCCATGAGCACTTTTCTCAATCTTGTGGCACACGAAGCGGACATCGCCAAAGTTCCGCTGATGATCGATAGCTCCAAATGGGAAATCCTTGAAGTGGGTTTACGCCATTCGCCGGGCAAACCTATTCTAAATTCGATTAGTCTCAAAGAAGGCGAAGTCGAGTTTTTGCGGAAAGCCAAATTCGTTCAGCAGCATGGAGCGGCGGTGGTCGTAATGGCCTTCGACGAACAAGGCCAAGCGGCGGATTACGAAAACAAAGTTCGTATCTGCAAACGAGCGTACAAACTTCTGACCGAGAATGGTTTTCGTGCGGAAGACATCATTTTCGATGCAAACATATTAACGGTCGGCACAGGTTTGCCCGAGCACGCTAACTACGCCGTCGATTTCATCGAAGCGGTTCGGACCATCAAGAAGGAGTGTCCTGGTGTTCGGACGAGTGGCGGCGTAAGCAACGTTTCGTTTTCGTTTCGGGGTAACGATACGGTTCGCGAGTCGATGAACGCAGTCTTTTTGTACCATGCCATCCAAGCTGGCCTCGATATGGGGATCGTCAACCCGGAGATGCTTGAAGTCTATGACGAGATCGATATTGAATTGCGTGACCGAGTCGAAGATGTGTTGCTTAATCGCCGCGAAGATGCGACCGAACGTCTCATCGAATTTGCGGAAACCGTGAAAGCGAAAGACAAAGCACCTGTCAAAGTGGATGCGTGGCGAGAAGGAACCGTCGAAGAGCGATTGCGACATGCTTTGTTGAAAGGAATAACCGATCACATTGTAGCCGACACCGAAGAAGCACGCGCTAAGCTTGGGCGGCCGCTCAAGGTGATCGAGGGTCCGCTGATGGATGCCATGAACCTGATCGGTGATTTGTTTGGGCAAGGGAGGATGTTCTTGCCACAGGTCGTCAAGTCGGCCGCCGTGATGAAGAAGAGTGTGGCATATTTAACTCCTTTTATGGAGGCAGAAAAGCAAGCCGCAGGTGTTTCCGGTGCACACACCAGTCGAGGCAAAGTGTTGCTTGCGACCGTGAAAGGGGACGTTCACGATATCGGCAAGAACATCGTCGGAACGGTGCTTGCATGCAACGATTTCGAAGTGATCGACCTCGGCGTTTTGGTTCCGTGTGAGAAGATCCTGTCAGAAGCAAAAAAGCATGGCGCTCAAGTCATTGGGCTATCCGGTTTGATAACGCCATCGCTTGACGAAATGGTGCACGTCGCCAAGGAAATGCAACGTGAGGGTTTTACCATTCCGTTGCTGATCGGCGGTGCAACAACCAGCGCTAAGCATACTGCTGTCAAGATCGCACAACATTACGATCACGAGGTGGTTCATGTGCTCGATGCTTCTCGAAGCGTGCCGGTGGTTGAAAAACTGGTGAACCCAAAGAGTCGCGATGCGTTTGGTGTCGAAATCAAACAGAAGCAAGCAGACGAGCGTGCTAGCTTTGCGATGAGGCGCGATCGTAAGCTAGTCGATTTTAGCGAAGCCCAAAGTCGCAAACTGGAAATCGATTGGGCAAACTATACCCCTCCGAAACCTGCATTCCTTGGCATACGAGACATCACCACGAGCGTCGCCGAGTTGCGTTCCTACATTGATTGGTCACCATTTTTTATGACTTGGGAATTGAAGGGCAAGTACCCTAAGATCTTCCAAGATCCGTTTGTCGGAGAGATTTCCAAAGAACTCTATGAGGATGCTCAAGTGATTCTTGATCAGTTTGAGAAAGACTCAACGATTTCATTGCGGGGAGTGTATGGATTCTTTCCAGCCCAGAGTCGGGGCGACAGCATTGCTTTGTTTACGGATGATTCGCGAAACGAAGAATTATGTCGATTTGAGATGTTGCGACAACAGTGGGAACGCGTTGATCAAAAAGCGTTTCGAAGTTTGGCGGACTACGTTGATTCGACAGGCAAAGCGGACTATCTCGGTGCCTTCGCGATCACCGCTGGACACGGAGTGGATGACTTGGCAAAGAAGTTGCGGGCGGACTTGGAGGACGGCAAGTCGATCTTGGTTCAAGCGTGCGCGGATAGGCTCGCGGAGGCGTTTGCAGAGATGCTCCACGAACGCGTACGAAGCGAATGGGGATTTTCCGAAGCTCTTTCCAAGGAAGATTTGATCGACGAAAAATACCGGGGGATACGACCGGCTGCAGGCTATCCCTCATGTCCGGATCACACAGAGAAAGCGCTGCTTTGGCAATTATTGGATGTGGAGAAACGAGCCGACATTTCTTTGACGGAGAGCTTCGCCATGTGGCCAGCATCTTCCGTGAGTGGCCTTTATTTTTCGCATCCCGAAGCACGCTATTTTGCAGTCGATCAAATCACGCGAGACCAAGTCGAAGATTATGCAAAACGAAAAGGCTGGCCGATGTCGACAGCCGAACGCTGGCTCGCGCCGAACCTAGGTTACGACGCGTAGGGCATGGCTGATATCGGTATGAGTCTTCGAGTGAGACAAACTGAGTGCCGAAGGGCGCTAGACCCGGTTCTCGACGAATGTCGAGCCATTGGAAAACCGGGGCTATCGCCCAACGGCTAATTGGTACGAAAAACACATGCGGATGCGCTTTGAATCGAGAACCATTACTTGAATCGAGAACACTGTGAACAACCCGATTAGCCGAAGACGATTCAACTTGTCCACTCTTGAGGGGGCGAGTGCCGTTGCGATCGGGGTTGGTGTTCCGGGGCACTGGACGCAGACTTTGGCTGCGACTTTGTCGGAGCAGCGAGCCAAAGACGATAGGATTCTAGTGGTTGTCCAACTGACCGGCGGCAACGATGGTTTGAACACGATTATCCCTTTCGCGGACGAGCGATACCAAAAAGCGAGGCCAAAGTTGGCAATATCCGCGTCGGATGTGCTTTCACTAAACTCTCAAACGGGGTTGCACCCGTCCATGCGCGGGATCGCGAGCCTCGTGGAGGAGAGAAAATTCTGTATTGTGAATGGCGTTGGATATCCGGATCCGAACCGTTCCCATTTTGAGTCGATGGATATTTGGCATTCCTGTCAACGAAAAGAGTCACGCAGCAATGACGGTTGGCTTGGCAGACTTTTTGCATCAAATGGCGATCCTGAACGGACGGACTCGTTTGGCTTGCATCTTGGAACGGAGCAAATGCCATTGGCGTTAGCTGGTCGAGGCGTGCAAACTCCTTCGTTGGCGACTGTGGAGCAGTTGCGTTGGAAGGGCACGTCTAAGTCGAACTTGGATGGCGAAGTGGTTGCAACAATGTCAAGGTCTCAAGCGGGAACTGACACCGAAAGCAGCTTACTTGATTTCGTAACTGCGAGTACTTCTGCCGCAATGCAAGCCAGCAAGCAACTCGACAAGGCGATGGCGACACCGGACAAGGCGGGCGACTTCCCCGACTCTCAATTGGGGGAGAAACTCAAGGTGATTTCGCGATTGATTTTGGCCGGGCTAAAAACTCAAGTCTATTATGTGACTTTAGATGGATTCGACACGCATGCAAATCAGTTGGTAGCTCATGCGAGCTTAATACGTCAGTGGTCAGACGCGTTAAAGGCATTCCACAAGAGGCTAGCGGATGCTGGTGATAGTGATCGCGTATTAGTATTCACGTTCAGCGAGTTCGGACGTCGCGTTGCGGAAAACGCAAGCCAAGGTACAGACCACGGTGCGGCTGCACCGGCCTATCTATCTGGTCCGAATCTTGGAGTCAGCATGCTTGGTGAGCAACCGAGCTTGAGTGATCTCGACGACGGTGACGTCAAGTTCAACACCGATTTTCGATGCGTTTACGCCTCGATCGTAGAGGACTGGCTAGGGATGCCATCCAAAAACGTTTTGCTTGGTGATCACCCGAAGCTAGACGGGCTGAAGTTTTCTTAGTCGATCTCAATCCCTTTGCGTCTCGATCCCATGGCGTGGAATTGGGTGACCGATTCGTACAAGCTGGGGCTGGGTGGTACGGCTTGTGGGGGTGTGAATGGAAGTGGGCTGGCGGGAGAGCTGCGAGCACCTGACGTCTGCCACCATCGCGAGGGTGGGGAAGTTGGTTTCGCATGGAAACTCGATATTGACTCCCATGGTTTCCAAAAGGAATCCAATGGTTTCCAAAAGGACGAGTCGTTGGGAGGTTTGCATTTGCCGTCCTGGCAAGCGTGGTAGCCATCGCTGTATCCGAATCCATGATACCGTCCGATGCAGTTCATGGGGGAGACTCGGCTCGATGCAAGTTGAGCTTCCGCTGATAACGAAAGCAGGCAAGCAATTGCAAGGGAAAATACTCGCGGCACCATGCTCATCTCATCCTTGGTCAGATCCTTTGATTCGCTATCGCAACGTGGAAATACGTTTCCTCGTGTTGCAGCGAAATCACTTTCCACGCGTAGACGGTGCTTCGTGTATCGACGAACGCACATGGCTGGTTGAATGGGTGCGATCGATCCGGACGTTCCTGCGATGAAAGAGTCCGCGTAATTGCATTGGGCAATCTATAGCGTTTAAGGGCGATATTCGAACTGGGGCTTTGGCGGCGGATTAGGAAGCGATACAATAGAGTGTCCTTCCAAAAACAATTAAGCCAGGAGCCTGCCGCGATGCACCAACGACCCTTTCAATCCATTTCTTTAAGAACGCTCAACCGACTTGGTACGGGCATTTATCTGCTCGCAATTTCAATAACCTCCATGAACGCTTACTCCGACGATTCCAAAATGCGAATTGACTCTGCCCCGTACGGCAAAACGGCTGATGGCCAAAACGTGACTCTCTTTACTCTCGTCAATGCGAGCGGCAACACGGTCGAAATGATCGACTATGGTGCGATTGTGGTTTCCATCAACGTTCCGGATCGGAATGGGAAACGAACGAATGTTACCGCCGGTTTCGCCTCTCTCGACGGCTATTTGCAGCGGCACCCCTACTTTGGTTCAACCGTCGGTCGGTTTTGCAACCGAATCGCCAAGGGAAAATTCTCGATCGATGGCAAGACCTATTCGCTTGCGATTAACAATGGCCCCAATCATTTGCATGGTGGTGAGGTCGGCTTCGATAAACTGGTATGGCGTGTTTCCGAAAAGCTGAAGGCCGATAACAGCGTTGGTTTGCGATTGTTGCTTTCCAGTCCCGATGGGCAAGAGGGGTATCCTGGAACTCTCAAGGTTGTAGCGGACTATGTTTGGGACAACGAAAATACGCTCACCGTCCGCTTTACCGCAAATACCGACAAAGCAACGCACGTCAATCTCACGAATCACGCGTACTTTAATCTTTCCGGGGCTGGAAGCGGCACTGTGTACAAACACGAATTGGAACTTGCGAGCGATCAATATCTAGACGTGGACGAGAACATGATCCCGACGGGCAAAATATCAAATGTCAAAGGTACTCCCTTGGATTTCATGGTTAAGCATCCTATCGGTGACAAAATTCAAGAACTCGTGGAAACCAAAGGGTACGATCACTGTTTCGTAGTCCGAGGAGAAACGGGCAAACTCCGGCTAGCCGCCAATGTAGTTGACCCTGCGAGCGGGCGATCCATGGAAGTGCGTACGACGCAACCCGGCATCCAACTCTACACCGGTAACTTTCTAGACGGGACCTCAGGCAACGCGGGATTCAAGCAACACGAAGCCTTTTGCCTGGAAACGCAGCATTTCCCCGACGCCCCAAACCAAAGTTCGTTTCTTACGACTCTTCTCAAGCCCTCCGAAACGCTCAAAGAAACAACAACGTATCATTTTGGTTTGGTCAAATAGGCAAATAGGCCGTGGCCAGATGACCAATAAAAAAAGCCACTCAGAAATCGAGATTTTATTGCGGAAATAGTGTTCTTTCGCCGCGAAAATAGATAGATTAAATGTAGTTTCACACGCATTGGTTATTCGATTACGAGCCCGCGGCACTTGTTGCTCGCTCTGTCTTCTCCCCAAACCTCATCTCGAAAACGATCGTTGAGTCGTAAATATGACCGTCAATAGTCGTCAAAAGCTCAAACCTAGTTTGCATGGTCTCAAGCGCATGCTTCGTTTCGATGTCTTGGAAGATCGTCGTGTGATGGCCGCACTCGACGTGTTTGTGTTTGACGATTTGGATGGCTCCCGATCGTTCGACTTAGCTTCCGACTCGCCGCTTCGAGAGAAACCAGTTTTCATCGATTTGAATCGGGATGGTTCATTGAGCTCATCCGAGCCTTGGACCGTAACGGATTCCAATGGAGTCGCACATTTCAAGGACCTAGATGCTGGGAAGTACACGGTTCAATTGCTCGGCAGCAACAGCAGAGTGGTGCAGTCATTCCCAACAGCCCCTGCCAGTCAAGAAGTGTCGAGCGGAACCATTGGCAAAGTAGTCCGCGTTGAAACGAACGGAGCGACGTGGGCTTTTTCAAGCAGTAACTTGTCTCTTTTTGACAACGATCTTTCGAAGCCCCTTAAATCGATTGACTTTGAAAACTCAATGATTGTCGATGCTGTTTTCGAACAAACTGACACCAAAACGTCGATTGGCTATGTCCTATCGCGAAACGAAAGCCAAGTTCAACAACTTTGGAGTGTATCGAACCAAGAAAATGCTTCGAAAACCCTGATTGCAATCGACGCATCCAACATCTCGAAAATGATAATGGTCGGGGATCAACTGCTGATTCAAGAATCGGAGGACGCAGCCAGGCTGTCTTTGTTACGATCTACCGGTGTGCTCACGACTCTGACAGGAATCAGTACATCAAATGAAGCTGGGGCTATCAAGAGTGTTGGGCCGAATGGTTTTGCTATTCTCGACACGGTCGGTGCGTCCAGTTGGCTAACGATATACCAACTAAACGGAAATGCACCGTTGAGCGTGGTGCGGCGTTCGTTTCCGTCGCACGTTTTGGCATGGGAGGGTTCACCGGACGGCAGGACATTGGCGGTAAGTACTGTTGACGATTTCTTTGTTTTGGATATTGAAAATGGCTTACAGGTACGTTCTATCCTAAAGGATGCTGTGGAGCCGATTTTATTTGACTCCAATCGAGACCTTTTGATAACCGGGACCAAGTCAAACACGGACCAGTTGGTGGGGTGGAGTACATCGAATTGGGCACCGGCTCTTTCTATTCCCATTTCGCAAAGTGATTTGTCAACAGGTGCCGGTGCTTGTTTGCGATTGGATCCATATGGTCGCTTCCTTGTTGGATCCAAAGATGGACGGGCCTACCAATATGATTTGGCTGCCGCAGCCATAGTCACCGCTGTTGTCACCGAAATTGGAACAACGCAAGTTCAAATTGGGATACGATTGACAGGTCGCAACGTTGCTCCTGTTTTGCGTGATCTTGGCACAGAATTCGTTAATGAAGACGAGCTATTCAGCCTCGACCCAAAGCAAGTTCGATCTTCGGCGTCCGATGGAGATGGCGACTCACTGGTGTATGTGATTCGCAACAAGCCCTCCCTGGGCTCGGTTTCATGGAGTTCTGATGGGCTTAGCACCTACATTCCGACCAGTAATGCAAACGGTCAGGATTCGATCGTTGTTCAAGCATATGACGGAATCGAATGGTCAAATGAGCAGTCGCTCAATATCGAGATTGTTCCTGTCAACGATGTGCCGACCGGAATTTTGTCGTCGGTAAACGCCATCGATGAGAATCCAAGCCTTCAATCCGTTTTGGCTCAGCTATTGGTCCGAGATCCTGACAGCGACTCGGACTACGAATATGAGATAAATGATCCAAGGTTTAGTGTCGTGGATGGTATCCTCAGACTCATTGCGGGTGCGATCAATTTTGAGAAAGAGGCGTTTTTATTTCTGCCGATTATGGCGGTCAATCGAGCGCGAACTTCCGACAGGATTTCACAAACACTGACCCTCCGAGTTCATGATCAAAACGACGCCCCGACTGGAGTTGTGACTCCTAAAAATTTGTCGGTCCCCGAACGAACCCAGGACCTTGTTTTAGGTGGCGTCAGCGTTGTTGATGAAGACGCAAACTCGCAATACGCTTGGACGGTGAGCGATCTCCGATTTGAGATTGTAGATGGGGTGTTGAGATTGACTCCCAACACGGTGCTTGACTTCGAAACAGAGCCTTCGATCGTGGTCACGCTAGCCGGCTCGGATCCAACAGGCTCGTTTGCCATCGACAAATCCATCACGATTACTGTCACAGATCAAGATGACCCACCCTCTGACCTGATTGTGGATAACTCAGGCACGATCAATCAAAACGAGCGAGGTGCCACCGTCGGTTTGGTTCAGGTGATCGACTTGGATCAAGGCGAGTCCTATTCGTTCGCCGTCAGCGATCATAGGTTTGAGGTCCGTCGTGGCGTCTTGTCGCTCAAGCCAGGAATGAGCCTTGACTCGGTCGATTCTGGCTATCTCGACCTGACTGTTACTGCAACCTCGGATAGGACTGGACTTCAAGTCCAAAAGACAAGCCGATTAAAAGTCTTACCAGATCCTACTCCGTACCATAATGATAACGACCCATATGATGTCGATGGAGATGGAAAACTCACTCCGCTTGATCCACTCCTCATTATCAACCACATCAACAAACGAGGGATCGGTCCATTGCCACCTCCAGGGGAAGGGGAGGGCAAACAGCCAGACCTAGACGTCGACGGTGACGGATCGGTTACGCCGTTGGACATATTGATTTTGATCAATCGACTGAATCGCTTTAATCGAGACTCCAGCGGAAATAGCATGCCGAGTGGCAACGCCAGTAAAGACGGTAACGGAATGTCGAAAGCTGAGGGAGAGTCAACAAATCCAGTTGCTCGTGCAACGGACATGTCGCTCGCAAGCTACATCGCAGACATCTCAGATGAAATCCGCACAGTTCGTTTGCGACGCCGGTAATGCGATGACGGTAATGCGATGAAGATATGGTGGGGAGCAAATACCGCAGGCTTGACCTGCGGATTGTTATGATTTCAGGCACTATGCACGTCGAGCGTTTAGAGTCGCCTATTTAGGCGAGTGGCAGATTGCAGTATCCCAACGCGAAGAATAAGCGAGGGGAAAATGCTCTCAGGTCCCTCACTTACCGGTTTGTTGATTTAATGGTAACCCGAAGCGTTAGCAAGGTATTGCAGTCGCCGCCTCGCTTACGGGCACGGGTTACCATCGCGTGGCACGAGCTCGCTCGCTCGTGAATCCATGGGCGAGACGCCTCATCTTTACCCACATCTTTTGATCTTGCTCCCCTCGCCCTGTACTCGGGGAGAGGGGTTGGGGGTGAGGGGTTTTGCACTGTTTTTTGATCGTGAATTCAATGTCTATTTGCGTTTCAGAAGCGTAAACAAATAACTGAACCGGAGGCTACCATGTCAGGGCTCTACCCCCCGACCCCCTCTCCCCGACGCGGGGCGAGGGGCAGAAAACGCGATGGGATCACGCAAATCCATTGGGATTTCGAGTCTGGCGTGCTGCAACGAGCCGTTACGGGCTCGGGTTATGATTGGTAGTTTTCAGTCTGCCGCTCGCATTAGCTGAAAAACCTGAAAGAACCGCAGCATAGGGCTGCGGGATTCCAGATCCAGGCGTTATGCGTTCGAGGAGTCGAGTGCTCGCCTTGCGATTGCGTAGCATTCACGAATGTCGCTGATTGGATCCTTGGGATTTTCTTCGTACTCAAGTGAAAAGGCGCCATCAGCGGGGAAGTTTGTTTTCGCGAGTGCGTCAACAACAGCTGTGCAGTCGAGGTGTCCCTTGCCGAGGATTACACCCTTTGTCTTGTCTTGCATCTCAGCAAAGTCTTTGAGGTGAACCCCATAGAGACGTCCCTTTAACAGTCGAATCACATCCACGGGTTGTTCACCGGACCGAATATAATGGCCGAGATCCGCGCATGCGCCGATCCTCTCATCTTTTCCTTCGATTGCACGAAGGACATCGATTGCCTTGTTGTATCGATGCGTTGGTCCATGATTGTGAATTGCGATACGGACATCGAATTCCTTCACGAGTCCATTCAAGCTGTCGAAGGAATCTGGATCTGGATCTGCAGAGAGAGTCTTGATGCCTGCGGCCTTGGCAAACTCAAACGCCTTGCGATTCGCAGCAGCATCTTTGGTAAATCGATTGACTCCGTGAGCTGAAATCGTCAGATCAAGCTTTTTGACCATTGCCACAATTTCGGCAATCTTTTCCTTGGAAGAGTCTAAAGGAAACATGCCACTATAGAACTCGACTTGATCAAAGCCGCAGTCTTTTGCATGCTGTAAAGCTTGATCGACTTTGAACTCTCGCAATGAGTACAACTGGACGCCCAATTTCAATTTCGATTTGAAATTGGCGGTAAGTGCTTGCTGCCAGGGATAGGCGGCCGCCAGTAGAGCCATGGATGCGGTTTTCAAAGTAGTACGGCGGGAGACATGTTGCATGGTAGGATTTCCTGCATTGGAAAAGAGAGGGCTTTGACACCCCACTATTGTTTCATGAATGCTGCGAGGATACAAGCAGTCATCCCCAATCGCCCTTGTCAAGACACAGCCGACAAAAAGTGCAGGTACGCTCCGCCGTGCCGTTCGCATTCAAGCTTCGCCAGGATTCTAGGTGGACGGCACATGGAATGTGCCTACTACTTTGACTTTTGTCGGCTGTGACTGCCTAGAATGGCAACCCACCTAGCATTTCTTGTTGTGGTCGTCACCGTAGCACGCCAAGCATTTGCGAAATAGCGGGACAAGTCTGCTTTTCGCGGCGGTCGGCGCGATGATGACCTCATTACGCTAGAATACGCTCATCCCCTCCAGTGCCACACCAAAATTTTCACTCTTTCACATTACAAAAAAAATGTCCAGCGCTGCTGTATCGGACGCAATCACTTTGAAACAAGTCCGATCTCTTATGGCCGACCAAGGAGTATCGTCCGGCAACCTATCTCCTTTGGGTGACAAGCGGCTCGTGCAAGCGTCCCTAAAGCTTGCAACCCTATTGCAGCAGCGAGCCAGCCAATTGCAAACGCCTCAAGAACGTCGCCAGCAAGCAGAACTGGATCGAATGCTCCAGCACCCCGAAGACAAATCAACGCTGACACAAATCACCGATCAGAGTTTTCGCAGCTCATCGCCCGGCCGCGTTGTCGACCAGATGGTCCACATTCTGGACGTCCAGGGTGTACCCCGATTCTTCAGTGTCTTTGATCAAGCGTTGCTGAAAGGGTTTCAATCCTTCGGCGAGTACTTGCCAGGTGTCGCCGTGCCAATGGTCAAAGAAAAGATGCGCAAGGAAACGGCCAACGTTATCTTACCTGCAGAACATGACAAGCTTGCAAGTCATTTGCGCGAGCGTTCTCAGGAAGGTCTTCGCATGAATGTCAACTTCCTCGGCGAAGCGATCCTCGGCGAACGCGAATCTCGACGTCGTCTCGATCGTTATCTGGCGGCTCTACAGTTACCCGAGATCGAGTGCGTCTCGATCAAGATCTCGACTCTTTACTCGCAAATTTCACCGATAGCTCGAAAGCATTCCATACGCACGGTATCCGATCGACTAGAGCTGCTCTATCGCGCAGCTGCAAAAGAGACTTTTGTCCGCTCCGACGGGCAGCGCATTCCCAAATTTGTCTACCTGGACATGGAAGAGTACCGAGACCTACACCTGACCGCAGATATCTTCATGCATACGTTGTCTCGCAAGGGAATGGAAAATGTACGCGGCGGAATCGCATTGCAAGCTTACGTCCCCGACTCGAGCCTTGTGCAAGAATCCGTCACGCAATGGGCCGTCGATCGCTTTCAAAAAGGGGGCTCTCCTATCACGATTCGGATCGTCAAGGGAGCCAACATGGAACTTGAGCGGGTCGAGGCATCCGTGCGAGGATGGCCTCAAGCACCTTATCGTTCCAAGATCGAAACCGATGCGAACTACAAGCGAATGGTGCTTTATGGGTTGCGTCCCGAACACATCCCTGCAGTCCATCTTGGGATCGCGTCCCACAACTTGTTTGACCTCGCGTATGCGTTGGTGCTTGCATCCTCTCAGGACGCTCTTGGGATGGTTCAATTCGAGATGCTTGAAGGGATGGCCAACCATCAGCGCCGCGCGATGTTCGAGCTGACTCGCAGCGTTTTGCTGTATGCTCCTGCGTGTCAACGCGAAGAGTTCATCAACGCGATTGGCTATCTTGTTCGGCGCTTGGATGAAAACACAGGTCCAGACAATTTCCTAAGGCACGCTTTTAAGATCGCTGCTGGTGGGTCGACTTGGCAGCGACTTGAAAACGGATTCCTTGAAGCGGTTGAACGAATCGATACCGTCTCAGTACAACCGCGTCGTCAACAAGATCGACGTGTCGCTCCGGAAATGCCTGCCAAGCCCAACAGTTGGCAAACGCTGATCAACGAACCGGACACCGATTTCTCCTTGGTTGCCAACGCAGAATGGGCCCAGTCGATTGTCCAGCGCTGGCAACCCCAATGCGATGCTCGTGCCAACCTCATTCCACTATCGATCGGCAACCAAGAACACCAAGGCGATGGAGTGGTATACGATTCGATCGATCCGTCTCGGCCTGGAACCATTGCCGCCAGATACAACCAAGCCAGCCCACAACAGATACACACTGCAGTCGATTGTGCTCAGGCCGACCCATCCGGATGGCGCTCGATGGAGCCCGGCGAACGTTACCGAATCCTACGCAACGTAGCACAAGAACTGCGAGTCGCCCGTGGCGAGTTGATTGGCGCCGCGATCGCCGATGCGGGGAAGACGATTCTTGAAAGCGACCCGGAAGTCAGCGAAGCCATCGATTTTGTGGAGTTCTACGCTCGGTGTGCTTTAGAACTTCAAAAGGATACTTCCCTCGGAGCGAAACCGTCGGGAGTCGTTGTTGTAATCAGTCCTTGGAATTTCCCAATTGCGATCCCTTGTGGCGGGATCGCGGCTGCTTTGGCTGCTGGCAACACCGCGATTTTGAAGCCAGCGTCCGATACGGTCTTGCCTGCCTATGTCCTGTGCCAGTGCTTTTGGCGGGCGGGTGTGCCGCGCGAAGCGTTGCAGTTCGTGCCTTGCAGCGGCGCGTTGGCAGGTGAACACATGCTTCGTCGGCCTGAGATCGCGCGAGTGATTCTGACGGGCGGCACCGAGACGGCTCTGAAGATTCTGGAGGCAACCCCATCGCTCCATCTTTTGGCGGAAACGGGGGGTAAGAATGCAACGATCGTGAGCGGCCTGAGCGATCGCGACTTGGCCGTTAAGAACGTGCTGCACAGTGCGTTTTCGCATGCTGGGCAAAAGTGTAGTGCCACCTCGTTGTTGCTTCTTGAAGAAGAGATTTTCCAAAGCGATGAGTTCCGCGAACAGTTTGTCGATGCAATCACAAGTCTCAAGGTCGGTTCGGCCTGGGATGTATCGACCAAGATGGGACCACTCATTCGTCCACCCTCAGGCGATCTGCTGCGCGGCCTAAAGGAATTGGAACACGGTGAAAGTTGGGCGGTGTTGCCGACGCAATTAGGTGATAACCCATGTTTGTGGACGCCCGGGGTGAAGTGGAATACGACCGCGGGCAATTTTACTCACATGACGGAACTCTTCGGACCTGTGCTGGGCGTAATGAGTTTCCGCCGCTTGGGCGAAGCAATCCAAAAGGTCAATGCGACCGGCTTTGGGCTCACCAGCGGCCTAGAATCACTCGACGATCGCGAACAAAAAGTTTGGCGAGACTCCATAAAAGCTGGCAATTTGTACATCAATCGACCGACCACCGGTGCGATCGTGTTGCGACAACCATTCGGTGGCATGGGCAAGAGCGCATTTGGACCTGGTGCCAAGGCAGGTGGCCCCAATTATGTGGCGACATTGATGTCCTTTGGCGAGCTATCGATCGGGATCGCACAACCTGCATCGGGGCAACGACCAGAGTGCACTCCGCTTCGAAGCTTTTGGGACAGGCTGGGTCTATCCAGCCGGTTGCTGCTAGATCTGCCAAGCTCTACGCCAGAACAGTTGACGCTGTTACGATCTGCGATTCTCTCGTTCGATCGATTCGCCTTAGACGAGATATTACGGAAACACGATCATTTCCATTTAGTCGGGCAAGACAACCAACGATGCTATTTGCCAGCATCGCCCATGCGCATTCGAGTGCATGCCGACGACAAACCATGGGATATTGCCGCTCGATGTTTGGCGGCGATTGCAACCAACTGTCGCGCAACTTTGAGCTATCCCGACGGTACTCACGGTTCGACGGTCGAGGTGTTAGAACAACTTACTTCGGAATGGGCAGGTCGCATCGAGTTCTTAGAGGAAAGCGACGGAGAGTTAGCGATTGCGATCCAGAATGGCCAAGTCATGCGGTTGCGCTACGCGGCTGCAGAGAGAGTACCTGAATCCATTCGTCGAGTGGCCAACCATCATCAAGTGTTTATCGCCGATCGTCCGGTTTCAACATTTGGCCGAATCGAGTTGCTCTGGTATGTTGTCGAACAGAGTATTTCGTTTGATTATCATCGCTACGGCAACTTAGGCCCGCGGTCCACCGAAAAACGCGCTGAAACATTGTAGGCTCACCCATGATTGGCACCTCAACAAAAAAGCTGTTCCTGATGCGTCACGCAAAAAGCGACTGGGCCGATTCGTCGCTTTCTGATAATGATCGTCCCCTGAACGCACGCGGTCGAGCGTCAGCCCCCTTGATGGCTCGGTGGATTCAATCACACCAATCGATTCCAGATGTCGTACTTTGTAGTACCGCCCTTCGAACACGGCAAACGCTTGAATTGTTGATTGAAACTTGGTCGAGCGGATCGCCCGAGATTCATTTTTTGGATGAGCTTTATCTCGCCCCAGCGGCCTCCATTCTTTCGATTGCAAGCAAACACGCCGAGCGAAGCGCGCTGTTGGTTTTGGGCCACAATCCTGGCATGTCGGATTTAGCAAGCTATCTCGCACAGTCCCCTGTCGACATGCCAACGGGGGCGATCGCGATACTGGAATCGACCACTCGAAACTGGCCGGATGATTGGTTTCAAGCGAGTTCGTGGAATTGGCGTGGGTTGGTCAAACCACGCGATTTAGGCAATTGAACAATCTAGCAAATTGCGAGACGGTTTTGATAGACTTACACAAAGTGTAACGATTGTTTGGACGATACTCTCTTTGAAGTGTTGTTCAGTAAGTCGACGACGGGACCAGGAGCAGATTGAATGATTCAGATAAGCAAAGCGCGTTTGGCTAGAATGATCGGTTCGAGCGTTCGATGGGCTTCCGCCGCTTCCTTCGCGAGTTCAATGTTGTTGACATCCAGTTTTGCAGCCGAACGCGATGCACAAGTGGTCAAAGCTCTAAGCTACGCGCCGCTACAAGCCGCTGTCGCATATGACAAAGTCGCGGATAAAGAAATCGATAGCTGCACCGGTAAGTACGAAACCCGCAATGGCTTCGAGGGGCTTGTCATCTATAGCGCAACGGGCCAGCCGCTTCGTCGTTTCGCCGACAGCAACGGGGATCGTCAAGTCGATCAATGGTGTTACTACAAAGATGGTATCGAAGTCTATCGGGACATCGACAGTGATTTCAACGGAGTGGCGGATCAGTATCGCTGGCTTGGTACCGCAGGAACTCGCTGGGGGATAGACAAAAACGAAGACGGCAAAGTCGACATGTGGAAAGTGATCTCTGCCGAAGAGGTGACGATGGAAGTGGTGGAGTCGATCAAGTCTCGCGATGACGAACGGTTTAAGAAGTTGCTCGTATCGGACTCGGAACTTTCGAAACTTGGTCTTGGTGAGGACAAAGGGGATCAGCTTACAACCCGATTGGCAAATGCACGAAAAGGCTTTGTTGAATTCGCCCGAAGCCAAAAGATCATCGACGCAAACACGAAGTGGGCTCACTTCGCTGCGGACAAGCCGGGCGTTGTCCCAGCTGGGACGGAAGGCGCATTGCAAGACATCGTAGCTTACGAGAATGCCATTGCGATTGTTGAAAACGAAGCAACAAGTCAGCAATTGATGGTCGGGACGCTGGTTCTGATCGGCGACGCATGGCGGCTTGCGGATCTACCACGGGCGATCACGGCAGGTTCGGTACTCGCGGACAGCGGTTTGTTTTTCCCAGCAGCCGCAAGCAATCGCATTGGGCCGAGCGGTTCTATGGACCCCGGTCTAACTCAAGAAGTACAAGGTCTATTAACGGAACTGGAACGTATCGAAAACTCACTGAAGGATTCCGGTGGCAATCGCAGTCAATTGCAAGAAGACAAAGCGAACGCACTAATGAAGTTAATCTCAGCGAACAAAGGCTCAGATGAGTTGGAGTTGTGGGTTAAACAGTTCGCCGACTCGACTAGTTCAGCAGCTCAAACCGGCGAGTATCCGCAGGGGGTCGCCAAGATGAGGCAACTTGCTGCCCAGCTTGCCAACATTCCCAAGGGCAAGGATCTGATCGGATACGTTGAGTACCGTTTGATCAGCGCGGACTACTCCATCAAGAGCAGCGGAGAGAAGGCAGACTTTGCAAAATTGTCCGCCGAATACATCGAAAACCTCGAGGAATTCGCCCTATCGTATCCTGAGAGTATCGATACGGCGGATGCAATGCTCACGATTGGCCTCAATCTTGAACTTGCCGGAAATGAGCGAGACAGCGAGATTTGGTACAAGAAAGTAGCAACCAATTTTCCAAAGACGATCCAAGGCGACAAAGCGTCAGGTGCAATGGCGCGGCTCACGCTCGAAGGTCGTCAGATAGGCCTGGTGGGAAAGACGCTTGACGGCAAAAGTCTCGACAGCAAGACCATGGTTCGAAACCCAATCCTCGTTCACTACTGGGCCTCGTGGTGCGAGCCATGCAAGGCAGATATGGCTGAACTCCGAAAAATCCAAGCCAAGTATGCTCGACAAAACCTGCAGATCATCGGCGTGAACTTGGACACGGAAGCGAACGCAGCCAAAGAGTTCTTAAGTACGAGCAAGGCATATCCATGGCCTCATTTGCACGAGCAAGGAGGCTTTGATAGCTCGCTTGCCATTCGACTGGGTGTATTGAGCGTACCTGTCACAATCCTGATCGATGGTGAAGGCAAAGTTGCCAAGCGAACTTCGCATTTTAGTCGGGAAATGGAGAATGCACTTGAGGAATTGCTTTCCAACTCGGCGCCGCAACCATCCGTGAAGCAGCCGCCACAAGGTCCCGCAAAACCGGACGCCAGAAAAGCCCAACAACCCAACTCAGGCGGAAACAGTCCTTTGCAACCCCGCAAGTAGTGGTCAGGTGATTGGCAATTACAGGTTTTCATCTACTATGGCTTGACCCTATTTTTGAGGAATAAGTCATGAAGAACGTTCAGGTCTACGACAAGCCGATTTGCTGCTCGACCGGAGTTTGTGGTCCACAAGTGGATCCTGTATTGCCTCGGTTCGCAGCGGACCTTGACTTGCGCAAGTCACACGGCAATCAAGTCGAACGCTTTGATGGATGGCCCCATGAGCTCATCTTTACCCACATCTTTTGATCTTGTTCCCCTCGCCCTGGTCTCGGCTGGTCTTGGGGAGAGGGGTTGGGGGCCAGGGGTGAGAGGTTTACACTGTGTTTTGATTTGGTTTTTGATCGTGAATTCAATGTCTAGCCTCGTTTCAGAAGCGTAAACAAACCACTGAACCTGAGGCTACCAAGTCAGGGCTCTACCCCCGACCCCCTCTCCCCGAAAACGAGACTGCTGGGTTAATAGCATTTTGTAGAGGAGTTGTGGAGTTTCTATTTTACTTTTGTGCGCTCGATTGCTTAACGACAATAGCAAGGATGATGCTTGGTTGCCTTGTCAATGGATGTACTCTCGTTATTTTGACCTGACGCCATTGAATGGCCGTTTGGACTCCTAAACCGTGCTCAATTGCATTTGAGCCCGGAATTTCGTCAATAAGGTTTTCAGGTTCATCACGAAGCCAATCATTAGCCCTTGGATCTTGTATTTATCCAACCCCCAATACCGAGACCGTCTACCTCCGTAATGGTTGGCGATCTCATTGAACTTGCGTTCAACCATCGGATGTTCGCGACGTATTAACGCATAATGCTCCGTCTGCGATTTCTCGCGAGCCTTTACAAATTCAGGCATGAATTCGTTGATCCTTACCTTGCGTCCCTTCCGACTTGAGTCAGTCAACGTTGGGTGGCATTGCGATCGACGTGGGCAGTTGCGACAGTGTGAGGTAGGAAATGCGTATAGCAGAATGTTTAGTTTGCCCTTGGGGGATCCCGTTGTCTGCGAAAGATGCCCTTCGGGGCAATGAAGCCGTTCCCCGTCATTGATCGATTCGAACTTATTGGAATCGAATCCGGGAGTCGCGGTAAAGTCTCGCGGAGGAGTAATCACGTCGATATTGAGCCCTTGCGGTTTTTCCAGTTCCCGAAGCGTTGGGCCGTGAAAGCCAATCCCATCAATGGACAATGTCTTGATGTCATTCTTATGAACCGCTTCTTCACGCTTGATCAGCTCGTTTCGGACTTCGTCCGCATTGGCAGGAAGAACATCGATACTTGTACAAAGACTACTGTCTGCATCAACCAAGATGCTCATCGAGTAACCCTCGTAGTACTGGTTGTGTAAGCCACGTCTAGCATCCGGATCAACGATACTAAGCATCCGGTCGTTCTTCGTGGGATCTTGCTGTTCACCTAGGATTTTGGCTGCTAGATCACGCATCGCGATAATGTTGGCATCTCGGTTCGCGGGATGGTTAATCAAATACTCGTCGAGCCAGTCGATTTCTTCTAAAGCAGCCAGCAAAGGCGATTTGACCGGAAGCAATCGATCCAAGATTGCTTGGTCAGATTGCGAAATCGCGTATAAATGCTCTCGATGTTCCGTAAGCATAACACCAACTCCCTGAAATCCCACATAACACACCTCTATAGTCTACGGTTGTTGTACTCACTAGACAAATCACTAAAACAGCAGTCTCCGAAGCGGGGCGAGGGGGAGAAAACGCACGGAGATCACGCAAATCCATCGGGATTTCGGGTCTAGCGTGTTCTGGAATGTGAGTAAAGATGAGGCTGCTAGCCGCTCCTAGCCTGTGCCTTTCAGACGATTATAGGCTGGCAGCGCTGGCAGCCTGTGTTACGTAATAGTTTTTACCCTGTCGATCGCCCAAGCACTATTCGTAGATTGGAAAGAAACATCCAAAGGCTTTTTCGCAGAAGGCTCCAGGATCATTGAATCGCTGATTCTTGTCCAAACTGTTGATGCTCTCCATGTCCTGAGTCGTTAGTTCAAAACTTGCTAAGTCTAGGTTTTCACCTAACCGATTGAGCTTGCTCGTCTTTGGGACGATTGCCGTCCCGCGTTGGACTCCCCATCGTAAAACAATTTGCGCCGGAGTCTTGTCGTAATTCTTTGCCAAACTCAAAATCAGCGATTGATTCAAGACGGACTCGCTCTCCGTTGCCATTCCAATCGGAATATAGGAGGGTGCACCAAGCGGCGAAAATGCGGTGTATGCAATGGATTCCTCGCGGCAGTATCGCAATAGTTTCGGTTGGACCAAATAGGGGTGCGATTCCACTTGCAAAACACTTGGTCGAATCCGACACTGCGTTAGCAGATCGCGAATGAGCGAAGCTCCAAAATTGCTCACGCCAATCGAGCGGACCAATCCTGCGTCGACAAGCTCTTCCATGGCTTGCCAAGTTTCTCGAATGGGCACCGCGTCCGGGACCATTTTTGGAGACAACGCACTCGGGTCAAAAAACCAGCCGGCAGGATACCTTGTCTCGATGGGCACGTGCTTGAGCGAGATCGGAAAATGAATCAGATAGAGATCCAGATAGTCCACGCGAAGATCGCTGAGCGAACGCAATAGCGCCGATTTGACATGCTCGGGTCGATGAAAGGTGTTCCACAATTTACTAGTAACCCACAGGTCCTCGCGATTGCAGACCCCTTGAGCTAACGCTTCCGCGATGCCATTCCCAACGCTGCTTTCGTTCCCGTAGTCGGACGCACAATCAAGGTGGCGATACCC
>CAMBSL010000050.1 GCA_945870455.1 Pirellula staleyi DSM 6068 | reverse complement strand
GGCCTTGCAATCGGTGAAAACCGAGCGAACTCCATTGCAACGCGAAGTGGGAGAGCTCGTTCAACGCATTTCAATTCTTGCCTTTTCCTTGTGCACCATCGTTGTTGTCGCGTATGGGATTTCTCGCGGCGATTGGCTTCAAGGCTTCTTGGCTGGTATCACGCTTGCAATGGCCATGTTGCCGGAGGAATTTCCTGTAGTCCTAACGATCTTTCTGGCACTAGGTGCTTGGCGCTTATCGAAAATGAATGTGCTAGCTCGACAAGTGGCGGTGATCGAAACGCTGGGTTCTGCCTCCGTTCTATGTGTCGATAAAACGGGCACACTGACCGTGAATCACATGTCGATTCATAAACTGCTCGCGTCTGGGACGGAACACATCGTTGAGCAAGGACAAGTTCAGTCGTTGCCCGAGGAAGTGCATGAGCTAGTGGAGTTTGGCATATTGGCTAGCCAACGCGATCCATTCGATCCAATGGAACGAGCGTTTCACGATCTCGGCAACTCTCGCCTTGCGCAAACGGAGCATCTGCACGCGGACTGGAGTTTGGAACGCGGATACCCATTGTCTACCGAACTGATGGCGATGTCACACGTTTGGAAATCTCCGAACGACCATCATTACATGGTCGCTGCGAAAGGGGCTCCAGAAGCGATTGCAGATCTCTGCCATTTGAACGCGGTGCAATCTCAGGCGATCAACGATCAAGTCGCTGCGATGGCTCAGGAGGGACTACGCGTGCTGGGTGTTGCGAGAGGAACATTCCAAAACGTGGACTTGCCGGTCGAGCAACACGATTTCACTTTCGACTTCCTCGGGCTCGTGGGGTTGGCCGATCCCGTCCGTCCGTCGGTCTATTCGGCAATGCAGGAATGTTATGGAGCGGGTATACGAGTGGTGATGATCACCGGGGATCATCCGACAACGGCACAATGCATTGCGCAGCAAGCAGGCATCCAATCGTTCGATAATTGCATCACAGGCCCCGAGCTAGAAAAGATGGACGACGCGGAATTGCACAGCCGAATTCAACGAGTGAATGTGTTCGCACGGATGATTCCAGAGCAGAAACTCCGATTGGTCAATGCACTCAAGGCGAACGGTGAAGTGGTGGCGATGACGGGCGATGGCGTTAACGATGCTCCTGCATTGAAGGCAGCCCATATCGGCATAGCCATGGGCTCTCGTGGAACCGACGTTGCCCGCGAAGCCGCTTCGTTGGTATTGCTCGACGATGATTTTGCGTCGATCGTTCAGTCCGTCCGCATGGGGCGTCGAATTTTCGATCATCTACAAAAAGCGATGACTTATATCGTAGCGGTTCATGTGCCGATTGCCGGTATGTCCTTGATCCCTGTGATGTTCGGTTGGCCGCTGGCCTTGTTGCCAGTACATATCCTGTTTCTCGAATTAGTTATCGACCCGGCCTGCTCGGTTGTCTTTGAAGCGGAACCTGAGGCAGCCGATGTGATGCATCGACCTCCTCGTAAGCAAAACCAAGCAATGTTTGGTGCGTGGCTGGTTGGGCTGGGACTACTTCAAGGATTAAGTGTGCTTGCGATCGTGATGACCGTGTACTTGGTTGCGCTCTTTGGATGGAAAGACGAGTTGGATGCGACTGCTTTGAGTTTCACGACGTTGGTCATTGCAAATCTCGGATTGATCTTCGCAAATCGATCTTGGACACGCACGATTTGGTCTACTTTGCGAACACCCAATCCCGCGCTTTGGTTTGTACTTTGCGGGACGCTGGGCTTTCTCGGTCTGGTATTGTACGTACCCTTTCTTCGAAAACTATTTCATTTTTCCGCGCTTCACCTGGATGACTTGGGTATCTGCCTCGCCGCAGGGCTGGTCAGTATTCTTTGGTTCGAATTACTTAAGATCTTCAAGCAGAAATGGCTGCAGATATCGTGAGCGAATGGAACAGCCAGAGAAACAACAGTCAGAGTAACGACAGTCAGAGCAACAACAGTCAGAGTAACGACAGTCAGAGTAACGACAGTCAGAGCAACGACAGGCCGAGTGAGAGAAAGCGATCTGCTCGACGGACGGCTCGCATTGCGGAGATAAGTCAGCACGCGGCAAAACGACGGAGGGAGCGCTTGCTAGCGCACCCCCTCGCGGTTAAGCACAAGCGAAGAGGCATCACTCAACGATTCGTCGAGTTGCGTACTGCCGGACTAGGCAGCATTGCCGCCTTCTTGGCAGTTCTTGGACCGGGAATGCTGGCAGGACTTTCGGATGATGATCCAGCCGGCATCACCACCTACTCAGTCCTAGGCGCAGAACATGGATATCGATTGCTTTGGATCATTCCCGCGTCCACGATTTTACTGATCTACTTTCATTTGCTGGCAGTACGAATTGGTGCTGCGAGCGGAAAAGGATTCGTCGGCGTCATCCGCGAACGGTGGGGAGCAAGCATGGGATACTTTGCTGTAATCGGGCTGCTATTTGCGAACTTCGGAACAATCTGCGCGGAATATGCAGGAATATCAGCCGCTGCTTCCCTGGTCGGTATTCCTTCGTGGGTCAGTACGCCACTCGCCGGGATTCTGATCTCACTCTTGGTGGTACTTGGGTCGTTCCATCGCGTTGAGTTGATTCTGCTGGTCATCTCCTCGACGTTGGCTTTGTACGTGATCGACGGCGTACTGGCAGGACCCGACTGGGGTTTGGTCCTTCAAGGCTCGTTGATCCCAAGCTTGCCCTTGAACCGGAGTGGATGGATCGCGATTACAGCCACCTTGGGAACAACACTCGCGCCTTGGGGATTGGCCTTTCTGCAATCCTATGCGGTTGACAAGAAGATCAACGTTGCAAACCTGCGTTGGGAAAATGTCGATGTTTTCATCGGTTCGGTGCTGACGGGTGTTATCGGACTTGCCATTGCGGTTGCATGTGCGGCAACCCTTCATCAGGCGGATTTGCATATTGAAGACGCCAAAGATGCGGCTATTGCTCTGAAGCCATTGGCTGGTTCGTTTGCGAACGCCCTTTTCGGTGTCGGCTTACTCGGAGCCTCCCTCTTGGCCGCGGCGATCGTTCCATTGGCAACAGCCTATTCCATCGCCGAAGGGATTGGGGCTCCAGCCTCGTTGGATTTGGATTCGCGTCATTTCCAATTTTTCTATGCAGCCTTTATCGGACTCACGATCGCGGCGGTAATTGTGATTTCATTGCCAGGGCTCCCGTTGGTTCCGCTCATTTACGCGAGCCAAGTCGTCAACGCGGTGCTGTTGCCATTACATGTCATCGCCCTTCAAGTGCTTGCCAACGACAGACGGGTTGTCGGCGATGCAAAACTTGGCGTGCTCGCAAACGCATTTGGTTGGCTGAGCGTGGTGCTCATTACCACCTGTGTCGCGGCATTGGCCGTGAATTGGTTTTGAATTGGCAGCGAGTCAAATGCGCCCCTGGTTACTGCGAAACGCCCTAACGTTGCCCTGAAGTGGAATTGGTATCGATCCCACGCTTTGGTCAGCGAAGCGTTGGATACTCCCAGGTGCCGCGTACCAGTCCGCGAATAGATTTTCCAAGCATCGAAGTTGATGCAAAGCCTTTGCGATATCATCGTGTCGCCTTGCCCCATATATCGCAGGTCTAAAGAAGTGGTTCGAGCTGGAAACTTCACGTATTAACTCTTCGGACATTGACCGACGATGCTGCCAATTTCAACATAGTTGCATTTTTTCAGTCGTCGGAAAAGTGAATAGCATTTCTTACTAACAGGCGCACGTTCTCCCCAGACTCTTGTAATTGCGGCGAACCCGGTGAGAAGACCTTGAACCATCACGAAAAACCTACCGCATCGGACACCATGTCGTAACCCGTTTACGACAGTCCCTACGAGACTGATAGGAAAATCGCTAAGTGGTGCATTATACCAACAAAATAGAATGTCATTCCTCCTACCGTATATGTCCATTCTGCGATAATCTCGTTTTGGTGATTCGAAATGATGAATTGGATCTGCGCGACCAAGCCTAACTAAAAATCCATGCGAAAGCATACGTATGCAATAATCGCCTTCTTCTCCCTGGTGTTTTAAAAAGCTTCGATAGCCTCCAAGCCGCAAGAACATCTCACGCCGTAGTGCATGGGCAGTACCAATGAACGAAGCTGTAACGAAAACACCATCAGCAGCAGGGGCACTTTGACAAACCTTCGGACCTTTGCGAATATCGATAAACGGAATTGCGATAGCTCCAACATGTGGATCGTCAAACTCTGCAAGTGTCTGTTTCACGGTGTTTTTGCTAACAAAAGCAGCGTCATCATCAATCGAAAATACAAATTCGCACGAAGCTAGCTGCGCTCCCTCATTACGACGCACGATGTATCCAAGTGATTGCTCATGACGGATTAATCGAACAGAATTAAATCTGGAGCGGATTTCCGTTGCCGTTTGATCTGTCGAACCGTCATCTATGACGATTATCTCGCAATCGACAGTTTGTTCGATCGCTGATTGGACTGCCACAACCAAGTCATCTACCCTGTTCTTTGTCGTAATTACAATACTTGCTATGTTTGTGTTTTGCATGCGGCGCTCCCAACCTTCGCGTACGTGTTTACCGTGGTAAGCCGATATTATAACCGATCGGGGTAATGAGTTTTTTTGTCGCGATGGAAATTGAACCACCAACAACGGAATGTGTCATCACCCTTCAACTGCTGGCCAACGACCGACGGGTTGTCGGCGATGCAAAACTCGGCGTGCTCACAAATGCATTAAGTTGGCTGAGCGTGGTGCCCATTACAACCTGTGTCGCGGCATTGGCTGCGAGTTGGTTTTGAGTTGGTTTTGAGTTGGCAGCGAGTCAAATGCGCCGCCTCAAGTTTGAGAATGGGCCGATTTGGCACATACGACACAGCCGACCAAAGTCAAAGTCGTAGGCACATTCCATGTGCCGTCCACAAAGTAGTAGGCACATTCCATGTGCCGTCCACCTAGAATCTTAGTAAACGCTGTTTGCGAACGACACGGCGGAGCGTGCCTGCACCTTTTGTCGGCTGTGCGTTGCCCTGGATTGGACCGTTTGGCCCCTTCAGGGCAATTCGGGCCTTTTTCATGATTACCCAGGGCAACGCAGCGCTCTGCCCTGGGCTAAGTTGTTTAAGCCCGTTGGGCTAAGCGAGCGTCACTGCCCGGACTTGGACAGCCGAACTACGCTACTTCCTTAGCTTGCATACCAGCATGATAAGTTACGTACAGGTAGATCGGAATCTGCAAGTCACCCAAATGCTGCACGATCAATGGTTTAACGTCGGACCACGACAACCCGCCGACGCCGGTCGCGAGAGCAGGCATGGCCAAGCTCTTGATCCCCTCTTTTTCAATTTCATGCCGAAGGCGTCGAAGGCAATGATTGACGTTTGCTAAATTCGCTTTTCCTGGTTTCGATCCGTGAGTATGTTCCCCTTCCTGAGTCAATAGATTGAAGATTCTCGCGCCACCCGTTCCACCCCACATCCAGATTTCGCCTGATTTGGGATGGGACTGATGTG
The DNA here is from genome assembly GCA_945870455.1 of Pirellula staleyi DSM 6068. GTDB lineage: Bacteria > Planctomycetota > Planctomycetia > Pirellulales > Pirellulaceae > JBKCUI01. The sequence continues at coordinate 22,542 of CAMBSL010000050.1, read as the reverse complement.
CATAATGTCGAAAATCCTTGGCCATCGACGGCCACTTTTCGCGCAGCCCCAACGCCAATCCTGAGTCAAAGTGATCGTTGGGAGCGACACCATGGGCAATCGCTTGTGCGTTCGAGAGAAGGATATCGCCTGCAACTTCATGAATCATTCGTACACCTCAAAAATTCGCGTCGGTGGTCATTAATACACTCCTTGTGAAGCACAAGGGATTGAACCAATACAGCGAAACGTGTGCCAATCGAATAATTGCTTTCCATTTCCCGAATGAAATCGCTAGCTGGAAAACCAAAGGCGAAAGTTGTTTCACGTGACTTATGAAAGCGGTAGACCTCACTCCAGACAACCACACACTGGATGATCTGTTGAATCGAACTTTCAAACTTTTTGTGGACTTTGTGCCTTTTCGTGGCTAGCAGGTCGCCATACCGTACAATGGATAGCTGCGTTTGATCGACGTAGGCATCTGAGTTTCGAAATCTTCCACCGACTTATCGCGGCAGGCTACTCCTTGGTTTGAGCAAGCTGTAGTTGTCGCCGGCTGTCGCTGTGACCAAAAACGAGTTGTCACTATGCGGTCTCAAAACGAAGATACCCAACCGGAGGTTGGGTATCTTTCAAATTATCTGCTCATGCAAATCAGGAACTAAAACCCTTTCTCAACTTGCATAGCGCCAGAGTCCTTGCCAGTCTTTTTAACTGGAGCACTCTGGGTTTTAATCGGAGGAGGCGGTTCTGAACAGCCTACAACTATCCCAAGAACCACCAAATACACTATCGTTTTCATTCAGCTTACTTTCTTTGATTATTCAACCACACTACCATCGATTACAGTTCCATCCGCTCTTCCACCCAAGTTCAGATAAACACGGTTGTCTGTGGTGGTTGGAAATGCCTTGACGGAACCATCCGCCATCGCAAAATTAGCGAGTCCGGTGTGCATGCTAGAAAAGCGTAACCAGGATTTTTCAGCATTGTTGTACGCAACGCCTCCCAAACTGAACGTCATACGGTGCATTGGCATAGCTCCCGCAGTCCAAGTAAAAGAATGCGTTCGCCCCACGGCCTTGAAACCATCGGTCCATGCCCCTGTAACTTCGCCAAATGCAATTGTGTTGGTGGTTCCATCCGTGATTTCCGCAATCTTCGACATCTTATTGAAGCGAAACACTCCTGCGTAAGCGTCGATGTCTGTTCGCGTGGCCTGACCGATGTTTGCTTGTGTATTTCCAAACCGTCCAGCGGACCCCAAGTAATTTGTAATATTGGTATCACGGTAGACGCAGCGACCCAGTTGATCGTTCATCGATATGCGGTATAGTCCTGCCGGCCATTCCACCACAGAGAAAATAATGCTAAAATCAGCTCCGTTTGGAACCATAACCGACTCCGCAGAGTCGGAAGGGCAGACGAAGGCTGGAACTTTCGTCGGGGAAACAGCCATAATATCAGGGTACGCGACAGTCCCACCACGAACAGACACCGAGCCCGTTGTATCGCACCACCATGCTCTTCGATTTAAAACAGTTGCCGCTGGCAACGTCTGGTAGGTCGTATCCTTCAGGTCACAGTTGGCTGCAAAAGGTTGAAAAACCGATGTCTGCTCCAAATAGGGGAGAAGTTGAACCAAGTGACCAACGTAACAAAAATTAGTGTCGTCAATGGCGGGCGAAACACCGGTAAGATTATAATTTGATGCAGGAAACTTTTTGTAAGCGGCCTCGTGGTTGAGATTGGCAAGGCCAAGTTGCTTCAAATTGTTTGAGCACTGCATCCGACGGGCAGCTTCCCGAGCGGCCTGAACAGCTGGGAGCAGCAGCCCAACTAAGATACCGATGATCGCAATGACCACCAGCAATTCAACGAGAGTGAAACCTCTCATTCGATTAGAAAAACGCTTTGACATAACGAACCTTTCAACACAGAGTAAAAAAAAACGATGGGTTACTGAGTTGAGCGATCACTCAACCCTGTTTCGATAAAAGGTTGACTCGTTTTGGCCCGACCGCGAAGAGGGACCCGGAAGAAAATTTTGCAGTCTTCCTGAGCAGGTGTAGCGTGTGTGCATTGTATTCAAACCATAGGAAGCACTGATGTCAATCGATTGAGATCCAGGTGGCCAGCAAAACCCCCTTCCTGTCAACGCCACTTTGATGAATCTAGGGTTAACAATCGGCCGCAATTACTAAGGGAAAGCGAAGTTCTTCGCAAATAGGCACTCAAAAAACTCCCCTTGAAAAAAATTTCAAAAAAACCGGGAATTAATTCCATCTAACATTTGCGAGACTTGTCCACCAGTCCCGCGCACATAGCACGACGTGGAAACTAGTGAATCTAGCGCGATGTGCAAGTTAACAAGAATTAAGATCCGTCTCCCGGCGGGCACCCTTGGCGACGAGCCTGCTGCTCAGTTAGCAAGATTCGGACAAGCCCACACGTCGCCTCGACACTCTTGGGTCAGGCAAACGCGAGCCAAGCGAACTTGAGGAAGACCTTTAGAGGGAGACCTTTAGAGGGAGACCTTTAGGGAAACCACGTTGTGTCCCCAAATGTCTTACGTCCTTTACCCATATGTCCTGTACTACGCGGTGGCTACTCAACTTTCCGCTCTTGGTTCCCAGCCGCAACGCTTGCGCAATGCGATAGCCCAGGGCTATCTCAATTCGCCCCTTTGGGGTTCCGGATGCAGGCAAGAGGGTTGGGTGGCCCGTCAGGTAACTATGAGTAAGCTTCCCACTTGTCCGTCATTCCCGCATAGGCGGGAACCCAGTCATCACGCGCACTCCACTGGATTCCCGCCTGCGCGGGAACGACTTATGCGCGGCTCATGGGTTGGCTGTTTTCATGCCGTGCAGAGAGTGCTTCGATGTCATTTCTGTTCGTTCTTCCCAGAGATGACCATCTAAGTTCCGTTTTTTTTGAAATGCGATACCTGAAGTCGCAGCGTTTTCATTTTGGTGAGGAACGGAACTCAATAACTTGCCTGCGTATACCTCTGCCGTTGCTACACCTACGAAAAACGGACGACAATGATAGTCGCCCGCTATGGTTGCCAGCTGTTTGTGTCAGATTAGACCGTAGCATCTTGTTTCTTATCACGTCGTTGGCGACGAGCCGCACCGACACCAGCGACACATGCACCGATGCCGAACAAGGCGAGGCGAGTGGGTTCAGGAATGGCAGCAACATTAGCTTGGCCGAAAATCAGGTTGTTGACAGTCGGGTAAGGACCGACAGCCGGGTTAAGACTTCCAAAAACTTCGAAGCTTAGCGAGCTGATTTGCGCAGCGTCCGTGGAGACCCAACCGAAGAGTTCGTCATCGAAATCGTCACTACTGATTGTGAAAACAAGCTACATGGGACGACGTGGTCGTTCCGGGCTTTCGGCAGGCCGTCCACCGCCGCGTGGTCCGCCTTCACCGCGTGGTCCGCCTTCACCGCGTGGGGGACCGCCGGCGTTGTCCCCATGCATTTTGACAAAGTCTGCGATGAACAGTACGAGTTCATCCTTGCTGAGCTTGTCGTCTTTGTCCGAATCGAATCTCATTGCATGCTCGAACATGCGATCAGGATTTGGGGAAAAAGCAGTTGGGCCGCCTGGACCGCCTTCACGTCCGCCTGGACCACCTTCACGTCCGCCTGGACCACCTTCACGTCCGCCTGGACCACCTTCACGTCCGCCTGGACCACCGAACCCAGGTCCTCGACCAGGACCTCCTTCACGCCCACCAGGCCCACCAAAACCACCTTCGCGTCCGCCACCAGGTCCAGGTCCGCCAGGTCCAGGTCCGCCAGGTCCAGGTCCGCCAGGCCCAGGTCCGCCAAGTCCGCCACCACCTTGACCACCGCCACCACCTTGACCGCGTCCTGCGGGTCGGTACTCGTCCTCGGAAAGTTTACCATCTTTGTTTTTGTCGAGCGTCATCAGCGCTGCGGTTGCATTTTGGAGTTCTTCTACGGAGATCATGCCGTCATGATCTGCATCAAGAGCTTCAATAATGGGGGATGGGCGTCCTCCACCTTGTCCACCAGGGCCACCTTGTCCACCGGGGCCACCGGGGCCACCAAACCCAACACCAGGACCTCCTCCCCCACCGCCTTGTCCGCCGCCAGGACCTCTACCACCCGGCCCGTCCGGTGGTTGTGCAAAAGCGGTCGTCGCGCTTGAGACGATCAGCAATCCAAGTGTCCAAGTCCATCGTTTCATTTGAAAATCTCCAAAGGGTTCTAAACTAAAACTGAATTCTTCTCTCAACGTTCGTTCGCAGGCTTACTCAACCACCCGAAACACGTCGTTCTTCTTAAACACGATCGGGCCACCGCGGCCGCCGATCGATTCAAACTCGATATGGGTATCCAACAACACGCCCACTGGAGCGTTGCTTGGTACCTCTATTTCGATCGAAACGGTATTGCCATCTCGGGTTATCGTCTTGGCCTCAAATGGACCGATCTGTGCCCAGTTTGGTTTGGAACTGGGCAATGGCCTTCGTAGTGCTTTGGCAGGATCCAGGTCGAATTGGACCGTATGTGTCTTGCCTCGTGATGCTGTACCTGGTCGCACAGAAACGATCACTTTGTCCATTCGGTTTTCGCCCTCTTGTGTGTTGTCAACAAGTGCGCCGACTCCGCCTCGCCTGGGTCCTCGATTGTTGCTAGGTTCGACGACACCCGCGTATCCACCCAGGATATACGGGAAGCGACCGGGAGTTACGTGATAGTGAAATCCTCGCGAGTCATCGCAGTGTCCGTTGCAAACATCGAGAGCTTGTTTTCCGCTAAGATCCTTGGCCATCACACCGTCGGATTCGTATGGGCCGTAGAGCGGGAAACCGTCAAAGGCAAATCCAATGACTGGCGAATGTTGCTTGCCATCGTCTTGGAACGGAGAGCGCACACAGGCAGGATACTTGTGATAATGATAAACACCTGTTTGCTGAGGATGCCCGCAACACGAATCCAGCCAAACTTCAGAGTAGCCCGCAACTGCATTCATCCCCTCCATCTCAAATGGATTGAAAAAAACGACGCCATTAAGAGCCGTTCCGATGGGTCCCATCGGTAGTCGCGTTATTTGGTCAGCTAGTTTTGGTTCAAGCGGCAATCGAAACGTAAAGTTTTGAACGCGAATGGAATTCGGATTCCCACTATTGGGATAAACGGCCGTTGGATGGTTCGGGTAGCCTTGACTCTCCATGATCAAGAATTGTTTGTCGTGACTCAGCCGAACGTTTTCGATTCCGTCTTTGTTTGAGTCCTGGGCATGGTACGAGAACAAGTCAACGTACTGATTTCCGTCGCGATAGTAGTAAACAGGCGATTCCCCCTCTTTGACAAACCAACGGCCACCAATCGGTTTAAGATCACTGGGCGGATCGACAGCCCATCCGCAATTGAAAAAATAGGTCATGAGCAGGATCGACATCGCGATCTGAACCTTGCTGTGTTGCTCCATTTGTATACTCTTGCAATAGATTGCCGTGTGGGAAGTTCATTTGGGACAGGCTATCATACTATGCCAACCTGAACCCAAGATTAAGGCCATCGGCTAATTTGAAACTACCAAAACGTGATTGGGCATAACGTGATTTGGACGAACATCCCACCCTTTTGCTTGGACGGGACAACTTGGTTTGGACGGGACAACTTGGTTTGGACGGGACAACTTGGTTTGGACGGGACAGCTTGGTTTGGACGGGACAACTTGGTTTGGACGGGACAAATGGTCCCATCCTACCCTCCGTTTCATCCAGTAACTATCAACCTTCCGCTCGCACTTGAGTGCTTCACGGATCTACGGGTTGATCTGCTTGACGGTCGTCGTCGATGCGATTCCATGCGTCTTTCACTCGATTGGGAAGTGAATCTTTGATGAGTTTTTCTTTTTCGGGGACATTTTCCAGCAGCTTCATATCCCGAATGGCTCGATCGTAAAACTCTTTTGCAACCGACGCATTCACGACCTTGTTTGTCAAATATCCCATCTCGATATTGGCAATCGTACGAAGCACATCGTCGGCGAACGGGGATTCAATCACCCGGGTGAGTGAATCCGACGCCATCTTGTAATTTTCTCCTTCGATCGCCAATCTCGCTATTTGCAGCTCCGCTTTTAAGTCGTAGTTGTGACTGATTTCGTCCGTTGCTTTAAAGTTTTCGCCTATCGCTCGCCAGTGCTTGAGATCGTTTTCAATGAGGGCCAACGCATATTGCCTTTGAATGGTCGATTGGCGAACCACGCCGGCTGTCGACGACTTCACGGCAAGCAAATCTCGTTGAGTTGCAAACATGGTTGCAAATAATCCAATCCCGATCGAACCAACAACGGTTGCAATCTTCCAAAGCATCGATCGAGCATGGACGACGGTTGCCTTAGCTGTGGCCGCTGTCATTGTTCCGTTGCGTGATAGCTTTTGCAACTCTTGGGTGGCTGCCAGATTGCTTACATGCTGATGATCAATAATCAAGCCTGCAAATGGGATCATCTGGTCCAAATGACCGTCCAAGCTAGTATCCACGACTTCTCGCAACGCTCGGCTCAACTCGGACGCAGTTGCATAGCGTTCGTCTGGACTTTTGGAGAGTAGCTTATGAACGATGCTCACAATTGCTGGCGGCAAATCCGGTCGGAGTTGGCTTAACGACGGCGGTTCGGCTTGCAAGTGCTGCATGGCGAGCGCCAACGCGGTCTCGCCCGAAAAAGGTGGTCGGCCTGACAGCATGTGATATGCTGTCGCTCCCAGCGAATACAGATCGCTGCGCGAATCGACGCCCAGTCCTTGGATCTGCTCAGGGCTCATGTACAACGGAGTACCAAGCGTTACACCCACTGCAGTCAAGTTCTGAGACTGCCCACGGGCTCGGGCCAAGCCGAAATCTGCAATTTTGACCTCGCCATCGGGTGTCAATAACAAATTGTCGGGTTTGATATCGCGGTGCACTAGGCCGATCGAAGCGGCTTTTTGTAGTGCCGCAGTCGCTTGCCACAAGATCGATACCGATTCCGCCAATGGCAGTGCACCTCGGCGCTGAATGTATGCGTGCAAATTGCTGCCAGGCACATACTCCTGGGCGATGTAATGAATCGATTCAAACTTGCCAACATCGTATACTTGGACAATGTTCGGATGCATCAGCGAAGCCACGGCGCGAGCCTCTTGCAAAAATCGCTGCTCATGATCGCTTGAGCCAACAAAGTCCGCACGCATGACTTTCAACGCTACGTGGCGATGCAATGACTCTTGGAAGGCGAGATAGACCTCGGACATACCGCCGACGCCAAGACGATGCAAAATCGAAAAACCAGCGATGCTTTGGTTTGTCAAATCGTTCGAGTCCGACTTTGCATTCATGTGGCGTTCGATTCCATGGCAGATTCCTTGGTTTTCCATTTCAAGAGGATTCGCGATTGCTCGTGCGCACTGACATTCACGATAATCTGCCCATCGGAAACCTTTAGAGTATCGAACTCGCGGCATTGACTGTCAACTCGCCAAGCAGCGGCCACATCCCGGAAAAAGCTAATTCTTGCCGAACCAGATTTTCCTTGCGTTTCCTGCAACCATACACAAGCGTCCCCTTCTTGCCCCGTAAACGCTTCCACTTGCTCCGCCGAAAGATGCTCAGTCGCAAGAACTGGATTGGGATTGGTAAAGGAAAAATAAACGCTAGGCAAATTGCATTGAGCCAACCAGGCACCGGCGTCCGGCTTGTCGCTTACCACGCCTGATTCCTCAATCATCCAGGGTGTATCGCATTGATCTAGCGCCGTTTCATAGGGACGCGGCCAATCCAATCCAATCGCAAAGCGTTCGCTAGCAATCCCGTTTTCACCAGTCGGAATGGATGAAATCAGAAAGCGTGATTCGTGTCGACGGTGCGCGCTCAAGCCGCGAGGCGCAAGGTAAATTCGGTGTTCTGCGTCGTCGATTTCAATGAGCTCAACACTCGCTTGAAGCGGTGATTGCAGTTTCCCCTTCGTGCCTTGATGCCAAGCATTTATCGACGCACCTTCGTTTAGCCAAGCGGTTCTCCATACACAGCCACACTGATCGGCATTCAGGTTTTCTGCTTGAATCTCAACTTCCACCCATCGAGCACCTTTCCACAACGTGTAACGGGTCGTGAGTCGCCCCACATTTCCGTCAGGAATTATGCTCGTACCCGTAACTTCTATCGTGCCTACCAATTGCGACGTTTGGAGCAATCGGATTTGAACATCTCTCAAGTCGAGGCAATCTGCTTCCTCCCACTTGCCTTGAACATCGGCATTGCCACGCACAAGCGATGCCTTGCCGCTAAGTAGACTACCGCGTTTGTTTGCAACATAAATCGAACGCAAGTGGCCGCGTTTCGGATCGATCTGGATCTCCATAAATTCATTCGCAAGCGTCCAATCGGATTGCGCGATTCCGCTTCGTGCTCCTACGATCCGATTCCAAAACGAGGGCTTTGCGCTTGACTGTGCCAACGCAGCCGCACCGGCATGCCCGGATTTCCCCGTACGAAAGCGGATAAAGCCAAAAGGTGGAATATCGACAATCGCCCGCGATGTGCCATTTGACGATTCCGCGGCGTAAATGCGACTGCAAGACGTTTGATCGATGGTTCCGGGAATATCCTTTAGGAATAAGCGTTGCGGATGACTGGACGGGTTGGCGATTAAGTAACTTGTTGCTTCTTTGGTTGCCTCCGCGTTCGAACTGGTCGTTCGATTGCTGAGAGTGTCTCGTATCTGAGCGAGTTGATTCGCGCAGCAAGCTTGCATACGTGGCTGCAATTTGGAATAGTCTTCGTCATCGCGTTCAGAACCAGCTTTGTCGGTGTCAAACCAACCATCCAGGCAATTCACCAATTGCTCGATCTCGGCACCACAGGCATCCGATTCGTCGTTCTGAATGGGCGCATTCGAAACCGAGTTTTTAGCGACTTGTGTCCATAGATAATGCAGTGACTGAAGTCGCTCCAATCCGATTCGCGTTTGCTGATAGCTAATAATCTTTTGATGCAACCCACTTTGTTCGCGAGTCGATTTTGGAATTGGAATTTTAAAGGAATTGCTGGGGAAACTATCGCTGGAGTAAGGCTGACTGGTCGAAGTGAAGTAGCTTTCTGCAGGTTGAAACGTACCCAATGCGGGCGTTCGAGCGATGACGCGCAGAAGATCCTGCTGAGGCTGCAATTGGATTCCTGGCCAGTGGGCAAGGATTAATGTTGGAACATGATGGTAATCCAGTTGTTTGGAAAGCGATTCAGCCAAATCGATGTAACTGTCGGCCGAAGCAGCATCGAAAACGTGACCAACGATGGTGTCAAGCGACTTGCCCTCACTGTTCGCTTGCCAGCGTATCTTGGCCTGATCCTTGTCGGGTACTGTCCCTTCTGCCCAAGCGACCAATAGCGAGCCTGTATAGCCAAACTGAGTAAGCCATATTGGATCAGAAGCGATGAAACCTGCGCGAGAGCGGGAGAAAACTTTGGGTGCATTAACGCCTAGTTCCGCGTAAGAACGAATGCCGCGTCCCAACTCGCGAACAATCGAAGAGGAGGAAAGATAGGAGTGAGGACGCTCGAACTCAAGACCGCCTACAAGCGAGATCTTTTTTTCGGTAATGCCTCGTGCGATACGAGTCCACGCGTTTGCATTTCGGTCCTTGAGCAGCTTGAGCAAAGCCGAAGTCGCGAGCAGATTGGTCGGATGACTTGTCTCCAATTGTCGATCCAACGAAGGACCGAGTGTCGTGGTCGCCAATAAGACCACGTCCAGCAAGTAGGCTTGCTGAGAACAATACCGATCCCGTTCCTGAGACAAGGAATCGAAACAAGTTTGTAACCATCTTTCCGTTTCCTCCATATCGTTGTCAAGCGAACTTCGCGCAGCCGAGAGCGCTTGCTCACTGAACATGATCCAATCGATATTCCACGAATAGCGGAGCTTTCGGGCGAGGATCTGAATTTGCAAAACGGCGTATCCCAACGCATAAAAATCGTCGATCAAAATCGGTGAGTCACTGCTTTGTTCGCCTAGCCCACTTTCGCCTAGCCCGCTTTCGCTTGACAGTCCAATCGACCCCAGCAGCGAAGATACCAAATCGGCTCTTGACCTTGAATGGGTATCGACGACAACACATTGACCAAGCTCCAATCGTTCTCGCTGGGGTTGGTCCACTTTCGATTTGGAGACGTCAGGACAAACGACGAGTGAGTGTTCAAGATCCAATGCGCTGCCATCCGCTTTTTTCCATTCCGGCAACGTTCCCAACGTCGCTAGAAGCCTGGGATCCCACTGACAAGTCCAAGCATTCAAGAAATCGAGGGCGCTGTCATGCCCCATTCGTGTTGGCAAATCCTCAAGTGAGGAGCTTGGAATAACAAAGATCGATCGTTTCAATTCAGTCATTGGGTCGCAGGTTTTTCGAGGTAGGATTCCACTCTCCTATCGTACCACAACACAGAAAACCTGCGACCGGAAGGGCGCCAGAACTGCCCATGCTTCTGACCACTAATCGCGAAAAACAATATTTTCTTGGCACCAGCGATGAATTGTGTCCGGATTTCTAGCGACCCGAGATTCCAGCCGCGTCCGCCGCGATCTCGTCCCCTGCGAAAGCCAAAACTCGTTACCAAGCTCCGCTTGGTAATGCTATCCTGGAAGCTCTGCTTCCCGCCCAGCTACGGCCGCAGTCGTCGAAGCAGAGCTTCGAGTTGTGCGTTACCAAGCAGAGCTTGGTAACGAGTACACGAGGACACGAGTACCTAATTAAACGCAGTTACGAACCAATCACTACGGGGGACTGATGAATGCCACGCTCGCGTTATCGATTTGGAGACGATGCTTACCCTTACTTCATGACTTGGACGATTGTGGGCTGGCTACCGATTTTTACCCGCCAGGAATCTACCAAAATCATTTATGATTAACGGCGTTTTTTGCAATTGGAACGCAAGTTTCAATTACTTGGATATGTAATCCTCGAAAACCATGTGCATTTGATTGCAACGGCACCGAACTTAGCTTCTGCAGTCAAATGTTCCAAGTCCTTCACCGCCCTCCAGATAGTTGAACTCCTAAAAAAACGCAATGCACGTCAATTGCTTCGTGGATTAGCTGCCCTCAAGCTGCCGAACAAAAAACAATCCGAGCATCAAGTATGGCAGGAGGGGAGTCACCCCAAGATGATCGAGACAGATGAGTTGCTTTGGCAGAAGCTGGAGTATATCCATAATAATCTGGTGGAACGTGGTTACGTAGACGATCCTCTGCATTGGCGATATTCAAGTGCACGAAACTATGCGGGTCAGCCAGGCTTAATCGAGGTTGTGACAGACTGGATGTAGCTCGCGGAGAAGACACATCTCGTGACTTCCCACCTCGCTCAACACCTACACCTCGTTACCAAGCTCCGCTTACACCTCGTTACCAAGCTCCGCTTGGTAACGCAATTATGGAAGCTCCGCTTCCTGTCTACGTGCCCTCGATCAACTACCTAGCTTCCCCAGTGCCCCGCAAAACCAGTGCCCCTCGAAGCAGAGTTTCGAAATCTCACGTTACCAAGCAGAGCTTGGTAACGAGGCCACGAGGGCACGAGGGTGCCCCAGAGCTTGGTAACGAAGGCTCACCGCACGTGCCTCGCCTCGTGGGCCAGCAACCATTTTTTGGCCGTGAGCCCACCGCCGTAACCTGTCAGTGCTCCACTCGCACCAATCACTCGATGGCAAGGCACGATGATGGAAATCGGATTGCGTCCGTTGGCCATGCCGACGGCCCGCGATGCATTCGGATTCCCAATTTCTCGCGCCAACTCACCATAGCCGCAAGTCTTTCCATAAGGTATCTGACAAAGACCCTTCCAGACTCGTTTTTGAAACTCCGTTCCCGCCGCAGCAATAGGCACATCGAATTGAATGCGCTCACCAGAAAAGTACTGGTTCAATTGAAAAACGGCGATTGCAAACGCGTCATCATCGCGCATAAAGTCCCCGCCTATCGCGGGTGTGTGCTTTTGATTGCGGATGTAAACACCGAACAGAAATTGCTCATCGCCAGTCAAAAGCAATTCGCCGAGTGGTGACTCAATGCAGCGATACAACAGTTTCGTTTCCATCGTTGGTTTCATATTATTTCTGGTTGGGTTGGATGGAAGAAGCCCGCTCGCCTAAGAACACTTGTTCGAACCGAAAGCGAGTGCTATTGGACACTGGGACCGCGGTTTTTTGAATTGTTTTTGCGGGGAACAGATATGAAATGGGTGCGAGCGAATCGCGAATCGAGTAAAGTGCGTGTAGCATTGTGGTAACAATCTAAGAATTCCTTCCAAACCCATTCGAGAATTTTGCTATGACACAATCATCACGTCGTCAATTTCTAGAGAATAGTCTTCTTGCAACTGCCACCGCGATGGCCGCTCAATCGCGATTCTCGGGTGCAGCCGTGGCCGATGACAATCAGTCTCCCAAGATCGGACCAAACGATACCATTCGAGTTGCCGTGATCGGAGCCGGTGGTCGTGGCGGATCGCATATCGGAGGCTTCGCTGGCATGCGTGGTACACAGGTTACACATATTTGCGATTGCGATGAAAAAGCAGGCCAAAGCTCGTGTGAATCAGCCGGTGAGCTACAAAACGGAAAGAAGCCAAGTTGGGTCAAAGATCTCAGAAGACTCCTCGACGACAAATCGATCGATGCCGTCAGCATTGCCACACCTAACCACTGGCACTCCTTGGCCGCCATTTGGGCGGTTCAAGCGGGCAAAGACGTCTATGTCGAAAAACCTGTTTCTCACAACGTTCTCGAAGGTCGACGACTTGTTCAGGCAGCACGCAAGCACAATCGAATTGTCCAAACCGGCACGCAGAGCCGATCCAACCCTGGGATGCGAGACGCCATGGCCTTCATTCATGCGGGCGGAATTGGTGAAGTCAAGATCTCTCGAGGTTTGTGCTACAAACCCCGCGGTTCTATCGGCCCAAAAGGAACCTACGAACCACCCAAGGACGTCGACTATGACCTGTGGTCTGGCCCTGCACCGATCCTGCCGGTTACCAGAAAGCGATTTCACTACGACTGGCATTGGCAATGGGCTTACGGGAACGGCGACCTCGGAAACCAAGGCATCCATCAAATGGACCTTTGCCGATGGGCCCTCAATGAGAATCGACTGTGCGAGCGAACCTTCTCACTAGGGGGGCGATTTGGTTACGAAGATGCAGGTGAGACAGCCAACACTCAAGTGGTAGTGCATGACTACGGACCGCGTCAGCTCATCTTCGAAGTGAGAGGTTTGCCAACCGAAGCCTATAAAGAAGCTAAAGTAGGCATCATCATCGAAGGAACCAAGGGCTACCTTGTCATGACCACCTATGACAACGGAACCGCTTTCGATTTGGACGGAAAGCCGTTCAAGCAATTCAAAGGTGGCGGTGACAATTACCACTACAGCAATTTCCAGGACGCAGTTCGAAAGCGCGACTACAAAACGCTCAATGCGGACGTCGAAGAGGGGCATTTGTCCAGCGCCCTATGTCACTTGGCCAACATCTCGCTCCGTCTCGGTACGGAAGTGAATTCGGCCGATGTCGCGGGCATACTCAAAGATGTCACAGGACCCGAGAACATGCAAGCTTGCTGGCAGAGAACGGCGGACCACCTCGCGGCAAACAAGGTTGAGAACTACCAGGTGCAAGTGGGACCTCGGTTGGTTTTCGATCCGATTTCCGAAACGTTCCCGAACAATGCCAAAGCCAACACAATGCTAACTCGGGAATACCGTCGTGGTTTTGAAATCCCAACCGAAACGGCAGTCTAAGTCACACGGACGATGATCAAAACAGTCAAACAGAACCCAAGCGGCACGATCGCGTTAGATTACCCCATCACTCGAAACGCGTTGTCGCGTGAAATGGTAGCGGCGTTGATCGAAGCCTTCTCCGATTTCCATCGAGAGAAATCGGTCCGTGCCGTCATTTTAACGGCCAAAGGGGCAGTTTTTTGTTCCGGAGTGGACCTCAAGGAATGGCATACCATTGCGAAAGAGAACGAACCGTTTGAGCAATGGCAAGAAGTCGCTTCGGAACTTCAGGAGTTGGTCGAAGTCATGCTGCGATTTCCCAAACCGATCATCGCTTGCATCGATGGCTCGGTACATGGGATGGGATTGGCGCTAGCACTTGCAAGTGACCTAGTGATTACGAGTCCGCGTTCGACTTTTGCATTGTCGGCATCCAAGCTTGGGCTTATTTCTGGGCTGGTTGCTCCACTGCTTGCATTTCGATGCGGCGGTGGCGTTGCGGCCAAGCTACTGCTTGGTGGTGATTCGATGGATGCGGTCGAAGCATATCGGGTGGGTGTGGTCCATCACATTGTTGCTTCCGAGTTAACTTGGGCAAAGGCTCATGAAATATCGGGCAAGATAGCTCAATGCGCGCCCGAATCGATTCAAATGACGAAGCGACTCTTGAATGAAATGATCGGCGAATCACTGTTGACACACTTGGTAAGCGGTGCTGCGGCGATGGCGACAGCTTGTACTACCTCCGCTGCAATCGAAGGTTTGGCTGCATTCTCAGAAAAACGCGAACCTAAGTTTCCTTGAGTTACACCGAACGCCCCCCATCTCTGTAAGGACGGTTGTTTTTAAAAGAGTAAACCGACTGTTTTCGACTACTTTCCCACGACTTTCTCTAGGGAGGATCGCCCCAATCGATTAATCGATTATGGCCTTGAGGATCATCCGATATTTCGGAGAGTATTGGTTTCATCTAGCGCCTCATTTTGCTCATTCCAATACTTGATCTCGAAATATAAATGGTTTTCCCAGTACTTTTTCTACCTCTTGTCGTTGCAAAGGACTCAACTCACGAAAGATGTCAACTCTTGCCTGCAATTGTAATTGGTTTATTTCCTCCATAGCGTTTGCGAAAATCCGTTCCGACTTGTTGCATAGTTGTGAGACGAGATTCGGATCAATTTGAAGCTTCTTTCCTAGAAAGCCTTTGTTCAATGATTCCGCTATTCCCAGACGAGCGACCTCAATTTGATAACCGAGCTGACAGAGTCGGTCGGTTTGCCTGGGGTCGAGAATGTCATTAATGAATGCTTCGTTTTCCTGATGGGCAAGTTCCAAGGCAGTTTGCAGCTCTTTCTTGGATCGCTTTTGTCCGTTGATTCGAGGTTCAACTCGGGGCAATTCAAGATGACCACGTTGATTGCGCAAATACTTTTCAATGCTAGTGCGTTCTTGTTCCGTGACTCGAAGTTCTTCGGCCACCGATTGATTGCAAACCAGGGAAGCGCTTGCTAACAACGAATCTGGATTGGGAAGAGTGACGTAGTAAGTGTAGGAATAAGTATCGTCTCGAAAGTAGAAGGGTTCTCCAACGAGCTTCTCAAGCTCGATTGCTTTGTCCAAAGATAATAGGCGTCCTAATTCCAGATAGGTTCTCTTCAAAACTGCGATAGTAGACTCGGCAAGATGACGGTACACAGACTCGGAGCGGATTTGAATAGCTGATCGCTGGTAGTTTTCTATCCCCAATCTCTTGCCAAGGTATCCTTCATTGAGCGCGTTGCATGGGCCAATTCGAAACAATTCCACTTGATAGACAATCTGCCTAAGCCGATTGATTTCGCTTTCCGTAAGTACAGCATCTACTATTTCGCGATTATGCTCAGCCATCTCAAGTACCGAAGCACGCCCTAACTCCCTAAAGTATGGAGTAGCTTCTTCAAAAGATTTTGTCGTAAATCCCATTCGCCCAAATGTTTGCGTATAAATAGGGCTTGAAAGTGATCCCTTCGATTTTGCAAGTAGATTCATGAGACATGTTAGCTTCTGCTCAGACAGCTTGATTTCCTCTGCAATGGACTTGTTTCTCAGAAATGGAACAAGATCCAATTTTGATTCGGGGTCCGTTATGCAGGCCGGTTTTCCGTTTACGCTTCCTCTTTCCACGCGGAAACCCATCTTAGCAGGCACTTCCGCAGAAGTTTGAGCAATGCTATCGGTAGCCAAACAAAGGTAGATTGTTAAAACGACGCTTGCTCGCAAGATTTCTAACTCCAATTTCAAAGAATTAACATCATCGTTGAAACTTGATTGTCGATATGCGATGAGCGATTGGGAAGACCTGGGGGTGTATTTTATCGTTTATTCATCATGCGTTAGCGAAATTTTAATAGGGCCACATGAAGTTGCTAGCATTTTTTTTCGGATGGTTGTATAACCAAATTGGCCTTACGGCCGTGGAGTAGAACATGAATAGGGTTTTCAAAGTCAAGGTCGTGGGAGTTACTGTGATTTTCTTGTTGCAGCTCATAAGTAGTTTTGCATATTCCCAGCAGGTTCATTATTCTGACTTCG
This sequence comes from Pirellula staleyi DSM 6068, assembly GCA_945870455.1. Lineage (GTDB taxonomy): Bacteria > Planctomycetota > Planctomycetia > Pirellulales > Pirellulaceae > JBKCUI01. The sequence goes on along the minus strand of CAMBSL010000050.1, from coordinate 6,185 downwards.
AGGAAATCGAAAATGTCGCAGCGGTGAATGGTGTACCTTCAAATCCAGGACAAGGAGTTGAACGTGGGGACACTATCTACTCTAAAATTGGCCTATCGCTGAAGTCTAATGCGCCCGACCTGTTTTTTATTTTCCACGCAATTCGCAACGAAGAGACTGATGAGATATTGGCGTTTTCGATGAATTCAATTGGCACCCACAACCCCGGTATCCAGAGCACTCTCATCAGCGAGGTGAGTCACACCGTCGAGGACTATACGGTTAAATTTAATACTACTTGCTACGTGACTTCTACGAACACCGTTTTTCGACAGATTGGTGCCGCGATCTATTACCTCCGCACATGGCACCATAGATGGAACTAGGGTTTTAAACGTGGGAGGGACGGCTTCCATCTGATGGGTACTTCACCCATTTTATGGCTAGAAACGTTGGGAATCAGTTCCAGCCTTCCGCAGAAGAAGATGGCAAGCAGCCCTCCCCATGCGACTGAGGCACACATGAGCTGCAGGGCTTCTTCTAACTTCCTTGGATCGCTGAGAAACTCCCGCACGGTCTGTAAAGAACGCACTCCGTTTAGATCACTATGATACACGACAACCGCCAGCATGGCAGCAATCCACATTTCGCCGACATCGTAGAAATGTGGTTGGAGTTCTTCGGGCGGGTAGCTTGGAATGCTTAACTCAATCTCCGGTGCAACATTTTGTTTAAGTAAGATACTATCGTGGCAAATCCGTAAAGTATAGCATTGGCTGAGCCAATGTTTTGTTGCATCACATCTTTATCTTTGTCGTGGAGGAACTAATGTGAGTCCGCCGGCTCATCCCTCGGCCCTTTCAAGCTGAACGACGGACCGGGAGAACCTCATCCTTTCGGCGTTCCTAATTCGCAAGTCCCAAGTCTCTGTTGACGGATTTGAATTTGATATTCCGGCCAATCCGCACTACGATAATGATTTGAGTTCCCATCCAGACAGGCACATTCGAGAGGCGATTGAATTCGCGGAAAGTCTCGGTTGGATTTTCGAAAAATCAGGCCCTCGCGCTCATTCTTTTGGGATTCTGTACTGCCCGCAAATTGAACGCGGGGCTTGCAGGATTGTGGTCTACTCCACTCCCAAGACACCTTCCTTCATGCCCAGCGAATTACCCGGGCGGTCAACAAATGTCCTCATGGAGAAGAACAAAATGGCTAAGGTAATGCGACACAAATGCCTTGGTCGCCCCGTAAGCCGGTCAACGCTGCCTAGCTCCAGGATCAACCGACTGGCACTTTAAGTTTCTGGAACCACGAAAGGCACGAAAAGCACGAAAGAATTAGGGCATGAGAAAAAGTCTATTGACGCAAGGTTCGAAGCGGGAGGTTGAGTTCAGACGACAGCAGTGAAAGAATCGACATCCTTGCTGCTGCGTTCATGAGCCTCTCTTTCCTTCTTCTGTTCGTGACTTTCGTGTTTTTCGTGGTTAAATAAGGACGCGGCGAGAAAGGTCATGCGCGAGTGCAAAACCGATCCCGGAGGAAGCTCCGATGATGACAGCAGTTCGATTCAAGATTCTTCAGTCGGGAAACGACCGCGACTGTGCTAGTCGCGTACTATTGGTTTCCGTCAGGACACGACGGATACTCGCGACGTATTGTAATCCGAACCACCCATTTACTGGCCTGAGTAGAAGCCGTCGCCCAGCTCAGAACGAAGGCCAAAGCAAATACAGCGGTCGAGCCGAATTGGCCATTTCGGTTGTCAGCAGCACGATCCCGGACCGCATTCATGGTACGAGTACTGGAGTCGCACTGCAACGGAAAAGCTTGAGCCTCGCGGGGTTCGATTTGTCTGTAGGTGGATGATCATGACGACGGTTGTTTTGGTGACCTGGGTGAACAACGCCACGTATTTATCGAACTGCCAGTCGCTTTTTCAATGCCGAGAGCGGCAACGCATTAAGCACTTGGCTCGGCACAACACCTGCCCGCCGGGCTTGAGTGATTCCGTACTTCATCAGATCAAGGTTCGCGAGGCTGTGTGCGTCGGTGTTGATCGCGATCATGACGCCGGCTGCAATCGCGGACATCGTGTTAACGTCATTTAGATCTAACCTGTACGGATTTGCGTTCAATTCCAAGAACTTGCCATGCCGCTTGGCGGATGTGATGACTTCTGCAAGATCTAAATCGTAGGCATCGCGGCGTGAAATGAGCCTGCCTGTTGGATGCGAGATGGCGTCAACATGTGGGTTTTCGAGGGCACCCAAGATGCGTTGTGTGATCTGTTCGCGAGGTTGCTTTTGGCCATAATGGATGCTGGCCGTGACCCAGTCCGCTTGCGTTAAGCATTCATCCGACAGGTCCATACGACCATCTTCGAGAATATCGCACTCAATCCCCTTGAGAATGTGGAACAAACCGTCGGAGCGATGATTGATCGCGTCGATCTCCGCCCATTGGGCCAACAAGCGTATTTCATCCAGGCCACGCGCCATGCTCACGCGTTTGGAATGGTCCGTGATCGCGATGTATTCAAGTCCCCTTGCACGAGCGGCGGCTGCCATTTCTTCGATGGAGTTTTCTCCGTCCGTTGCGGTCGTATGCATGTGCAAATCGCCTTTTATATCCGATAGCTGGATGAGGCTATTGAATCTTGTCTGGACGGCTGGATCGAATTCGCCGCGATCCTCTCGCATCTCGGGCGGCACCCATGGCATCCCAACCAAGGCATAGATATCGCGTTCCTCGCTGCCAGCGAGCACTTTCGTTTCGTCCGATGCATCGAATACGCCATACTCATTAATCTTCATCCCTTTGGCTTTTGCCATTCCGCGAATACGAACGTTGTGCTCTTTGCTGCCTGTGAAGTATTGGAGGGCGGCGCCCCAAGACTCTTCGGCGACAACTCGTAAATCGACCTGAAAGGAATCCGTGACTCGGACGCTCATCTTGGTGTCGCCGCGTTGAATGATCTCTTGAATGGGCGGAAACGCCGCAAAGTGGTCCATCACAGAATTTACGTCCCGGCTGATGATGAGCAAATCCAGATCGCCAATCGTCTCTTTACCGCGCCGGTAGCTGCCTGCAAAATCAAGGCGCTGCACCGAAGTGCAATCTTGCATATGCTTGCGCAATCGATCCACGAGATAGTCCGCTTGATCGATCATCAATCGCTGAGCGGCCTTTTCGGCGATCTGCATATTCTGCAAAATCGATTGCTGTGTTTTCTCGCCGAACCCTTTCAACGAAGCGACGAGTCCCGATTCGCAAGCCGCTCGAAGGCTCGCCAAGTCGGACACCCCAAGCTCTTGGAACATTTTCATAGCCTTCTTGGCGCCAACGCCTGGGACTTGCATGATGTCGCGAAGGGTTGGTGGCACTTCCAATCTCAGTTTGTCGAGTTGAGGCAATTTGCCTGTCTTGACCAACACCTCGGACTTCTCGGCAAGAGTCGAGCCAATTCCGTCGATGGTCGTAAGATCTGTTCCCGACTCGATTAGACCGCCGATCGATTCGGAATGGTCGCGGATGGCTTTTGCTCCATTACGGTAGGCTCGAATACGAAATGCATTTTCGCCGGATAGCTCCAGCAGATCTGCCATTTCCTCAAATACATTGGCTATATCGACGTTGCTAATCAAGATTTGATCCTCCACCCCGTTTCATCCGGTATCTTTCACTCTCACTCTGAGGTTCGCCTGAAACCTGTCGGCTATTGAAAAGGTATTTCGAAGGCTCGTTCCAGTGTGTTCTTGGCAATGCTCTCTGGATTCTTCCATTTTTTGATTTTTTCCATGGCTTCCGTTGACAGGCGGTCGCCAAAAATCGAACCCTTAGGTGGCACGGCGTTCAGAATGGCTCGAACACCCGCCCATTCTTCGTCGCTTGGAGATTCGCCAATCGAACCGTTCGCGAACAGGACCCAGTCTAGCCGAGGGGAGCAAACACCATGGGTTGCTGATTGCAGCACATCCAAGTGAACCACGATTGCGCTAAGGATAGGATTGCAAAGGAGGGCAATGACGCGTTCTTCATCATTCACGCAACCGGTGTCCACCACGCGGCCATTGAATCCTGCTTGGCCGTGACTCAGCGTCCCAAAATCGATGTTGCGCAATCGCAACTGTTCTGCAAATTGCTGAACGAGCAGATCGGAGTTAGGGCCTTTCACGACGCCGATAATATTGATGTGACCCTGTTGCTCCATCGGGAAGAGCATTTCCATGATGGCATCGCCTACTTTCTGAGGCTTGCCGTAGAGAGGCGTCACGTGAGGTGATAAGGATGGCCCTGCGTTAACTTCGACAACCGCCCCACGCTGATCGCTGAGCGGGAGGCTGATGTCGGTCGCTAGAATATCCAAGCCGGCGATATCCAGGCCAACGACACGAGCCGCCAGAACGGCTTGTTCGGCGGTATCTGGATGCACACTTTCGGTGCAGTCAGTTGTTAAATCGCCCGTTCGTCGAACCACAACGACTCGTCCAGCCTCTGGTATTGATTGCAGGCTAAGTCCCTGTTTATTCAATTCGATGATTGCGGGTTCGCTCAAAAGCACCACGCCTAACGGGTCGGTATACGCTTCGCCGCGACGTGGATCGCGATTCACTTCGGCAACCAGCTCTTCGATGGTCGAGATACCGTCTCCGAGGACGCATTCGCTATGCCCCTTGGCTGCTGCGATGAGCCTATTGCCAACGACGAGCAATCGATGGTGGTCACCGCTGGCAAATTTCTCAACCAGAATGTCGGTGGTTTCACCAGCGTAAACGGCGAAATCATAGGCCTTCATGATTTCTTCTTTGGTGTTCAATTCGATGGAGATACCGCGTTGATGATTTGCGCTACACGGCTTAACAACGATGGGAAAGCCGATCTCTTGAGCGGCAGCCCAAGCGTCTTCTGCGCTGCTCACCGAACGTCCATGGGGCACTGGAACACCCACTTGCCTCAATAGCCTCTTCGTTAGATCTTTATCGCTCGCTATGGCTTCTGCAATCGCGCTGGTCGCGTCTGTTTCTGCGGTCCAGATACGTCGCTGAAGTTTTCCTTCGCCAAGCTGTACCAGCGAGCCTCTGTTGAGACGCGTGTAAGGAATATTGCGTCGACGGGCAGCTCGGAGAATCGCACGAGAGCTTGGCCCCAAGCGTACATCATCTGCGAAATCAAACAATTCGCGAACTTTGATGACCAGCGGATACGATGCAAAGGAATCATTGCTATCGATTAACTCGCGTGCGAACAGGAAGCATTTTTCACTTAGAGATTGTTCCTCCATCTCCATGGCAAAGGCAGTCAGCGGCGTGGATTGCCCGTCGTCCCTAAGTTCGATTGCTCGATCGAGATCACGTGTCGGCACTCCTGCCAACGCTGAAAACCATCGAGCGCAAGCCAGCCACAATTCCGTGTCCGACTCGATTTGATCCATCGATGCGACAATGCGAGTTGCGTTGCTAACGCTTTGAGGATGGCTTGCGGTGAACTGCTTGGCCTCAAGAAATTTCGCTAGCGCAGTCGAGATTTGCTCGGCCGAGGTTTGCTTGGCCGAGGTTTGCTTGGCGATCTCGGATGCATTCGAGTCCAAGCGATCGCGACAGAGCACTTCGAGCATTGGAAACGGGGCCCAACGGTTTGGACCGCGAAAGGCAACGAACTGATACGTGTGCATCTGGTCTGATATGAGGAAACGAATAAAAGTTTCGCGTTAGTGTAGCTGCTAATCGGCTACTTGAGTGACGAAACCGGTCGAAAACTCGGTTCGCCAACGTCTTTCGTTTCCGTTTTTCTGTTTTCGATTCCAGACACCAATTGGATCACGTTTCGATTGGACGAACTCGGGGCTAGGGCGATCGCAGTTGTTGGCGAAGAATCATCGGCTTGAAGTTGGATTTTTCGTGCTGCTTCCTCGCGAGTTTGACGCAATTGAGCCACTTGTTCCATAGCCTTTCGGTCTTCTGGATCGAGCAAGGCGGGATTCCATCGCGGCTTGCTATCATAATCGTCCGGTGCGGACAAGGGCTGCGCACCGGAATAGGATCGAGGTGGCAGGATGGATGGGATGTTGGAGGAATCCGATGTGGGAGCAGCGCCCGGTTGCAGTAAAGTGCCTGCTCGCGGTCCGCCCGTTTGGAGATCGGGCATGACTTGATTGCTTGCGTTACCGTTGGTTGGATTTGCTGCTTGATCGATTGCCACCATAG
>CAMBSL010000049.1 GCA_945870455.1 Pirellula staleyi DSM 6068 | reverse complement strand
GAAAAATGTTGGGCAGGGGCGTCCGCCAGCAACTGGGTAGTCGTTGTAAACGCGGATTCCCTTAATTCCCGTACCGTCGCCAATCATTATTCCGTCGAGCGAAACATCCCAAGCCGCAATGTCATCGTTTTGTCGAATATCCCAAACTCGGATCGAATCACCGTCGACCAGTTTCGCGAACTGATATTAATGCCGATTCTCAAAGAAATCGAATCGAGAGGCCTTGCCAATCATATTCAAGGAATCGCCTACTCGGCCGACTTTCCAACCTCAATCGATATCCAGTCCGATATCGCAGCCGTTGAAGACAAGTCCCCGTACTTGACTCCCGTCGGCTCCATCAACGGCCTTACCTATCTCTTTCGAATGGTGCTGGCCAAAAACCCAGGTTACATAGGATTCGAAAGCAATCTCTTCGCTGCCCGACCCGCTTTGCGACTCCTGTCACCTCTCATCAATTCGGAGGAACAAGGAAAAGAACTGGGTGAACTTATCAAGGCGTCCAAACACGAGGATGCGGCCAAATTCATCGAATCGATCATGCTGCCCCTCGACAAAGAGTTGACTTATCCGATGCTGGTTTTGTCCGCTCAACAATGGGCTCTCGCAGGCAATGAACCGGTCGCGATCAAACGCATCGAGCAAGCGATTCGAGCCGGCTGGTCCTACCGCGATCGAATCATGAATGATCCTTCATTCGCTTCTCTCAAAGAGAATAAAGACTTTCAGCGGATCGTCCAACGTTGCATGGACCAACCGTTTGAATATCTTCCAAGCCGTGGCTTTGACGCGCGAACCTACTACACGGCCAATACGCTAGGAGTTCAAGATCCCAAATATGGTGTTTCGTATTTGATGTCCATGGTACTTGCCGTCACTCGCGATCTGGGAAACACGAGACCCGAATCGCTTCGAAATCTTCAGACGTCCATTGGTGCAGATTATACTTACCCGCAAGGTTCCTTCATTTACACCAAGACGCTCAACGTACGGACTACGTCGCGTCAAGATAGCTTCGAACTGGCGATACGCAATCTAAGCGCTCGCGGCATGAAGGCTCGCGTGGTCGAAGGAGTTTTGCCCCCAAAAGGCGAACAGTGTTCAGGGCTGATGATCGGTACACCGGATTTTTCTTGGTCCGAAAGTGGCTGCGCAATCCTTCCCGGTGCCATTGCAGACAACCTCACCAGCTTTGGAGGTGCCATGACGACCAACGCCCAGACCAAAGCGACTGAGTTTTTGCGGTTCGGAGCAGCAGCCAGCAGCGGAGCGGTCACCGAGCCTTATGCCATTCAAAACAAGTTTCCGCACCCAATGATACATGTCCATTACGTTGATGGGCTTACGGCCGCAGAAGCGTTCTATAGCTCGGTAACTTGTCCGTATCAATTGCTGATCGTTGGCGACCCGTTGTGCCAACCTTATTGCAAGCCGCCTCGATTCGCGGCTACGGCATCCAGCGCTTTCGGATCGGATAAGCAACCCCTGCGAGTGTCACTGGACGTCGATACGTCCGAGCAATCCACGGAGCCCGAGATGTTGCAATGGATCATGGATGGCGTGCTCAGGAGTCAAACACCATTCGACTCGCAGTTTCAAATCCAATTTAATTCATCGGAGGCCGGTGCCCACGAAGTCAGGTTGGTTGCTTTGGCTAGCAAACCACTTGAGAATCGATTCGAAAAATCATTTTGGGTTTCTTGCGGAGAGGCGAACGAACAATTGGTACTCAAGGGACCGGCGAAATGGCGGCATACCGACGAAAAGTCATTATGGCTAGAAGTTGAAAACAACCAATCCACTAGAGAAGTGCGCATTTTGCATGATGCAGAGGTTGTTGGGACGATTGCTCCCGGGAGTTCGACGTTGGAGTTGTTGACGTACCAACTGGGTTTGGGCCCAGTGCGTCTACAAGCGATGCAAACTGGGGCCGATGGGAGAGAGATCCAAAGCCTTCCGTTGAGGGTACTGATCGAACCTTAGGCGATTAACTTGGAGGGGGGGGGAAGCACTCAGAAACGCATCAAGCCACCGTTGGCACGGCCGACCAAAGTCAAAGTAGTAGGCATATTTCATGTGCCATCCACCTAGAATCCCGGCAAAAGCTTGACCGCGAAGGGCATGGCAGAGCGTGCCTGCACCTTTTGTCGGCTGTGTCTTGCTACTTTACGCCTAAGGTCTGTTCTGTGTTATAATCGATCGCGTCTAGAAGAATTTTCTGAACTGGATCAATGGAGCGGTTGTCGCCATGTTAACGTTTGTTGGAAAAGGGTCGGCTCAAACTTGTAATGGAATCCACCGTCGCGATTTCCTTCAAGCCGGTACGCTTGGAGCAATTGGACTTGGATTGCCACAGTATCTTGCTGCGATGGAGGCAGGCAAGGTCGACCCAAGCAAGAGCAAACGGTCCGCCATTATGATCTTCAATCTAGGCGCACCGAGCCAGCTCGATACGTTCGACATGAAGCCGGATGCACCATCGGAAATTCGCGGCCCGTTTCAGCCCATTCCGACTAGCGCTAGCGGGGTTCAGATTTCCGAGATACTTCCTCTGCATGCGAAAATTGCGGACAAGTTTTCGATCGTGCGTTCGTGTTTCCATCGTGGTGCAGCGGTTCACGACGCCGGCTGGCAGATTATGCAAACGGGTAGGCAATTTGCTGGTGGCGTGAATACGCCGCACGTCGGATCGGTTGCCAGCTATATGCTTGGGCGGCGATCGGATCTGCCGCCGCATGTGGTGTTGCCGGAGACAATGGGGCGTGGTGGTGGCAACTTACCTAACGGGCAAGCTGGCGGCTTTTTGGGCAAAGCGCAGGATCCGTTTGCGCTCATGGCGGACCCATCCAAAAAGGACTTCAAGGTACCGGACCTTTTGCCTCCAGACTCCATAGGCACTGCCCGTATCGATCGCCGACGCCGCATGCGTGATGTGGTCGACTCCACGGTTAAGAATTTCGAAGCGAGCGAATCCGCAAAGATGATGGACGATAACTTCCAATCGGCCTACCGTCTCATGACTAGTCCAGAAGCTCGGAACGCCTTTGACTTGAGCAAAGAGCCCGAATCGGTCCGCGAACGATACGGAATGCACCGATTCGGCCAATGTTGTTTGCTTGCGCGAAGGCTGGTGGAAGCGGGCGTGCGGTTCGTAACGATCAACACGTTTCTGACGGTTTTCGATGAGATTAGTTGGGATATTCACGGCAGCAAACCCTTCACGTCGATCGAAGGCATGAAGAATGTTGTGGCTCCTATGTACGACCAAGGCTATTCGGCATTGATCGAGGATTTGCATCAGCGAGGAATGCTAGACGATACCATGGTTTGCAATTTGGCAGAGTTTGGACGCACACCCAAGGTCAACCCAGCGGGTGGCCGAGATCATTGGCCACAGTGTTTTTCCGTGTATTTTGCGGGCGGCGGTGTGCAGGGAGGGCGCATTGTGGGAGCGAGCGATCCGATCGGGGCTGTACCGGTCGATCGACCGACTGAGCCGCCCGAGGTAGTCGCAACCATCTTTCATTCCCTGGGTTTGAACCTAGAAAGTCACTTGCCGGGTCCTGCTGGCAGGCCATTTCCGTTGGTGGACTTCGGATACCGCGAGATCAAAGAGCTATTCTAAGTCTTTTGGCAGCATCATGATAAGACTTTCTTCCAATATCTTGACCGGTCAATTGCACTAGCCAAAACGCCCTAAGTTGCTGACAATTCTGGACTTAATGTTAATTCCGGAACTGATGCCCCCTTAGGCGAGCGACCGATTAGTGGACAGAAAATTAATTGCGTATTTACTTATCGGCGTTTCGATGTTTTTGCTGCTCAACAGCATGAATCGAAAGAATGAACTTGCACGCTTGGAACAAGAAAAGCAAGCCCAGCTTGCGGAAGAAGCCAAGTCAAAGAAGCTCAAAGAGACCAGAGAGATAGCCGAACGACTGGTCCAAGAGGATCCAAATTTCGTCTTGCCATTAGAGCCGCCTCGCGAGCGGTCTACCTTGGGCAGCATGGACGCAAACGACAAGTATGCGTTTATGGTAACTCTGGACAACCGCGGTGCGGCCATCGAACGTATGGAACTCGTTGCGCAAAGAGTCCCTGGTAGCTTCGATTACCGATCGCTTCGAACCCGAGGACGTGAAGGATACCTTGGCTTTTTGGCGTTAGAGGAAACTGCGGTTTCGTTAAATGTCAAATCGGTTCCCAAGGGGTCGGCGGCCGCAAATGCGGTCTGCACAGAGGATGCTACTTTGGTTGGACTGCAAGTGGGGGATAAAATCGTCGGCTGGGATGATTTGTCGGGTGCACCTTTGCTATTTAAGCTCGAAAAACACTTGCGAAATCAAGCTCCAGGTCGCACGATCGAGCTCATGATTCAGCGAGATTCGTCCACGACGGAAGCGGATTCCGAGCAAACCAATGCACCTGAGAAACTGCTCACCTTTGTCTGTACGCTGACGGAACGACCGCTCGATGTGCTCCGAGCCGAAGACGATTTCAAATGGGAGCAGGTCAATGGAAACGATCCGGTCGCGTCGTGCGCTACGACGCTGGCCTCTATCGACAAAGTATCGATTGAGGAGGGGGAACGCTCGATAACTGGACTCGAAAAGACTCTCCAAGGCAATTGGAACGTAAAGAGACTTGAAATGGAGGCGGGGATGGGTGTGGAGTACACCATTGCGTTGCAAGAGTATTTGAAACTCTCAGGGGTGAAAGCCAACCTGGAGTTAGTGAAACAATATCGACTTCTACCGACGACATCCTTTGATAACAGGAGGGATCCCAAAGTTCGCGAACATCACATAGAGCTCACAACGATTGTCCGAAACCTGGACGACCAACCGCACAGCGTTTCGATTCGGCAAGAGGGATTGAACGGAATCTCGCTGGAGGGCTGGTGGTACCCCACCAAGATTTCACCGTTTTTCTTCAATGCTGCGGGGGCCCGAGATATCATTGTTAGCGATGGATTCAAAAGCCATTCGCTTTTTACAACCCGAAGCATTGTGTCGCATGCTATCGGTTTTCCGTCGGATCCGGAGATGCCTTTGTTCGGTCGTGCGGACAATCTTGCAAAACGCAGTGTGAACTACATGGGACTGGATACGCAATCCTTCACGGCGGCCATGCTGCCCGGAACGCGTGAATCGAGTTCGATGAGCAACCTGATGCGAGGCAAAGCGACGGTGCTCAACTCTGCTTTTACCGATCCAATGAAATTGCCATCGTCCAAGCAGCAAGCGACCAACGTGGGCTTCTGGTTTGAAACCGATGTCAACACAATTCCAGCGAACGGGGAATGGCAGCTCGATTATCAGATCTTTGCCGGCCCAAAGCATCCAGAACTGCTATCTGCATACAAGCTAGACGAAGCCATTGAGTATGGTTGGCATATTTTCGGTTTCTTTGCAAAGCGACTTGGTTGGATATTGCATGCTTTTTATTGGCTAACAGGCAACTTCGGTATCGCGATCATCATGCTGACGGTACTGGTGAGATCGTGCATGTTTCCCGTGAGCCGCAAAATGGCACTCAATGCGCAAAAGATGCAATCGGTTCAGCCTCACTTGGCAAAACTCAAAGAGGGCTTAAAAGAAGATCCTCGCAAGATGATGGCCGCCCAGCAAATGTTGATGAAGAAAGCGGGCATCAATCAATTTGCAGGTTGCCTGCCAGCGTTCATTCAGCTTCCCATCGTAATTGGGCTTTATCGGTGCGTGTCGGTTGACGTTGGACTTCGCCAGCAACCGTTGATACCTGGTTGGGATTGGTGCTCCAATCTTGCTGGGCCAGACATGTTCCTAGATTGGCAGTCGTGGATGCCTGAGTTCATTGCCGGTCGAGGTTCAGGTTGGTTCGGTCCGTATTTGAACATACTTCCGATCATTACCATAACGTTGTTCATCATTCAGCAAAAAGTCCTTATGCCCAAGGCAACGGATGAGCAAACGCGGACGGCACAGCAGATGATGATGGTCATGACTGTCATGATGGGGGTCTTGTTCTTTAAGGTGCCGGCTGGCCTTTGTATCTACTTCATCACCTCATCTACATGGTCCTTGGTCGAGCGTTTCTTGATCAAACGCTTTACGCCTAAGACATCGATGGTGGATTTGCCGGAAAGCACTGCGAATGACATCCTTAATACGCTTGCCAAGGGTACTGCGCCGCAACAACTGCGGACGAACAACGCCGTTTCGACAGAAGACAGGCCAAAACCAAAGGCGCCGAAGCCACCCGAATCGCTGACCGAACTATGGGAAAACTTGTTTGGCAAGAAGCCTGAAGCGGTGACGCAGCCAAGCGAAAACAGCAAGCGTTCACAAGCCAGTGCGACACAACGAAAAGCCAAGCGAACGAAAAAGAAGTAAGCGGTCGTCGTATCGTGTTTAAACCCGCCAGGCTCGGCTAGCTCACGGTGGCAAATAATTTGAGGATGCGTCCATCACCCCCATTTTGGAACAAATTCTCGGAAAAGCACAGGCAACGTGTCGAAAAAAGGATTGGGATGTTAAAGGAATTTGACTTAAAAACATTCATTGGACTTGTCCAATTGGCCGTACCACCGGTAAACTTACGTTCCGAAATTTATCAACGGCTGATCTCACTCGCCAAAGTGGCGGAATCGGCAGACGCGCTGGACTCAAAATCCAGTGTCCTTAACAGACGTGTGGGTTCGATTCCCACCTTTGGTATTGCCAGCCTGTTGATAAATGCGGGGGTTTTTGCTTCTATCTTTGATCGCTAGATATTTATCACGTATGCCAACCATCAATCAATTGGTTCGAAAGAATCGCGTTGTTCAGCGCAAGGGGACAAAAAGTCCTGTTCTCGAACAGTGCCCACAAAAGCAAGGCGTTTGTTTGTTAGTTCGAACCATGACGCCCAAGAAGCCCAATTCAGCGTTGCGTAAGATTACGCGTGTTCGCTTGAGCAATGGCAAAGAAGTGACGGTCTATATCCCAGGTGAAGGCCACAACCTGCAGGAACACTCGATCGTTTTGGTCCGCGGTGGCCGGGTTCGCGATCTGCCAGGTGTTCGCTACCAAGTGGTTCGCGGCAGTCGCGATACACTGGGTGTCGTTGGCCGTAAGCAGTCACGAAGCCGTTATGGCGCGAAGAAGGCTTAGTTTAGTTTCTCTCCTCATTTTAATTGATTCCAACGACCGTTTCTAAACTATGGGCAAAATCACTGCATCCCGCACTAGCCTGCGACCTGACCCACGCCACAACTCATTGTTGGCATCCAAGTTCATCAATTGCCTAATGTACGATGGCAAGAAGACCACCGCTCAAGGCGTGTTCTACGGTGCGCTCGAAGAGATCTCCGAAAAGATCAAAGATAGACCCGCCATTGAAGTTTTCGAGCAAGCCATCGAGAACGTAAAACCATACATCGAAGTCCGATCGAAGCGAGTGGGCGGTGCTTCGTACCAAGTGCCAATGCAGGTTAACAAGAATCGTCAGCAAAGCTTGGCATTCCGATGGGTATTGACCGCCGTTCGGGACAAAAAAGGCCGTGCGACACACCAGAAGCTGGCAGACGAGCTAATGGCAGCTTACCGCAAAGAAGGCACCGCGATCACCAAGCGAGAAAATACTCACCGAATGGCAGATGCGAACAAAGCCTTCGCTCACTTTGCTTGGTAGTTTTTCAAGTTTCTTGGATTCGAGAATTCAGAAAAGTCCTCTTGGTAACAAGAGGACTTTTTTCGTTTGAGGAGAGTTTTTCTTGAGAGCAGTTTTGCAAAGAGTCCTGTCAAGTAACGTCGAAGTGGATGGCCAAATCGTCGGCGAGATCAAACAAGGTTGGTTGGTGCTACTTGGTATTGGACGGGGCGATACTCGCGAGATCGCCGAGTACGTCGCTGATCGGTGTGTCAAAGTACGCGCATTCTCGGACTCGATGGGCAAGATGAATTTGAGTGTCGGCGATGTTGGTGGATCGCTGCTGGTCGTTAGCCAATTCACACTCTACGGCGATTGCATACGAGGGAGACGCCCAAGTTTTGATGGAGCTGCGTCTTCCGAAATCGCCAAGGATCTCTATGAGTTTTTTTGTGCGTCTATCCGGTCAAAAGGGGTGCCGACTCAACAGGGTGTATTTCAAGCGGACATGCGAGTCTCACTCGTCAATGACGGACCTGTAACGCTGATCATTGAAAAGAGTGCATAGAAAAAGGTCCCACCGGTTTTGCCGTGGGTTGATGTCCTTTCATAAAAGAGTGAGGCATATTGCCCTTTCAGGGCGACGAACCGTGTTTTCCTGGTAACCCAGGGCGGCGCTTCGCTTTGCCCTGGGCCGCAATATTTAAGCCCGTTGGGCTATCAGTCCTTTCGCCCCGAATAGGGCATCAACGCCCAGGGCAGTGTGCAGCGACGGAACGTAGCGAAGCGTCGCCCTGGGTACTGCAAAGCGCAAAATCGTTGCCCTGAACAGGCAAAACAAAATGCGTCCGTCAACGATGGATGGACGGTGTGGCCACTTTCAGATCGGGCTGGGGATGAGGGGATACCTATTGTTTGGGTTTCTCTCCGATTATGAGTTCTTCCCCTTCGGCAAGTTCGCCCTCGACAAGTTCCGTGAAGCGATTGTCCGAAATGCCTGTTCGGACTTGTTTGGCTCGCAAAAAATTTCCTTCGGCGATCCAGACATAACGTGTGTTCTTGGCCTTGCTCGCGTCCGCCTTTTCGTCGGCCGACATCTGTTTGGCCGTGTCTGTAACCGCTTGTTTTTGATCCTCGACACCATCGAGAATCTTGCGGTCGTCCGGATGGACCTGCAATCGCGGTGGATAAAATCGCAGAGCCGAATTCGGGATTTTGAGGATATTTTCGCGTTTGTTGATTTGAAACGACAGGTTGGCGGTCATGCCCGGCATCAGTTTCATATCGGCGTTAGGTGTTTCGACAATCACAGGATACGTAATGACATTTTGCTGTTCGGTACTGCTCATTCGAACTTGAACGATCTTGCCTTGGTCAAAGAGTTCGTCCGGATAGGCGTCGACGGTGAATCGTACGACTTCGTTATCGGCTTTGGCTTTTTGAATCATTCCGATGTCCGCTTCGTCGACCGAGGCGTAGATGTGCATCCGCTTTTCCATCTCTGGGGCGATGACAAACATCTCAGGCGTTTGAAATTGCGAAGCAAGCGTTTGCCCGATATCGATCTTTTTCTCGATAACGACCCCATCGCATGGCGCTAGAATTTCGGTGTATGCCAGGTTGGCTAGAGAGTTTTCCAGTTGGGCTTTGGCTTGCTCCACGTTGGCATTGGTAACCAACAATTCCGCATCGCGGGTCATACGCATAAACCGAAACTGATCCATTTCAGCGTCCGAAATAAACTCGCGTGTAATCTTCTTGAGTTCCCCGCCTCGCCGTTCGTCATTCATTGCCTGCTGCAACATGGCGTCGGCTCTTGCCACTTCGGCCTCACGCGTTTTGAATACGGCTTGGTCTCGTGCCACAGTTGAGTTGTAAACTCGAGCGTCAATGCGAGCCATCAATTGCCCTTCCTTGACAGGGCTGTTGTAATCTACGTTCAATTCTAGGATCGGTCCGCTGACCGAAGCGCCCACACTTACTCGTCGGACGGGTTCTACTTTTCCGGTGGAGTTGACCGATTGAACGATGCTCCCTTTGGCGACACTTTGGGTGCGCCATTTAATTTTGTTGCGTTCATCCAAATACGCTTTCGCGGGCCCATACGATGCGAAGCCAATCGCCCCCAAGACTCCCACTACCACCAACACCCTAAGCAATGTTTTCATAAGTTCTTGTTTGTCGACTTGCGATAAGTAATAAAGTGATACCGGCCATAATGGAAAGCCCACCGCCAACAAGCCAAAGCATGGGTAAATGCTTTGTATCCGCCCCAAACCACTTCGTCAGCTCTGTTTCTCCAATTCTGGACATCCCGAAAACAAGCCCGTTATGGAGAGCGTGCAACAAAATGCCAGGCCAAAGAGAATTCGTTTTGATGGCTACCAATCCAAGCGCTAACCCCAAAATAATTGTTGGCAGAAATTTTTCGATGGAAAGGATATTTCCGCTGATCACATGGAAAAGGCCGAAAAGAATGGATGTGCACAAAACACTTCGGAAGGGGGCTAGTTTCGATCGAAAGGCTGAAAGCGCGAATCCTCGGAAGAAGAACTCTTCCGCAACCGCAGGTACAACGGCTCCGGTTAGCAGTACCAGCCAAAACGGAATCAGTAGGAATGTATCCTTGAGCTTTGTCCGTTCCTCTTCGCTCAAATGCGAAGCTAAACTCCAGTTTTCAAACAACAAATACGTTTCGAAGGCGACCATCCAAAGACCCGAGCTCAATAAGAGCACCGAAACAACAAAACCGATCGATCGTGCCACCTGCATTCCTGTTGAATCGAGCGAATTGGAACTCGACTTGAATCGAAATGTCGTTGGAAAGTCCAGCCGACGATACCAAGCATATGCGGATGGTAGACACATAAACAGTATGACTAAAAGGACGGCATTGAACGACATGGCTGCTTCACCTCGCAATTCCAACATCACACCCACGTTGGAGGTGATAAAGAATACGGGAAATAGAATCGCCAAAAAGATCGCCAGTTCACCGAGGGTTGGGAGCAATCGAGTCTTCTTTGGACGACCAAGCAATTCTGCCCAAGTCTCTTGTGATCCAGATGTGGCTGCCTCAGCTCCAAACAATCGCGACGCAACCACCAAGGTTGCACCGGCATAAATAATGGTGGAAAAGACAGCCGCAAAGGCAGGCACCAATTCGGAATGCCCCGTCATGATGTCGCGGGACAGCAATAATATGTTTACCAAGGGAACGATGCCAAGCAAGGTGGTAAACTGCACATTTGGCATCAAGGTCACCAATCCCGGGCCCAAGGACAAGAGCATTACGGGAATTAGATACGCTTGCGCTTCTTTGAAGCTGCGAGCAAAGGAGCACAATGCCAACAGAATGGCGCTAAAAAATGCCGCAAAGATAGCCAAGAGCGGCAATATCTGAATCAGGATCCAAAGCGAGAATCCTTGCTTGCCGAATATGGCTTGCCCGAGCCCACCAAACGAAAGCGTTATCCACGTGGCAAAGAGATTCGCAAGGGCTGTCAAAATTGCAACGACTACGACCGCAACATATTTGCTCAATAGCAATGCAAAGCGAGGCGCAGGTGTCGCAATTAGAGCTTCCATGGTCCCGCGTTCGCGTTCACCTGCGGTCAGGTCGATGGCGGGATAAACAGCACCCGTGATTGTCATGAGAATCAAGACCAATGGAATAACGCCTGCGATAGATGCGGCTGGGTCAAGTCGTTGACCAACCCCATTCGCTTTCATTTGAACGACTGCGGGCAAGCGAGCGTTGATCCGTTGGCGGACGATCTCAAACTGATTGTCGTTCATCAGTTGCACGGCTCGTCGCAACTCGGACATAGCCGATTCGCTTCTCAGGTCCCCTTGTCGAAACTCCACCTGGACCTGATAGGATGGAAACGTGTCCCGCTCAAATGCCATCGATTCCACGTCTAATTTCGAGATGGCGAGGTCAATTTGAGCGTCCCGCAACGCAGATGCAAGGCTTACTTTTTCGACGATTACAATGCTGAACCCAACGTGGTCGGCTGAAACTGCGATCGCATTGTTGTTGTCTTCGGAACGCACCGTTGATTTATTAGAGGGTTCATCGCTCCGAGTGATCTTAATGGGTGAACTGATTCCAATCTGGTTGACGCGTCTTGCTTCGAAAAGCAGGTTTTGAACTCTTTGGGCTGTCTCTTCGTCTTGCGTTCCCAAGAGAAAAGCGTATTCCGGCTCCGCTTTTGAGATGCCACCTACGATCAAACGTTGCAGCGCCATGCTCAAGAGTGGATAAACGAGAATCGGCATCAACACCAACGTGATAATCGTACGTCGATCGCGAAGACTTTCTCTCAACTCCTTCAGACAGAGTCGCCATAATCGACCGTTGTTCAAATATTCTTTCATGCAGCTTGCGACTATTCGTTAGTAGTAATGACCATCCGTGCCGGGTCGACTGGTTCACCATCGACTGGTCCGCCAATGAGCCCAATGAAGATGTCAACCAAATGTTGTTTGCCTGTCAGCTTTTGCAACTCTTCCAGTGTTCCTTCGAACTGCAAATTACCTCGATGCAGTAAGCCAAATCGATCGCAAACGCGTTCGGCTTCATCAAGCCTGTGTGTTGATAGCAACACCGACTTGCCGCGTTCCTTGAGCAGATCGATAAATCGAAAAACGGTTTGACTACCGACAACATCTAGACCTCGGGTAGGTTCGTCAAGCAACATTACGGGCGGATCATGCATCAGGCCGCGAGCTAGCGTAACTCTCTGCTTTTGACCCGTGCTGAGCGTACTGCAACGTTGATCGAGAAATCGACCGATATCAAGCAGTCTCGCCAGCTCCTCAAGTCGCTCTCTGGCCACCTGGAGGTCGACAGCGTAGAGATCGGCGAAGTACAATAACATTTCGCGGACAGTGAGCCACGGGTAGACTCCATCGTTGGTAGAAATCAAACCGATGTGCTTACGCATCTCCGTGGTTTGCCCATCCGATCGCATGCCGCAGATTTCGACGTGTCCACTGTCGGGCTCAAGCAAACCCATCACCATCCGCAATGTGGTTGTCTTGCCAGCTCCGTTGGGTCCAAGAAGTCCATAGACTTCCCCGTTCGAAACCTTAAAGGAAAGGTTATTGACGGCAATCAGCGGCGTACCTCGCACGTTAAATTGCTTTGTCAAATTCGTAGCCGAAATCATTCCAAGATCATTTCGAGGGAACCGAGGGAAACGAGTACTGGTCAATACCTCCGGCTCAGTATAAGCAGAGACGAACCTATCGCGATGGGAGGTTCCACCAAAACCGAGAATTGTTCACGCTTCTCTATGAAATCGAATCCAACGCACCGGGGTCCGATTTGGGCGCACCCTGATTAAATTCCCTTGCGTCCTCTGTTTCGGGTAACGACAAATCGACTTTGGCATAGATATCCGCGAGCCGCAGCCGGCAGTCAATCGACAGCAATTTGACGCTTTCCTCAAGTTGGAATGCCTCGGTGAGCAGCCAGCGATTGTTTGGTTCTCGCATGTAATGTTCTACCAACACACGGTCTTGCGACACTAACAGATAGTCCTTCAACGACGGGATTCGACGATAGTGTGCGAATTTCTTCCCTCGGTCGTAGCTTTCGGTCGATTCGCTTAGGACTTCGACGATCGCTTGAGGGTTTAGCAAAGTATCTACGAAGTCGTCTTCAAACTGTGGCGATTCGCAAGTCGCAACAATATCTGGATAAGTGTAAAGGCCGCTTAAGCTAACCTTCACCCGCATGTCATTCGAGTAAGTTTCGCACGGACGATTGTCAAGAGCCTCACTGATTCGGCGAGCAATATTGAGAGTGATCAAATTGTGTTTCCGGCTAGCGCGGGTCATCGCAAACATTTCACCTTGGTAGAATTCACTTCGAAATTGCGAACGGCGTTCAAATGCCAAGTATTCTTTATCGTTTAGCAAGTGTTTTGGAATGGATGACATGGTAACTCCTCTGTTTCGTCTTCAATCATCGATCAGACGCAATTGACTTGATGCATTATACCAACGATTGCCTAAGCTCCACTTTTAGTGCGAAACGCTTTTGTATCTTGACAGACGTTCTCGAATACCGGGGATAATTCGGGCAGCGTTGGTGTGATAAATCTTTTCCAAAATGGCCGCGTCCAATGCGATCCCGTAAATGCGCCAATCTCCTTGAGGGGGAGGCGACTTTTCCGAATACGGGAAGTATTCGTCGTAAGTCTCTAGGAATCGCCAATAAAGCCGCAGTCGTGCTTCTGGCCATGGCCCGTCCGTGCCAAACAAGATTCGATCCTGGTATTTTTCGAAGAATCGCTTGGAAGTATAGGGTTGTCTTCCCAATTCATTGATCCGCGAGGCGAACTCGACGACCAGATTTGGATAAAGCTCTAACCATTCTGCAAGTTCAACCAGATTCTCAGCATCGTTGCCAAAGTGAGCCGCGATAAACGTCGTCTTCGCATGCTTCGCAATGACACGATTCCTGGCATCATGAAGTTCTTTCCGAGACGGGAATTGCGGACCCGCAAACGACCAATCGGGGTGTACGTTTAGTTCTCCGAATCGTTCATTGTTTGGCGTAACGGCTTCGAAGAACGCGCCAGGGTCTGCGCTGTGCATGATGACCGGCAAGCCTAGTTCGCCACAAGCTTCCCAAATTGGGTCCCATCTTGGATCGTCAATGGCGATGAGTGTGCCATCCGCGTTGCGATATCGAAGTCCGAAATCCTTGAAGAACTTCAGGCCGGATATCTGTTCCCCGCCGGCGGATTCCTTCAGTTTTTCGACGATCCGACGAACGAAGCCCGGTTGATTGCAAGCCCAAGTTTCAGGCTTTTCCGCTGCACCCGTTTCTCGGAAGTCAATGTTAGCAAAAACCACAAATCGGTCGCGATATTCGCTCCACAAAAATTTGCAATGCTCATCGAGTCGAGCGAAAAGTGTTCCATCCAGCGAAACAGAAACGGCTATGTTGTTTCGATCCATCATTTCCACGTATCGCTTGAGCAACTCTGGATCGTGCTTACCCTTGACGAAAAAATGGGTATGGACGTCAACGACTGGAGAGGATGCGCGCAAGACGCTCGTTGATTGGACGACCAGTTGCGAGTTGACCGCTCCCTCGTTCGTTTTTGTGTCCGTCTGTTGTTTAGGCAATGGAAATTGGGGTGATTCTGACTCGAAATGTAGGGCTTGTTCGCATCCTGCGAAGAGACAAACATTAAGGAGAGTGCCTGCGAACGATTCGAATCGTTTTGCATTGGAAGGGCAGAGTGCACTGGCGCGTTTCATGGGGTGTTCCTGATTGCGAATCTGTCGGAGTGATTTAAACCAGGACAATAGCCTTGTACGGCTCGAGAACGATGGATTCTTAGCCATTCTGAGTCTTTGCAAATCGGAAAGTTCGGAGGCAAATCTGGATGCATATGCTACCAAAATTGCTCCAATCACGCACTTAAACCTGCAACAGATGGGAAACGGACTTGGTCGCAGCAATTCCGGTATCGATGATGTGCTAAGATAATGTTGACATTTCAAAATCTTAGGAACCAGGATATGGATCGCAGCAAAATCGAGTCTTACACTATTGGCGGTGCCGAGTTGGTCAAAGCCTACTTTGGGTTGAGCCATGCACACCTGCATGCCAAGCCAGCAGATGGTTCGTGGACGCTGCATCAAATTGCCATCCACATGATGGACAGCGACTTGATTGGATCCGATAGACTAAAGCGAATCGCGTGTATGGAAAACCCGCTCCTGTGCGGCTACGACGAAACTGCATTTTGCTTGTTGCCAGGTACCGATCAACTCGACGCTTTTGTTGCCTGCGAAATGTTTGAAAAAAACCGGATGATGACTGCTACGATACTGCGAGCCTTGCCAGATTCTGCGTTCTTGAGAACCGGCATTCATACCGAAAGCGGGAAGACGACACTTGAGCACATGTTGGAAAAATACATTGAACACTTGCGGCATCACTTGGTTTTTATCGGCAAGAAACGCCGGCAACTTGAAACAGCCAGCAGTTCTGCCCCTGTGCCAACGAGTGACCGCGTATGATCCGACGGAGTGTACCTAATTGGCTTTTTTGGCTGCTCTCCATCGGTGGGATAGCTGTGTTATTGACGTGTTACGAACTTGTTTCGGCTCGCCAGACTCGCATCAATCCGTTGCAGACAACGATCCCGTCCTTCGAAAAACTAAGTGAGGGGCTTAGGCAGATCTTTCGTCCTCAGGGCTTGCCTGATAATCCAAAGCCCCCCATGTTTTGGGTCGATATACGTGCCACGCTTTGGCGACTGGTGCTTGGTATGGGCGCGGGGGTCGGGCTGTCTATCGTAGTGGGAGTCATGATGGGTGCCTACCGTTGGATCGAAGCTCCGTTAAGACCCGTCTTTATGTTTCTGTCGAAGATTCCGCCTACCGCCATGATGCCGATCTACTTTGCGGTTGTCGGGACCGATCAAAAAATGTTTGCTTCCATGGTTGCCTTAGGTATCTTCTTTTCCATGACGCAGTCGATCTACCAAGCAGTTCGGCAGGACGTGACGGACGAAGGCATCAACAAGGCGTATACGCTTGGCGCCTCGGAGTTTGAAATAATTTACGACGTGATCTGGAAACAGATCTTGCCAAAAGTCATCGATAGTATCCGCTTGCAGATTGGGCCCGCCATGGTCTTCTTGCTAGCTGCCGAGATGGTGGTCGGCAATGCGGGCTTGGGCTATCAAATTCGTATGCAATCTCGCATATTGAATATGAGCGTCGTCTATGTGTACTTGGCGATTCTTGCGATCATCGGATTGGCTGCCGAATGGAGTCTTGCAACGCTGAGACGCACGCTTTGCCCTTGGTTTGTCGAGTAACCATCCCTTTCAAGGTCCAATCTGTGAGCCAATACGCATTAGAAATCAAATCGCTCAGTCATGTTTTCGGTTCCCACCGTGTGCTGAACAACATTAATCTGCAAGTGTTGCCAGGCCAGATAGTTGCGATGGTCGGGCCCAGCGGGTGCGGCAAAAGCACCTTGCTCAAGGCGATTTTGGGGACCGATGCACCCACCTCCGGCGAAATACTCACCGACGGCATGCCTGTTCGTGGACCAAACCGAAACGTTGGCATCGTATACCAAAACTATTCCCTCTACGATTTTTTGACGGCGGAACAAAACGTCAGTTTTGGACTCAAGCTCGACGAGACCACGATATGGATGCGGTTTCTATCGACGCGAAAATACTTTGCCAAACGCAGAGAACAAAATGCCAAGGCTCAGGCGTTCCTTCATCGTGTTGGGTTAGGCAACGCATGCGGGAAATTTCCTCGCGAAATGTCCGGTGGCATGAAACAGCGAGTGGCTGTCGCGCAAGCCTTCATCATGCGGCCGAAAATTGTGCTGCTCGACGAGCCCTTTGGAGCGTTGGATGAAGCCATGCGAGAGGAACTGCAAATGATGCTCTTGCGCTTCTACCAAGAGAACTTAATCGCCAAAAAAGAAGGCAGACGTCCCGAGTACACAATTCTTATGGTTACACACGAATTGAACGAAGCGATCTACGTCGCGGACAGAGTCATTGGGCTTTCGCGATTCTACAATGAAGGCGATCAAGGAGCTGCCATCGTGTACGATCGACCGTGTCCCGTCTTTTCACCGGACGATCCTCGCGACTTTTCGAAATTCGTGAAACAACGCGATGAACTTCGCAAAGCCGTTTTCGATGAGAGCTACGTCAAGGATAGGGATAAGTACGTGACGTTTTGGAAAGAACTATCCGAACTGGCAAACGATGTGGCCAAGGCATAATCCATTTCAGTTGCATTGCTGTAGCTCACACAGCTTTGTTTGAATTCCATGTTAAGCGCCAAAGCGATCTAGGCTCCAGCACTCGCACCCGACTGGAAGCGACGTACCGCTGTGAACTCTTGCCAATAGTGACGTTTCTCTGTCGATACGGCTTCAAAATCTTTCAACGCGTTGCCGTGCCGTGGAACAGTATTTGCATTCAGACAGAAATGTGGATGGGTAGGACACAGTTATTGGCGTGCCGAACACGCAAGGAGACGAATCATGTTAAGTCGATTGATGGCAGGCAGATGGATTTGGGGGCGAGTTCGCTCGGTTTAGCGGCAGGTTTAGTGTTGGGTTGCTCCGGGCCGGCGATTGCTGACGGTGGGCATGGCGGAGGTCACGCCGGCGGAGGTCACGCAGGCGGAGGTCACGCAGGCGGAGGTCACGCGGGAGGAGGTCATGCCGGCGGAGGCTCCATGGGTAGAGGTCATCACATGGGGTCCGGTGGCGGGGTGTACCACAACGGTTCAAGCACTCACCATTATGGTGGCTACGGTGGCTATAGCGGTGTTGGAATCTATGGACTGGGCGGCTATGGATTGGGTGGCTACGGCCCGGGTTACAGCGGGCTCGGCAATTACAGCAGCCCATACGGTTACGGGTATGGTTCTGGGTATGGTTCTGGTATCGGGTATTCAAATTACAATTCTGCTCGGCAATCCACTTACTACGCACCTGCTTATTCGTCTAACTACGTCATGCCTCAGTACCCCGTTTTGCGGCCTAGTCAGTACACGGTCATGCCATCCAGTACCGTTGCTTCGTGGATGGTCTCGCCGCAAACAAGCTCGAATGTATACTCAGGTGCTGTTTCGGCCGAAGGGCAACCGACGGGTGACTTGCGACCAGGCATGGTCCTCCCGGACGGAGCGATTGTCGTTTCTGTCGATTCGAGTGTGAAATAGTTGGGCCACAGAAGAAAAAACGGAACCGTCGCGGGGAGCGTGACGGTTTTGAAATCAAAGTAGTAGGCACAGGCCATATGCCGTCCACCTAGAATCCAGATATAAGCTTGACTGCGAACGGCACGGCGGAGCGTGCCTGCTACCTTTGTCGGCTGTGTCATTATAAATTCGTCGCAAGCTGGAAGCTTACGACACCTTCGCAATCGAACATCGCCGACAGGAGACTTTTCTTACCCATGCTGGGTACTTTTCGCTCTTTTCGGCAGACTTGCGAATTTGAGGAATGGACTCGTTTTGTTAGTGATCAGCGAGAGGCGTCTAAAAAGCGTCCATTTGTTTGACGAAATCATGAGTGAGCAACCGGAGGAGTTATACTTGGCAAGACGTTCTTTCGTGTCCTTTAAATTCCAACGGCGTGTCCAAACAATGACTACGGGTTCTTTTCAGTTGCGAGTGTTATTGGTTATTGTTTCTTTAAATGGGCTCCTATCGGCGTTTTCTGCTGAAAAAGGGTATTCGCAATCTTCGCAGCCAATCACGGCACTTGCAAATTCATCCGAAGCCGAGGACTGGTTTGGATGGCTAATAACTCCCAAACAGCAACTTCGAACGATTATCCACCTCAACCGAGGCAGCGACAGCCAACCCATGTCCGCCAAGATTGTCAGCCCTGACCAATCACCTGACGAACTGCCGCTCGTGGACTTCGTCATCACTTCGACTGGAATTTGGCAGTTCAAGCTAAATAATCCAATCAATCCCGACCTCTCTGCAACCTTTGAGGGGAAACAAACTTCGAACGATCGAGTCGTTGGGGACTTGACGCAATCGGGTGAAAAACTGTCTTTAAAGCTGGATAAAATCGAAGGGCTTCCAGTTGAAACCAGCACTTCTCTCGGTGCGGATGCGGTTTGGTTGGGAACACTCAACCTCGTCGTAAAGAAACTGGATGTGAGGTTCCGCGTTTACAACAAGGCCCCGTTCGCAACTCCGGAGGAACCTCGAATACTCTTTGATTCCTTGAGCGAAAAAATTGTTGGAATACCGGCGGTCGGCAAAAAGGAAGATGGCCCGAATGTTTCGTTCGGAATAGAACTAATCAAGGCAAAATACAATGCCAAGCTAAACGAAGCGGGCGATGAAATGATAGGACGCTTTGTGCAAGGGCCAGTTCCAATCCCTTTAACGATGAAGTTGCAGGTGGAAGGGACCACCGAGAAATCAGCGATTGCCAAACCTCAGATCAAAACGGCAGATCCGATCCAGGAACAAAGATCCACGAAAACGCGAAGGGGAAATGAGTCGGAAACTCCGCAAAAGCCGAAGATTGCGAGCTCGCCACTTTTCGTTGAGACCGAATTCCAAGTCACTCATAGCATCGTAAAGCAGAAGCCCAAACCCAAGGACAAAGCGAAAGGAGAGTCAGCTCAAGATTCGGGAATCACTTTGACAGGCACTTTGACTGTTCCGCGAG
Organism: Pirellula staleyi DSM 6068; assembly: GCA_945870455.1. Lineage (GTDB taxonomy): Bacteria > Planctomycetota > Planctomycetia > Pirellulales > Pirellulaceae > JBKCUI01. The sequence goes on along the minus strand of CAMBSL010000049.1, from coordinate 8,578 downwards.
CCAGGGCGGGGAGTGAGCCCAAGCGTTACCCAGCCGTCATCATGGTTACTGGGAGTGGACCTCAGGACCGCAACGAAACGATCGGCAGGCACAAACCCTTCGAAACGATTGCGCACTATTTGGCAAAGAACGGAATAGCATCGCTGCGCTACGATGATCGAGGGGTTGGAGCAAGCACAGGTGAGCACCTAACTGCAACATCCGAAGACTTCGCTCGGGATGCATTGGCAGTCTGGAAACATGCGGCCACACTTTCCGAGATCGACCCGGAGAGGATCGGGATACTGGGTCATAGCGAAGGTGGATTGATCGGCCCGATGGCGGCGGCCTGGGAGCCTGGCGTCGCGTTCCTGATCTTGTTGGCCCCGCCGGGCTTGACGGGTGCAGATGTTCTGAGCACGCAAATCGATCGTATGTCGGAATTGCAAGGCATGAGCGAAGAAGATCGCATAGCCACGATGAGTCTGCAGCAAGAGCTTCAAGATATCGCGGGCGGATACTTTGTAAGCGAGACTGCAACGCGAAATGCCATCCGGGCGGCTGTCAACAAAAATTGGGAAGGTCTTCAGAATCTTGCCTTGTCGCAAGATCCCCTGGCGGATCTGGGTCAAGTAAAACAACAACTGACTAGCACGATCGAGCAGCAGTTTCAACAACTGCGAATGCCTTGGTATCGATTTTATTTGAATTACGACCCGTCAACGAATTGGATGTTGATCCGATGCCCAACACTCGCCATTTGGGGAAGCAATGATGTGCAAGTGCTCCCTGAACTCAATCGAGCCGAAATTCTCCGCTCGGCAGCTCGAAACGCGGACCTGACAGTCACACTGGAAGTCTTGCCTGGATTGAATCATTTGTTGCAGACGAGCGAGACAGGTCTGCCCGACGAATACGATCAGATTGAGGAAGATATTTCGCCGACGGCATTGAGCTCGATCCTTCGCTGGGCCGAAGGACAGGGACTGGTGGAAACCGGAAAGTAGGCCGATTAGGCAACGAACCCCTGGGATTACCACAGTGGCATGCAATTCATGCCACCGGCACGGGCCGCAGCAAAGTCTTTCTTTCGTGCCCAAACCCAGGTGCGACAAAATGGCTCTCCCACATTTCTTTTGTAGGACGGCTTGGTGGGCTATCCAATTCCCTTCTTCCAATTACAATCCGCACATTCGCGACTGAAATCAACTTATTTGACACCTCTCCCAACGATAGCCTGAGCAATGGCGTCAGACATTCTCCATATTAAAGACGGATATTTCTTCGAGGTCCCACGGATGCTCTGGAGAAGTACTCGCAAAACGGCTTCTGATTTTCCGTCCTGGTTTGTTCGGCTAGATTCTGAGTTTCAATCGACCGAAGCGGATACGATTATCACCGGGCTAACCGAACTTGGGGTGAATGCGGCCGAAATGACTGGTCTCAAGGACCGTTGGCAAGAGTGGCAGCATGCCGACCACAAAAACGCTGGTTGGCCGCTGGACGCTTACCTCGAAAAGCAAGGGGCCGAATTAACGGCGGTGGCATCGAAATGGGCACGCGAAAACGAACCCGCCGCGACGGATGCCTACCAGGCATATCTTGCAGAAAATCAAAATCCAGCCTTCGACTGGTTCGTTCAAGTTCTGAAGTCGCCGGAAAAGCGGGCTGGCTGGAACAAGCTGAAGGCGAAGATAAACGGCGATGAGTTCCTGCAGGCCCATCTAACCGACTCCGCGAACTGGAGTGAGGCCAAGATCGCCCAGTACAATAATACTCTGCATGGCAAAATGCTTATTCCGCAGCCCTTTGGAACACCCCGTAATGCGTACGAGCCGGAGTCCGGATTCTGCATTTCAAGATATATGATCATCGAATTGGTGGTTGCATTGTTAGCGATCGCAATTTTCGGCTGGTTAGCCAAGCGAATCGCATCAGGGTCCGCACCCAAAGGCAAGCGTTGGAACATGCTTGAAGGGTTGGTTCAGTGGGTTCAAGATGGCGTGGTTGTGCCAACCATGGGTGAAGAAGATGCTAAGAAGTTCATGCCATTTTTGTGGACACTGTTCTTCTTTCTTCTCGGATGCAACTTGACGGGTATGATTCCTTGGCTTGGTTCGCCAACTGCGGCTTGGGGGACGACCCTTGCCTTGGCGGCGATCGTTTTTGCGATCGGTTTGACGATGGGTTTAAGAACCTTTGGTCCAGTAGGATTTTTGAAGAACATATGTCCTGACCTGGGGCTGCCCTGGTACTTGGCGTTTTGGATTGTTCCGCTTCTTTGGCTTATCGAAGCGTTTTCCCTCCTCGTCAAGCATATCGTGTTGTCGGTTCGGTTGGTGATGAATATGGGTGCAGGTCACCTGGTACTGCTAGGTATTATGGGGATCGGAATCAGTGCTTCTGCGGCTGCAATGAGTTTGCCAATGTGGGGCAGTGTTGCTGCCATATCCGTGCTTGGCACGACTGTCCTTAGCTTCCTTGAACTTTTTGTTGCCTGCCTGCAGGCATATTTATTCACCTTCCTGGCTGCGATGTTTATCGGTAGTTCGATGCATCATCACTAGGAGTTTTGTCGAGCGGAGAGCCAATATTGGCTTGCTTGCTCAGTGTTTCGCTTTCCGGCGTATTTTTCAGTGTTAGGTTTGCTAGGAGATTTTCAAAGTGATTAAGTCTGTTCGAGTTGGTTTGTACGCTTTAGGCGCTGTTGCAATGATGACGATGCCTGCAAACGCCGCAAGCACTATCCCCGGTTCCATCGGCGGTGGTTTGGCTGTTATCGGTGCTGGTATCGGTATCGGTTTGCTCGGAAAGGGTGCTGTTGAATCAATCGCACGCCAACCGGAACAAGCTGGTGCCATCCGCATCGCGATGATTATCGCTGCAGCTCTCATCGAAGGCGTTGCTTTCTACGCAGTTTTCGTTGCATCGACTCAACCATGATGTTCCTAACTCCGACTCTTCCATTTTCGGAAATCCAATCTATGTTTTACGGAATCCCGATCGTTCGCTGGATGATTTGCGTAGTTGTCGGAGTTTCGCTTGCTAGCTCTGCGTTAGCAAGTGACGAAGGTGCTCACGGCGACGATCCTACATCGGCTCACGCAAGCGCTAATTTGGAGTCTCTGCTCGATTTTCGAGCCGACAAAACCATCTGGACCGTGGTTGTGTTCGGCCTTTTGTTTGGGACTTTGTATGCAGTCGCTTGGAAGCCCATTTCGGAAGGTCTTGCCGCTCGCGAGAACGGAATTGCAACCCAACTTGCCGAAACCAAACGGATTTCAGAAGAGGCAATTTCAAAACTGAAAGAGTACGACGCGAAGCTGCTCACCGCCCACACGCAAGCTCAAGACTTACTTGTTCAAGCACGCAAGGACGCTGAAACCTCCGGTCAACGGATCGTAGCTGACGCTCAAGCGGAAGCTTCGAGGCAACGCGATCGGGCTTTGGCCGACATCGAGTCTGCAAAACAGTCCGCTTTGTCGGATCTTGCGGGCAAGAGCACAGATATTGCGTTCTCACTCGCTCGGCAAGTTGTTGGTCGTGAATTGAAGTCAGATGATCACACGAAGTTGATCGCAGACGCACTCGGCAAAATGCCGAACCGTAACTAATCCACTACCCGAAGTACTAAGATGTCGGAATCAACTAAGAGCGATACAGTCTTCGATGACGAGTCGATGCACGTAGGTCAAGTTTACGCGAAGGCGTTGCTTGGTGCTGCGGAGTCGTCCCTCAAAGTGGATGGAATGGTTGATGAATTCCAGTCCCTCATTGTCGACGTGTTGGACAAGCAACCTGCCTTTGAATCCGCTTTGGCGAACCCAAAGATTTCCGCTGAGGAAAAACTTCGGATGCTCGACAAAGTGTTTGCCAAGCAGATGGATGGAACGTTTTTGACGTTTCTCAAAGTGCTCGCGACGAGGCGACGTTTTGGAGCAATTCGGAGCATTTATCAAGCCGTCGTTCGCCTTCGCGATGAAGCGGTTGGTAGATTGCGAATCGTAGTCACAACGGCGAAACCTCTTGATGCGGCGGCGGTCGAATCGTTGAAAGTGAAACTTCAGGACATCTTCAAAGCTGAGGTCGTGATTACGACCAAGGTTGATGCTTCTGTTCTGGGTGGTTTGCTGATACGAGTTGGGGACGTTGTTTTCGACGGAAGCGTCGACGGGCAACTGAAACAACTGCGAAAAGCAACACTTGCTAAAGCGGAGCAAGTCATTCGAGACAAATTGAACAGCTTGGCTAGTTAATCGATTATTCGGCTGTATTACACTAAATCCTTAGATCCATTGTTAGTTGTTGACTAGTAAATCATGAAATTCAATTCGGACGAAATCGCGTCGGTCATTCAGGCCGAAATTCAACAGTTCGGCAGCTCCGTTGACGTACGTGAAGTTGGTACGGTTCTCGAAGTTGGGGACGGCATCGCTCGTGTGTACGGTCTCTCGAACGTTATGTCGGGTGAGATGGTGGAATTCCCAAGCGGCGTGACCGGCTTGGCTTTCAACCTCGAAGAGAAAAGCGTCGGGATCATCATTCTCGGTGACTATTTGAGCATCAAAGAAGGTGACGAGGTCCGAGCTCTCGGCAAGTTGCTCTCGGTACCTGCCGGTGATGCAGTCATCGGACGCGTTCTCGATCCGCTCGGAAATCCACTTGACGGCAAGGGACCAGTCAACGCAACCGTCACGCGACCGGTTGAGTTCATCGCGACAGGCGTTGCCGAACGGCAGCCTGTGCACGAACCAATGCAGACCGGAATCAAAGCCATCGATGCGATGACCCCGATCGGACGAGGTCAGCGAGAGCTCATCATCGGTGACCGCAAGACGGGAAAAACCGCAATTGCAGTGGATGCGATCGTCAATCAAAAAGGCAAGAACGTAAAGTGCTTCTACGTGGCGATCGGCCAGAAGGACTCGTCGGTTGCGTTGGTGATCGATGCCCTCGAAAAGAATGGTGCAATGGACTACACCACGGTTATCGTTTCGGGTGCTAGTTCTCCGGCACCGTTGCAATACGTTGCTCCGTACGCTGGTACCGCGATGGCAGAGCATTTTATGTTCAACGGTGGTCACGCTTTGATCGTCTACGATGACTTGAGCAAACAAGCAGTTGCTTACCGACAATTGAGCTTGTTGATGCGACGACCGCCAGGACGTGAAGCTTTCCCAGGTGACGTGTTCTACTGCCACAGTCGGTTGCTTGAACGATCTTCCAAGCTTTCGAAAGAACTTGGTGGAGGTTCGATCACAAGTCTTCCAATTATCGAAACGCTCGAAGGCGAAGTTTCGGCATATATTCCTACCAACGTTATCTCGATCACGGACGGGCAGATTTATTTGCAACCGGACTTGTTCTTCGCTGGTATTCGTCCTGCCATGAATGTCGGTATTTCAGTTTCCCGCGTCGGTGGAAACGCTCAAATCAAAGCCATGAAGAAAGTGGCTGGCGGTTTGCGATTGGATTTGGCATCCTTTCGAGAATTAGAAGCGTTCGCTCAGCTCGGTACGGAACTGGATCCAGCAACCCAATCCAAATTGGATCGGGGTTATCGAATGGTCGAACTGCTCAAGCAAGCACAGTATCAACCGATGGAAGTCGCCGAGCAAATCATCAGCATTTATGCTGGCACACGCGGTCACTTGGATGAGGTTCCGGTGGATCGCGTTCGCGAATTCGAAGTTGGCCTGCTGAATTTCGTTCGGGATCGCAAGCCAGAATTGCTTACCAAGATTCGCGAAGTGGCGGATTTGACAAGCGACATCGAGGAATCGATTAAGTCGGCTATCACAACTTACAAGGCTTCGTTCCGCTAAGCGATTGATCAAGGGTTCGTCAAGCTATGGCCAATATTCGTCAGCTCGACAAAAGACGCAAGTCTGTCAAAAACATTCGCAAGATCACTCGAACCATGGAGTTGATCTCGACCGGTCGTTTCAAGAAGGCGATGGATCGAGCTTCGGCTGCTACGGATTACACCAAACGAATCACGGCTATCGTTCAAGACTTGGCCAAAAGCGGGACCGAGGTTTCGCATCCGTTGTTGGTGCAGCACGACAAAATCGACGCCATCGACATGTTGGTGTTGACCGCGAACCGTGGCCTGTGCGGTGGTTACAACGGGTCTGTTGTTCGGGCTGCAATCGCTCGCCGCGCGGAGATCAAGCAACAGATTGAGTCGGGCGAAATCAGCGTCAGCGGCAAGCGAGGAATCTCCGCCATGCGTTACGCGGGTATTCCGATCGAGAAGTCCTACACCGAGTTTGACGACAAGCCTTCGTTTAGCGCTGTTGCTCGGATTGCGGATGATCTTATCGAGCGATATATCACAGGCAAAGTGGATCGAGTCGATGTGGCTTACACGCGATTCGTGAGCAGTTCCAAACAAGTTGCGATTGTCGAAACACTTCTTCCGTTCTCAAGCCTCGAGCTGCCAACAGCCTCGACGCCGGGATCAGGTGAGGCCTCGTCCGATGGAACTGCTGGAAATAAAGAGGATTACGAGTTCCTGCCTTCGGCAAGTGCAATTCTCGAAGAAGTTGTGCCTGCGAGCTTCCGCGCCAGATTGTTCAAGTGCTTCCTGGACGCGGCCGTGAGCGAGCAGATTGCACGGATGGTCGCGATGAAGAGTGCCACCGAGAACGCTGGCGATATTATCAAATCGCTATCGCGACGCTACAACCGGGCGCGACAAAGCAAGATTACACAAGAGATCATGGAAATTATAGGCGGAGTCGAGGCTCTCGGCTAGTTTTGCCTCAAAGGTGAAGCACGGAAAACGCTTCCAATTGAAATTTGCAAATTCACAACCTGGACAAGCAGTCACGCTTATCCTTTTAACCACAATCCAACCTGTTTTTTCGAACGAGTGAATCATGAGCGTCGGTACAGTCAAGAACGTAGGGCGAGTCAGTCAAGTTATAGGCTCGACGTTTGACGCGGAATTCCCAGAAGGTCATTTGCCTGCGATTTACAATGCGGTCAAAATTGAAAGCGAAACGAAAGGGGTTAAAATCAACCTGACCGGCGAGGTGCAACAACACCTGGGCGGCGGTCGCGTGCGTTGCGTAGCTCTGGGCAGCACAGACGGAATGATGCGAGGCCTTGAATGCCTCGATCTTGGCAGGCCAGTGACGGTCCCTGTGGGAATTGGAACTCTTGGCCGCGTTTTCAATGTTCTCGGCGAGCCAATCGATCAACGCGGAGAGGTCAAAGCCGACGACTATTGGCCCATTCACCGTCAAGCTCCCTTGGTTTCCGAGCTTTCCACCAATACCGAAGTTTTCGAAACCGGTATCAAAGTTATCGATTTGCTAACGCCATTCGTTCGGGGTGGTAAGGCTGGTTTGTTCGGCGGTGCGGGACTGGGCAAGACGGTTATTTTGCAAGAGCTCATCGCTCGGGTTGCGAGTACACACGGTGGTTACTCTGTATTTGCAGGGGTGGGCGAACGAACTCGCGAAGGAACCGACTTGTGGCTGGAAATGCAAGAGACCGAGATCGGTAAGACAGGTCGCAAGGTTATCGAACAGACATGTATGGTGTTCGGTCAAATGAATGAACCGCCAGGGTCGCGTCTCCGCGTTGCCTTGTCGGCTTTGACGATGGCTGAGTATTTCCGGGATGCGACGGGCAAAGATACATTGCTATTCGTCGATAACATTTTCCGCTTTTCTCAAGCTGGTTCTGAAGTTTCGGCGTTGCTCGGTCGGATGCCTTCGGCTGTGGGATATCAACCTACGCTGGCGACGGAAATGGGTGCCTTGCAAGAGCGAATCACGTCGACGAAGAAAGGGGCTATTACTTCGGTGCAAGCCGTTTATGTTCCTGCGGACGATCCGACGGACCCTGCACCTGCGACTGCGTTCGGACAATTGGATGCGTTTATCTATCTTGAGCGATCGATTTCGGAAAAAGGAATCTACCCTGCAATCGATCCTCTCGCATCGAATTCGCGGATTCTCGACCCAGCAATCGTGGGAGAGCGACATTATACAATCGCACGCCGCGTTCAAAAGACGCTGCAACGCTACCGTGAACTTCAAGACATCATCGCCATTCTCGGTATCGATGAATTGAGCGCTGAGGACAGGACCGTTGTTATGCGAGCAAGACGCATCGAACGATTCTTGTCGCAACCGTTCTTGGTCGCAGAAGTATTCACGGGCAAGCAAGGTGAAATCACCACCTTGGCCGAAACCATTCGCAGCTTTGAAGAGATTTGCGATGGCAAGTGGGACCATTTGCCTGAGTCAGCGTTCATGTATGTTGGAGCGATCGAACAAGTGGAAGCCCAAGCCAAGAGACAAGCGGCTGCGGCCAAGAAGTAGTTAAGAGCAACAGCCAGAAGCATTTAGCAAGTAGTTAATATGAGCACCAACGACAAAGTTCACTGTGTAGTAGTCACTCCGGAAAAAACGGAGCTAGATACAACTTGCGATTCGCTGGTGTTGCCGTTGTTTGACGGCGAATTTGGCATCCAACCCGGTCACTCCCCGATGGTGGGTCGGCTTGGGTTCGGTATGATGCGGGTGCGGGACGGGGGTACCGTGACGGAGTGGTTTGTCGACGGCGGTTTTGTTCAAGTTAC
>CAMBSL010000048.1 GCA_945870455.1 Pirellula staleyi DSM 6068 | reverse complement strand
GATAACGTCCAGAGTTGTTTGAAGTTTGGAAATTCGAAAATGGGTGTTCAAGGTGTTGTTCACAATGGAGTCGTTGTTCCGAACGAACCACTGATGGTTCCTGAAGGAACGCACGTCACGATAGAAATAGAAAATGCCATGACAGATAAGATGGATGCATTGTTCGCTCCTCGTCAAGGCGGATGGCTGAAGGGTCAAGTAATCATCGCACCGGATTTTGACGAACTTCCCGATGAGATCCGCGAAGCATTTGGAATGAATCAGCGATGAAGTTGCTTTTGGATACTCATTGTCTCCTATGGTGGTTGGACGACCCATCGGTAATCTCGAAACATACGTGCACGCTCATTTCCGACCCAAGGAATGACATTTTCATAAGTGCGGCAGTGATCTGGGAAATCGCAATCAAGCAGTCAATTGGAAAGCTGACTGTTGTAGGTGATGTTGATTTGTGCATTGCAAAATCGAACTTCAAACGACTGCCGATTTCTTTTGAACATGCTTGGATTACGAAACAATTGCCAATGATCCACAAAGATCCTTTCGACCGAATGTTGATTGCACAAGCGATGGTTGAGTCGGCTACAATTGTGACTCGCGATGTCAATATTCCACTTTACGGGATTCCCTTCGAGATGGCATAGCGGCTTTTGAACGAAAGAGACATGCCACCCGCTGCAAGAAAATTTCATTCGTATTGCGCGAAAATCGTTTGCAAGAGGGCGGAGATTGTTTTACTGGACAGTCAGCCCTTCGTTGCGGCTTTGAATCCAAGTTCGTACTTCGGGCAATTTTCCGTACGCAAAGGCCATCAGAGCAAGCGGGTGGATCGTTGGCTTATCGATCCCTTGCTCCATCTGAAGTTTGCAAGTTGAGCACTCGGTGCTTCCGATTTGAGCTGTTGTTTCTTGCATCGTGCTTATCAACCCCCAGCCGACACGCAAACTCGTCCGATAGGTTTGACGACGGATTCCATACGTACCCGCCATACCGCTGCAGCCTGCGTCGGCATGCTGAACCGATAAGCCTGGAATGAGACTCAACAATTTCATTCCAGTGTGCGATGGGTCGATCGCCCGCAAATGACAGGGCGTGTGATACATGACTGTCGTCGTCAGGGGCTTGAAATCCAATTCAAGCTCGTTGTTCGCGTGCATTTGCCACACGTATTGGCCCGCATCCCAAGTGTTGGCTGCAACCAATCTCGCATCTTCGTTGTCGAGGATATGAACGTATTCCACTTTCAAACACAAAGCAGCGGTCGGCTCGGTTGTTACGATTTGATATCCTTGTCGAACCGCTTCTGCGAGTTGACGGATTTGAGGGCCAATCATTCCCCGAACCTTTTCAATGTCTCCCATCACAATCTTGGTCATAAAGGTGACCGACTGCCAAGATGGAACATAGACTTCCACGTTTTGGTGCTGGAGCACTTCGACCAGGGCGATTCCAACGAGCGGGTTGTTCCAATTGGCATAATGATCGACTAGATAAAGGACCTTTCGGCCCGCACCCCGGTTTGGGCGAGTCAGTCGATTCTTGGCTGCCCAACGCAGGAACTGCTGTTTAGCAAGTCTCGGCAATCGGCGGCCCTGCGCGATGCCGGTCGTCTTTTCCAACAGCCACCGTGCATGCCGATTGTCCAATGCCCAATTGGCCACAGCTGGCATTCGGCTTGCCATTGCGGTCAAAGCGTCAAGGCGCGAAAGCAATCGATCGCTGACCCGCAATCCGTTGGTAGCGGTGTATTGTGCCTTGATTTCCAGCATCAATTTTGGAATATCGACGGAAGCGGGACAATCGATTCTGCACTGATGACAGTGAAAGCAAAGGTCCGCAATCGCTTTCATTTCGTCGCTTTCGGCCATCAAAATTGGTAGCTTACCCGACATTAGGCCACGGACCAAATTCGCCTTGGCTCTTGGCGACGCTTCCTCGCCTCGCGTCGAGCGGAACATAGGACACATGCGTTCGGCTGGAGTGTTCGAACGGCAACGCCCACACCCATTACACGAGTTGGCCGTGAACTCCATCGAATCCGATTCCGACCAATTCAAGATTGGCAGAAACGATCGCTGGGCAAGCTCCGCAACATGGGTCATCGCGTCCGTGTTGTCCGTAAGCTTATCCGATTGCAGCAAGTTCGACTGAGTTTCCACGTCCGTTGCAAGTACCTCACCCTCTGTCAAATGCATAGATTCGATAGGGCTCAACTCTTTGCGGCTGGGGTGGATAACAATCGATGGCGGTCGCAAATTGTCCGTTGTTTTCTGGGCTGCATCGGTGACCAATTTCCCTGGATTCAAAATCCCTTTCGGATCAAACAGCTCTTTGATTCGGCGACAGACCGGGTAGAGTTCGCCGAGTTGTTGCCTCAGATAGGAGCTTCGACTCAGGCCAACTGCGTGTTCGCCGGAAATCACACCTCGGTATTCGATGACTTTTTCAAAGATACGATCCGCGATTCGCTGCATCTTGACGATATCGTCTGGCGAATGAGGATCCAAAAATGGTCGCAAGTGCAAGTGACCGTGAGCCGCATGCGCAAAGAGCGTACCCGTCACGCGGTCCGCTTTAAGAATATTTTGCATCTCCACTAGGAATTCAGGCAAGCGGTCTGGCGGAATCGAGATGTCTTCGACAAATGGGAGAGGTCGAGAGGAGCCCTTGAGACGATACAATCTCGGAATAACTCGCCGACTCAGTTTCCAAATGAAATCGCGTTCTGCGTCATCGACGATGATTCGCGTATGCTGCGTCGAGGGTGCTCGACGAACCAGACGTTGAATGAGCGAGCCAAGCTTGTTGCGTACTTCTGGCACGTCTGCCCCTTGTTGTTCAATCAACAATAATGCTTCCGCGCCGCGTGGCAACATCGATTCATAGCGTGGATCAAGTTCGCGAGCAATTTCGATCAATCGGCGGTCCATCAAGTCGCAGGCAGCAACATGGTCCCGCCGGGCATCGATGGCTGCCCTGGCCGCAAGTTCGAGCTTTTCAAAAAACATGAGTACGACACCGCGCGCACCCGGCCATTGCTCCACTTTGACAGTCGCTTCGGTCAGAATGGATAGAGTACCCTCAGCGCCCGACTGAAGTCGTGCCATGTCTACAATATCGTGGTCACAGGATGCTTCCAGCCGATAACCGCATCCGCGCGCTACGCCTCGCCAAGGTGGCGATTTAATGATGGCTCGGTTAGCCCAACACAATTGCCCCACTTCCGACACCAAGTGATTGAACTTGGTATTGCTCGACGTAGGCGCTCGCCAAGGGGACTTTTCCAAAAGCACTTGCTGACCGTCCGCAAGAACGCACTGAGCCGAAACCAGGGTTGCTCCGGCAGTGCCATATTTCAAAAAATGACTACCCAGCGTGTCGATTGCCAGAACGCTTCCGATCGTCGTTACAGCGCGTGTCGGCGGATCGGGACCAAAAACAAGCTGATCCTTGGCCAACGCTCGATTCATGTCTGCAAGCGCCATCCCGGGTTGAACGCGAACGACAAGTTTCTCGCGATCAATGTGAATCATACGTCGCATGAATCGCGAAAAATCAAGTACGATTCCCGGTCCTAGGGATTGACCAGCAAGCCCGGTACCTCCACCGCGAGGGAACAGCGGGAGCGAGTTTTCCGAGGCATACTTGACGCATTGAGCAACATCATCGGCGTGTCGCGGTCGTACAACAGCCAAAGGCGCGATCTCATAGATACTCGCATCGCTCGCGTACAACTGAGTTCGTAAGGGATGGCAGAAGACTTCGCCATCCAACACGCCTCGCAAGTCCGCTTCGATCCGCGACTGGTCCGCATCCATTCCGTTATCCGTTCTCGGTTTGGTATTTGCTGCAATTGCTAATCCACCATTGTTCCGCCAATCGTTCATTCCATTGCGATGATTCCGGGCTGGAATTGAGTGCGTCGTAGAGTTCACGCGCAGATTGGTATCGATCGTCAGCCGATTTCGCGAGGCATTTCAAGACGATCGCGTCTAGTTCCGGCGAGATGGATAGCCCGTGCGCGTGCTTGCGAACCGACGACGGTGGCACCGCAGGATCATTCAAGTGCGAGAGCAATACTTTGAGCGTCGCTCCGCCTTCGAATGGTGGCCGCCCAGTCAACATGTAAAACGCGACCCCACCGATTCCGTAGATATCGGAGCGTTGGTCGGTTTGAACTTCACCCATGGCTTGCTCCGGTGACATGTAGAGCGGTGAACCGGTCAACGAGCCGGCCACGGTCAATTCGGAGTCTTCCGTATTTTGCAGAGCGTTCGACATCGGCTTGGCGAGACCAAAGTCCAGCAGTTTGATCACGTCGAATGAGCCGCCCATTTCCGCCACAATCAAATTCGCTGGCTTGATATCTCGGTGTACCAATTGAACCGCGTGGGCTTCGCTGAGCGCATTGCAGACTTGCTTGAGCAAATAAACAACTCGCCCAGGCGCAAGCGGTCCTTTGCGTTTGACCAAGTCGGATGCACTCATACCCGTCAAGTATTCCATCACATAGAAAAAAGTCCCATCGGCGGTGCGACCGTAATCGTAAATGGAAATGCTATTCCAATGATTGAGGCGAGCGGTTGCGCGAACTTCGCGTTCGAATCGAGCGATGGCTTTTGGGTCCCCTGCCTTTTCGGGCCGAATGACTTTGATCGCACAAGGTCTCTTCATTAACTTGTGTTCAGCCAAATAAACATCACCCATCCCACCTGAACCGATTTTATGCTTGAGACGATAGCGTGAAAACTCTTTTGCCTCGTCCGCTTGTTTGCGCAGATTGGAAATCATTCGAACACTGGATACGGCAGCAAATATCGTGGCCGCCAACGAAATGAACATTTCGACAACACTTGATCCGTCGTGCAGGATCAAGTCGCGAACGTTCTGATGAAAGATCATCGCGAAAACAGTTGCTAAAATTGGAAAAACACTGATGGTTAAAACCACGCTCAGGATCCGATACCATGAACGCGGGACAAAGATAGCGTACGTAAAAATAAGAATGATCCATCCCGACATTGGCATTTGCGGAATCAAATCGAAAATGGGGGCCATGAAAACAATTTCAAGGTAATGCAATACGGTGAAGGCAAAGGTAGGAACGCCAAAGATAACCAGTTCGCACCAGAGCAAACAGGACGCAGACGCTTTCGGCACCTTCGAAAGCCACACACCCACCCCAATCAGCACAACCGTTGCAAAAATTTCTAACGCTAAAAAACCGTATCCCAAATGGAAATCGCGACTAAAAAATTCTCGGAACCCTGTCCAGCTTGCAAAGATCGCAAAGCCAAATCCCAAAGCAAGAGATGCTGCTTGAAGTCGTGTTTGAATGAGCGAATTCGTTTGCTGACTCGTGGCGCCGCTGTCCCCTTCAAACAGTTCCATGCCGACGCGAATACTGCTATCGTCCTGCAACTCAGGTCGAGACGGTATGTTGAGCGGACTATCTGCGTCCAGCGTGAGATCTTCGTGTCCGGCGGCTAGCGCGCTCAAACTATTCCTCGCAGGGTTAAGTGTCAGCATTGTTCACGTCCGCCCGGTTGCAACCATATGCCAATCTTCGAAATGTACCAGACAAAGGAGATTCCTCCTCTAAGCCGTTTTGGTAAATGTCGGGATGACATACGGTCCCTCCGGAATAATCGCGATGCGTTTGTCAGCCGATTGAGCCATACTCGTCGCGATCGCATCTTCGATCGATTCCACCATCTGCACCCCGGTCAACGTTCTTTCATTCCCCTTGAGCCCCTCGCTATAGAGCGAAACGTTCCCTACCGCCAACGTTCTCAACAGCATATGAGTCTGCCACCCGTCGATATCCGCAAGCGGCATCGCACGGATACGATCCAAAAAGCCTTGACTGCCCAGCGATACCAAACGCGTTTGCGACTCGCGGTATTCGTGCGATCCAAGCCCTTCTTCGCAGGCACTTGCGATGATCATGCGTCCGCCATCTGCCAAGATTTGAACCGGTGCGACCATCCCTTTGACGGTTTGGTAGTACGTTTTGTCGAGCGGATAACCAGCAGCACTGGTTACCACCGTGTTAAATTGTTTATCCATGGGGACTTCCGCGAACTGCTTCACAAATGCGACGCTTTCGAGGTGGCTCAGCTCGCAGTCGCCGAAATTGAGGAAACTCATACGCCGGGCTTCATCGATCACCGTATTGATTGCGTATGCCGAACCCAACATTTTCAAAATCTCAAGCTGACCCCGGTGCAACGGGTTGTTGAGAAGGTTTCCGTTGCAAGCCAAAGGGTCCGCCATGAATCGATGGTTATGAAACGTCCGAATCGTTGCTTCGCCGGCAACTCCAGGAGCGATAACTTTACGACCGCCCGAATAACCCGCCATGAAATGGGGCTCCACTAGCCCCACGACAATTCGCAAGTCCGCATCGACGAGATGGCGATTGAGAAAGACGGGAATGCCGTCCGTTGGAGTATTCCCAAGATTGACCATCCAAGCAGTATCGCGAGCAAAGTGATTTTCGATCCGGACGTTATCGAAAACCCAGTCGTCTCCAATCACTTCCCTCATCTCGCGACCGAGATTGGGTCGATGTAGGCCCGTCGCAATCAAGATCGTAATACGGTCCAGAGCGACGCTGTGTTCACGCAGTTGTTCGACCAGCCCTTTCAGAATGGGGCCATTCGGAACAGGTCGCGTGACATCGCATATGACAATGCAGACTCGCTTTGCACCTTTCGCAAGTTCTTGGATGGAGGGTGCATTCACAGGATTCCGAAGCGCATTGCGAACGGCTTCATTCGCATCGTGCAGCACAGGCATGTCTGGTTTGCGAATGACGGTGGGTTCGCATCCCAAGGGCAAACGGATGTGGAGTTCGCCTTTGCCGTAGCGGATTGCAATGGATTCGCTCATATTCTTTCGATCGCCTCGTACGTTGTTTTTAAAGTTGAACGCCATCTCGAATAGGTTTTGCGTAGGCATCGGCCCAATTCTGCGAAGTCTCGTCAAACTTGGGTGGTGCAACATCGGGAAGTTTGATCATAAGCTCGACGGTCATGTCACCTGAACTGCCGTCGGCGTTTTTTAGTCCTTGTCCTTTGATGCGAAGCTTTTTTCCGCTGTTGCTCATCGGCGGGACTTTGAGTGTGACGGTTCCGGATGGAGTCGGAACATCGATCCGAGCCCCTTCGATGGCTTCCGGAATCGAAATGGGAAGTCTCAGTTCCAGGTTTTTCCCAGCAATCTTAAAGAATGGATGGGATTCGACGTTGATCTGGAGAAGGAGATCGCCCGACTTGCCGCCTGCGACGGGTTGTCCCTGGCCTCTCAACCGTATTTTTTTGCCCGGTTCGATACCTGCCGGAATTTTGACCGTAATCGATTCCAGCTTACCGTCATTCTCAAGTTGGATTTGTGTCTCACCACCTTGGATGATGATTCTCAAAGGTACCGCGATTTCAGCTGAAATGTCTTGACCTTTGGCCGGTCCTCCCCGACGGGTTCGATTGGATCCGCTACCACCGCCTCCAAATTGTCGGAATATGTCGCCAAAGTCGGCACTGCCTGCAGCACCTTGGCCGAAAATTTGTCCGAAATCGAACCCCTGGTCGCCTGGACCACCTCCCCACGCTCCACCCGGGCGTCCCCCAGCGAACGGATTTTTGCCGCCAAACTGCTCATAATCGGATCCGAATTGGTCAAACAGCTTTCGCTTTTCCGGATCGTTTAGACAATCGTAAGCTTGTTGAATCTCTTGAAACCGCTTTTTGGCGTTTTTGTCATCAGGGTTCAAATCGGGATGATGCTTTCGTGCATATTTCCGATATGCCTTGGAAATTTCCTCGGCAGATGCAGTCCGTTCGATCCCTAATACCTTGTAATAATCTGTTGCCATCTTCGTTTCCGTGCGTTGTATTCTCGCTGGGCTGCCAAGAAGCCTTTCCTCCCATTTTAACTGTTTTGTCAGCAATACCCCAGGGCAAACCAATGGGTTGCTCCGAAGCCGGGCCACAAAAGTAAGGATATCGCACAAATGCCGTACGCCGATTGACTTTTGTGCTAAAATTATGGAGCATTGTAAGACGATTATCCAAACCGACAGTTTCGTGAATCGACTTCGAGCCCAGAAACCCTCTCCCAGTAACGCTCGCAGGCTCCCAAGCTTCGCTGAGTCCAGCCAACCACCTCCTACCCCCAAACGGCCATGACTATGTTGTCGATCCTAGGTCAGCACGGATCTCCTAACAGTTACTGCGACCGCGAATCACGGCGATCGTTTCTTAAGATTGGTGGCATGAGCTTCGGCGCCACCGCTTTCGGTTTGAGCGACGTCTTGCGAGCGGAGGCAGCCCAAGGGAAAAGCAACAAGCATAAAGCCGTCATCCAGATTTTTCTGGGTGGTGGACCCCCTCATCAAGATATGTGGGAAATCAAATCAGATGCACCTTCCGAGATTCGTGGAGAGTTTCGGCCGATACCGACCAATGTACCGGGGATTCAAATCTGCGAAGTCTTTCCGAAGCTAGCTCAGATCATGGACAAAGCGGTCGTGATTCGATCGATCATCGGATGCAAAGACCGTCATGAGTCCTTTCAGTGCATGAGCGGTTGGCAAACCGAAGATCTACGATCCCTAGGTGGTCGCCCGTCGATAGGCGCAGCCATTTCCAAGATCTGCGGTCCCGCCGACCCAGCCATTCCAACCTTTGTTGGCCTCGCAGAAAAATCCTCGCACGTTCCCTGGTCTGATTGCGGGGGGCCTGGTTTCTTAGGTGCTTCGCATTCCGCTTTCAAACCAGACGGGCCCGGTATTGAGAACATGAAACTAAACGGTGTTTCGCTTGACCGCCTCCAAGATCGAAAGCAATTGTTGACAAGTCTCGATGGCATGCGTCGCGATATCGACAACTCTGGGGTGATCGAAGGGATGGATGCCTTCAGTCAACGAGCCTTGGATGTACTGACGAGCAGCAAACTAGTTGATGCACTTGACTTATCCAAAGAAGACCCGGCTGTGGTAGCTCGCTATGGAGATGGCAAACCCTATCAATTCCAATACGACGGCGTCGCCACACGCAATGATCATTTTCTCATCGCGCGACGATTGATCGAGGCCGGCGTACGCGTGGTCAGCTTGAGTTTCGGGCGATGGGATAGCCACGGCAAAAATGCCGATATGGTTCGAGACCACGGCGGCAAACTAGACCAATGCTTGAGCGCACTCATCGAGGATTTGGATTCGAAAGGAATGCTCGATGATGTCAGTATCGTGGTCTGGGGCGAATTTGGTCGCACTCCAAAAATCAATAAAGAAGGGGGCAGAGACCACTGGTCACAAGTCAGTTGCGCATTCATGGCAGGGGGTGGTATCCGCGCCGGACAAGCCATCGGTGCAACCAATAGGCTGGGTGAATACGCAACGCTTCGGCCCGTTCACTTCCAAGAAGTCATCGCGACGCTTTACCATAATATGGGAATCAACGTCGCCAAAACAACACTTGTAGATCCTACCGGTCGGCCGCAATTCTTAGTCGATCACGAACCCATCAGAGAATTGGTATAAGGTCTAAACCATGCCCTACAAGTCCTATGCAAACCGATTTCGCTGCTGGAAGTCGATCGCCCTCACAACTCTCGTGCTCGTTTTGTTGCTGCTCGTTGGTTCGGTCGGATTTCCGTCAGCAAATGCCGATGAGAAGCCTGTGGACGGCGTACGCTCGGTTCAATTTGAATTCGGAACACAAACCAAGGGTCCGGACGAAAACTCGAAAATCGTACTGCGAGGTAGCGATGCGCGTTACCAATGTTTGGTGACAGGTGTCGATGCCGAAGGCTACAAAATTGACATCACTCGGACTGTCAACTTTCAAGTGTCGCCAGCCCAAGTGGCCAGTGTCGACGCGGAAGGAGTGATTTCCCCACTGCAAAACGGGGTAGCAACACTCGTTGCTACCACTCCTACCGGGACCTCGGCCCAGTTGACGATTGAAGTAACGAATTGGGACGAAAATCCACTCGTAAGTTTCCCGAATCAAGTGATTCCGATTTTTACCAAGCTCGGCTGTAATGGGGGCGGTTGCCATGGCAAGGCTGCTGGTCAAAATGGTTTTAGACTCTCCTTGCTAGGTTTCGAACCGAACGAAGATTTCGAACATCTTGTGAAAGAGTCTAGGGGCCGAAGGCTTTCCCAGGCTTCGCCCGATTCCAGCTTGTTGCTCACCAAATCCATCAACGCAACCCCGCATGGTGGTGGACAACGAATGGAAATGAACTCCCAAGAATACCTTATTTTGCGACGCTGGATCGAGCAAGGAATGATGCCTGGTAAGGCGGACGATCCACGCGTGGTTGAGATCAAAGTCGTTCCCGAACAACGGCGGATGCGGCCCGCGAGCGAGCAACAGATTGCTGTCATCGCTCTCTATTCGGACGGTCAACAACAAGATGTTACCGCTGCGGTTCAGTTCGAGAGCAATGACACCGAAATGGCAGACGTTACGAAGCGCGGCATCGTTTCGATCAAATCGCTTGCCGGCGAAGTGGCAGTGATGGCTCGCTTTCAAGGTCAAGTCGCTGTGTTTCGGGCGAGCGTGCCCATTCTCGAAGGCGAAAACCAATGGCCAGAACCAACCAATCCGATCGATGCCGCAGTCATTGCCCAGCTCAAGTCTCTGAATATTCCGATTTCAAATGTTTGTGATGACAATACCTTTCTAAGGCGGGTCACGCTCGATTTAACAGGACAGCTGCCGACGCTGGCTGAGATCAAACAATTCGGTAGCAACCCTTCCGCCGGCAAGCGAGGCGAATGGATTGAGTATTTGCTGAGCAGCGAGAACTATGCGGAACACTTTGCAAACAAGTGGATGCTTATATTGAGGAATCGTCGCGACACGCCGGGCCAAAAAGCAGGCTCGTTTGCGTTTCATCGATGGATCCGAGAGCAAATCGCCAACAATCGTCCGTTCGATGAGTTCGTACGCGACATCGTTGCTGCATCAGGTGCCATGGACGTTCACCCGCCGGTTGTTTGGTATCGTCAAGTTGCAGACACTTTCAGCAGACTCGAAGATACCTCGCAACTGTTTCTCGGGCAACGCATTCAATGCGCTCGATGCCACCATCACCCCTTTGAAAAATGGGCTCAGAAAGACTATTTCCAGATGGCGTCTTTCTTTTCACAGGTCAAAACGAAACCCGGACAGTCCCCGGATGAAACCGTTGTCTTCACATCCATGGGGGCACCGCGAGTATCCCATCCAAAGACCGGCGAATCTCTAAAACCTGCTGGGCTGGATGGTCCAGTGATCGAGGATTCGGACCGCCGTGACCCTAGAGAAGCTCTAGTTGATTGGATGGTAGACAAACAAAATCGATTCTTTGCCAAGTCGATCGCGAATCGCTACTGGAAACACTTTATGGGTAGAGGCCTTGTCGAACCAGAAGACGATATGCGAGTGACGAATCCACCATCCAATCCGGAACTCCTCGATGCACTTGCGGACCAACTTACTCATTCCAGTTACGACCTCAAGGCATTGATTCGATCGATTTGCAACTCTCGGGTATATCAGTTGGATACAGAACCCAACGGCGAAAATTTGCGCGATCGAAAATGCAATTCGCGACACTATCCCAAGAGGCTAGGTGCGGAAGAAATCCTCGATAGTGTTGATCAATTTACAGCCACATCAACCTCTTTCGATTCGATGCCCGACAACACCCGTGCTGCAGCATTGCCAGACTCGTCTTTTCGATCCTATTTCTTGACCGTGTTTGGACGTCCGGAGGGAACAACCGCGTGCGAATGCGAACGATCCAACGAATCCACGCTGGCTCAGAGTCTTCACTTTGCGAATTCCAAAGAACTGATTGCCAAGCTCGGGGAAGCGAACGCGTTGCCTCAAGTTCTTAGCAAAAGCACAAGTTCCCACGGAGAGAATATTGGGGAGGTGTATTTGCGAGCCTTTTCGCGATTGCCGACCGAGAATGAACTCCAATCTGCTTTGGCTTACATCGATAAAAAGGAAAACAAGCAAGAAGCATATCAAGATTTGGTTTGGGCCATTTTGAATTGCAAAGAATTCTTGTTCAACCACTAAGGACCATTCGATCGGTACGGCGAGCGGCCTATATCGGAAAAACGTGGTGTAGGATGGGACCTTTGTCCCGTCCAAAACAACAGATCGGGACATTGGTCCCAATCTACTTGAAAGCACAGATGACACTGAACTCTCACGAGTCTTGCTACGACCGTTTTTTCCCTCCTGAACCCGTTGGCGTTTAGACTGTTCGATGATGAAGCGAACGACTCTGGTAATGTGCACAACAGCAGCCGCATGCCTTCCTGCTCAGATGCTGATGGGACAGTCCGAAAGTCTTTCGCCTCACGCCACGCTTGCGGAAACGAGCATTTCAACACACGCTGCGTCCGATCATGGTTGTATGCTGCTTTGCGGTGGTAGCTTGTTACCGAAAACAATCTTGGATGCATTTCATGAACGAGGGGGTGGAGTTCAGGGTCAACTTGTGATCATCCCAACGGCTTCACCCCGGTCCGACCTCGGCGACTTCACGTTTTGGAAAGCGATGTGGAATGGTCAGAAATGGAATAGTATTCATGTTGTTCATGCTTTGAACAAAGAAGCGGCCTCGAATGAACCACTTCTCGATAGTATTCGAAGTGCTTCGGCGGTTTGGATTGCGGGAGGGGACCAGCAACGACTTGTCGATCGGTATCTCGGCACGCCCGTTCACACCGAGCTTCAGAACGTTTTGAACCGAGGGGGAATCATCGGCGGAACAAGCGCCGGCGCTGCGATAGCGTCGCGAACCATGATCGCCGGAGGTGTCACACTGCCAACATTAACGGAGGGTTGGAGTCTGCTGCCCGGTACAATCATCGACCAGCACTTCTCACAACGAGGCCGATTCGAAAGGCTCGCGCATGCCGTCGAGAGGTTCCCGGATCGCGTTGGAATTGGCATCGATGAAGCCACAGGAATTTTGTTAAATCGAGAAGGGATGCGAGTACTCGGCAGCGGTTCCGTCTACTTGGTTCGCTCGCAATCGAACAAGGATTTCAGCCACTCGATTCCAGCAGAGCAGGTGGGACTCGTCCCAATGCAATTTGAATGCCTAAAAACATCGCGTCACAAATCTGGCAGCAGGCTTCCGATAGATCGCTGGAATCGTATTGTCACGCGGACCAACAATGTCGAGTTCACGGACGCCAAGAACGAATAGTTGTTCCAATCATTTATGTGGACCTTGCGAACCAAATTTGTGTTTCTAATCGCAACTTGCTACATTGGGATTTGAGTCTACGCGTGACATTCGGGACCATTTGTGTTCTCGAATCGATCCTGGTTTCTTACCCCGAGTACGGAGAGCCTCTCAATGAATACGAATCGTCCCCTTCGACGACCTGTCGACCGCCGCTGGTTCCTGAAGTCAACAGCCGGTACCGTCGGAGCTACTGCCTTAAGTGGATCTGCACTGCGAGCCCTGGCCGATGAGCGGCTGGACAAGATCGATAAGGCCCCAGAAACGCTGGTAAAAGTACTCTACCAGTCGCTGTCCGATCAGCAAAGGAATGCCATGTGCTTTGATTGGGATCACATGGACAAGAAACGCGGCTTGCTGAGAACGCGTGTTGAAAACAATTGGAAGATTACGGATCAGACCATCAATAGCGATTTCTACACACCGGAGCAACGCGCGCTCGTCCGATCTATTTTTGAAGGGATCATTCATCCGGATTGGCATGCCAAGTTTGATAAACAACTCAAGGATGACATGGGTGGATTTGGCAAGGCTCAGAGCGCGGCAATCTTTGGTACACCAGGAAGCGACAAGTTTGAGTTCGTCTTAACCGGTCGGCATACGACGCTTCGTTGCGATGGCAATACTACCGACCACGTTGCATTTGGTGGCCCTATTTTTTATGGACACGCTGCTGGCCGTGACCAAGAGTTAGCCGACCATCCAGGCAATGTTTTTTGGGAACAAGCTGTTGCTGCCAACTCGGTGTACAAGACACTCGATGGCAAACAACGTAAACTTGCGGAAATCGCTGAGTCGCCAAACGAAGACGATGTCGCTTTTCGTGGAAAAAACTCCAGTATTCCAGGGTTGCCAGTGAGTGAACTGTCCAACGATCAAAGGCAAGTGTTGGCAGAAGCTCTTGCTAAACTGATAGCCCCGTTTCGATCCACCGATCGCGACGAAGTTAAAATGTGCATCGATCGTCAGGGAGGGTTGGAGAGCCTGCGGATGGCTTTCTACACCGACGATGACACGGGCAACGACAAGGTTTGGGACAATTGGCGATTGGAAGGTCCAAGTTTTGTATGGCACTTCCGCGGTTCGCCACACGTACACGTATGGGTCAACGTGGCGGACGACCCCAGCGTGAAACTAAACGCGTAATGGACCTAAAAACAGTGACATTTCTCACTGACCGCGAGGTGCTCAGCCACCCGCGGTGCTCATAATCGCTGGGTCCGATTCTTCGGTTACGAGGCATGAGCACCATTTCGTTGAGCACGAATGGGACAAAACATTGGTGACTTTGATCTGTTCGAATGCCGTGCGGTACTGCTAGAGTGTAGGGATACCTATTATTTGCCGGACCGAAATTTCGCACGGAGAACTGATGTCAAAAGCCCTCTCGCCTTCCGAACAAGACTACGCCAACTCAGGTTGGCTGCAAGCGTTGATGGGTGTGAACGATCCAATCATTCAACAATCACGTCTGAATTCGAAGAAACATTTGGATTGGATTGACGCGATATGTAGTTTGACCACGATTCGCGAGAAAGCAGATACGCTCGAGTCGTCGATCGATTCACTTTGGAAGTTTGGAATCGGAAATGATTTGAAGTGGTTGCTCAGTATGATCCCGTCGACGCAACTGCACTGGATTTTGGACAGTACGGATGTCTTCACGATCGAGCAGACGATCCCCCCCTCCATCGAGGATTCCCAATCATGGGCCGATGCCATGGGTATTCACGATTGGTCCACCAATGTCACCATGAAAATACTAAGTGGGGACTTTGTGAGCTGGCAACGTCGCGTGGCTCGACAAGGAGCCAATGCACCTGTCGGGTTCACGATGGAATCCTCAGGCAAAGCCATGCTTGAATTGAAAACAAAAGCGAGCTGGAAGGCCAATAACTGGGCCGATGGTGTTTGGACGTTTTCGATCGATGGACAGTCTACCATGATCGAAACGGTCGAGGAGCCCATTTACGTTGCACGCCCGGAGTGGAAATCGACTTTGGAAAATGCTCTTTTGACTCTTCAATCGGCGGACGAACGCTTTGCGAAGCAGCGCAAGAAAGCGTCTGGCAGCGCGATACCGCAGGGGGATTGGTCGTCCTGGTGCGAATCCGTTCCAGCGTTGGAACCGCTCCATCTCGCTGTGTTGGATGGGCAAGGACTGACTTGTTCATCGGTGTTTCAAGGTATTTGGACAACGGTCTGGCCGATTATCTATTGCCGACGCAAGCGTCTGAAACGCGGAACATGCGGACTAGTTGATCTGCGTCGAAAACTGGATTGCTGTTTTCAATCCGATCCGCAGTTGGTCACTTGGCTCCTAGTCTTCGGTGAACTTTTGTGCCAAGCCCAGGTGGGAGAAGGATTGGGCATAGCGGCCAAATTCAAGGACTAGCGACGATTTGAAGCCCGGCCAGTGATGGCCGTGCCCTTCCAGGTAGTTGCTTAACGGCTTGGCTTCAATCACCAAACGTGCCAAATCGAACTAGATCATTGCTTTCTTGGCGGAAACTAGCTCAAGGTAATCCCCGATCGCATGATTCCAGTGGCTCCGAAAACGGACACTTGAGGGCAATGGCGACAGGGCTACAGGGTGGTTACAATGCGCGGAAAGCGAGGGCAACACCAGCTTTTGGCAGAGGGCATCGCGCAACGAAGAGTCAGTAGACTTGGATACAACTTTTGGCAGAATCCACGCGTTGCATGTTTTCGCTGCGATGATCGGAGGCAAAAACTGCCTCCAACGGCAAAACCAAGTTTACTCGAATTCCGTATGGCTTGGTGAAAAGCCACTATCAATACAACCTCGTTGTATGGCCCAATATTTCACCGACTAAGTCGTACTTACCAACTTTGTCCTTTTGGAATCAATCCATGCTTTTTTGTCTGAAATGGTTTCTGCAGCCAAAACATCTTATTGGGATTGCTTGCAGTGTATTCTGTCTATTTTGGTTAGTAAATGGAAGCGAAATCATTTCGCGAACTCCAGGTCAGTCGGAATCGAAGGCAATTGCGGATTTCAAACGTAGCAATCCTAAGGCCGCGGATTGGTTAGCCCAGCAGCAAGATCGTTTTGGGCAGTTCAATACATCCGTTGCTATAGAATCGTTGCAGGGTCGAGTCCTTAATCCCGAAGCTCTAAAGCAGAGTTTTGAAACTCGTGCACGCCTCACATCTCTCTACCAGAAGGATCGAGCTGGCGATGAGAGCGTACTGTGGTCTCATGGCACAGCGATAGACGCGATGAGTGACCTGCCCAATGAATCGAACGAGTATCTGACTAGGCTAGAAGAGGCGAGTGCAGACCAAGACTACTGGAGCCTCGTGCGAAACGATCCTGTCGCACTATCGAGCAAGTTGCTCAAGTCGAACCTGGAGCTAAGAAAACATTACCAAGACAATCAAGCTTGGTATGTTGAGATGACGGAAGTATTGGTTGCAATGATCGGAATCACATCCGCCGACGACACCGACGACACCGTCGATACCGTCGATACCGTCGATACCGTCGATAGCGAAGAGGAAGATGTTGGATTCATTCAGCTCGACGACTTGCTTGAAGTTGCCAACGAAGGCAAGCCCTACTTGATGCAGCTCGTTCCAAACCCGAGCGAAACTCCGTTAGAGGCGTGCATCTATTACGAGACATTTCGTCAGTTTGGCCAGGTCATTTCTATGGCAGCAAAGCAGGGCGTACCACCAAAAGAAGCAACGGAAGTCATCGTACTCAATAGGGACGCGCTCCTCAAGGACGATGAGATGGACGGTGCAAAAGTGAAAGAACCAACAACGGTTGCAGCCCGATTGGTCACACTTCATCGGAATCGACCCAGTGTTTGGGCAGCCGCGCAACGTGATGGGTATGTATTATCCTTCGACGAACTTACGCCAGGTCTTTCGCAGCCCGTACTCGAAAAGCATGCTGAACTTGGCGCCGCTTCCTTGATCGTGACCCAGTATGGGGACGTGGCCACACAGGCTGCTGCAATCGTCAATAATTATGGTGAACTGGGGGTTGCAGTTCTCGCCCAGTACGACGGCTCAGAAAACTTTCGCAAACTGCTTCGCAACGCAAACGTAGATCATCGAATCGCAATGGTAGCAGTGCTCAAATCCGACGTTGGACTTGAATCCGTGCTTCGCGATCCTGCCTATATTGACAAGTGGATCGATCAAGACGGCAAACCCTTGGCTGACGAATGGTGGGTCAATGTGCCGTTGGTAGGCGGTGTCGCTAAGGTCGCTAAAAACGTTGGTACGGGCGTTCCAAGTGATTGGAGTGAAATCGGGTGGGCGGCTTGGGACGTTGGTGACGTTGCGTTGATGGCCGTGAGTTTTGGCACATCTAAGGTATTGACCGAAGCTGCCAAGCAAACTACCAAGCAAACGTCAAAAGGGATTGGCAGAGGTGCAGCAAAAAAGCTGTCTGAGATCGGAATCAAGCGGATTCCTGGAACGCTAAAACCTTCCGCGATGACAAGGCTTGTTTCCGCCGCGAAAGCATCCAAATCAGCCGCGCCGATCCGCTGGACATCACGTGCCGTGATCCATGTAACTAGAGCCACAAAGACGATGGGTGGCAAACTGATCACCGCCAGCAACCGGGTAATTCAGATGGCCAAAAGTATCCCACCAGGTGTTCGCAAATGGGCAGCACGTGGGATGCTTGGGGCTAGTTTGTTTGTTCGTGGTCCCGAGCGCGTCCGAGCGCTCATCGATTCCCTCAACAAGGACGCGGCAGATTTCGTTAGCGATGCGATCAACGCGATTCCGAAAGCCGTTGCTGACGCAATAGAGAAGGCCAAGCAAACAGCCAGGGAAGCCGCCGGCGGCAGTGTTTCTCTGCTAGTTAACATTTTGGTCATCGGAATATCGGGGTTGCTTGCTTTTGCTTTTCTTTTTGATGTCGGGCCCGGATGGAGCCTCGCTAGTACGAGTGTTTCAGGGGCCTCAGGAAAGCGAAAGAAGTGAAATGGCAGACAAACCAAAGGCACCCATCGAGGCTACCACTGCAGTTGACAACCAAGACGACGTTCGCCGTCACTCAGAGCTTGCAGCCCCAACTTCGCAGGTGCAGCCAGTCCGAATTCAAATGCTTGGCGAAAGCGGTGTGGGAAAGACCTGTTTTCTAGCTGGCTTGGCTCTATTGAATGAACAAACCGGCGGACGCAGTTTTATTCTCCCAACGGATGATAAAACCAAAGCAGTTTTCGAAAGGTTACGTGAAACCCTTGTGAAAGGACGTTGGCCATCTAAGACATCGATTGTTGAAGAACTTTCGTTCGTCATTGACCGAGGAGCGAGTCGCGTCGAAGTACAACTGAGCGACTTTGCTGGCGAAAGCTTCACAGACGCTATGAAACGAGGGAACGCAACCGAGGCGGCAGTTCAAATCAAATCGCTCGTTAGCGGAGCGGATGTGCTGATGGTTCTGTTGGATGGGGCGGCAATCGATCGAGATGAAAATTTTTCCGGTTCACCGTTGATCCAGGCTGTATTCCAACGAATAAGGGAGGAGGGTAGCGCTGACCTAGACGCGTTCGTAGTTCTCACCAAAAGCGATCTATGTAAAAGTATTCCGATGACGACCAGCCGCCACCTAAAACAGGTTGTCGAAACCCGTGCACCCGACTTGGCGAGATTCTTGCAACAGCAAAGCATCCGAACTGTGTGGATACCCGTTAGTGTTTGCGGCCCCAATGCAATGGATGATTCGGGATCCCCCATTTACGCCGCGCTTGAGCCGCAAGGATACGAAGCAATCTTTGAGCAATTGTTTCGTCGCAGCAGACGTCCTCAAAACCGATTCATCCAACGGATGATGGCCGCCATCGCACTGGTTCTTTTCATGGGCTTTTCATGGTCAATCCTTCGTAGTCGGCAAGTAGCGGACCAGAGAAGCCGGATCGAAGATCCGACGATACCGATCGTCCAATTCCCTGGTCCTGTCGAAACGACGAATGAACCGCTGTTTCGTGAGAGGTATGCAGAAGACTTTGCCAGGGCGAAGAATGATATTGAAGCAAGCGGCAATGTCGAATCGATTGCGTTGGTATTAAAGCGATTCGAAATGATACCGCCCGCTCATGATCAACTGATTCGCGGCGGTCTGGAGCAACTGAAGTCCCAGGCAAGTATTCGAAAAGAACAGTTGCTTTATAGACGAGTGATCGACTGTCAGCAACTTCGTACCGGCGACTGCGTTCCATTGATCAAAACATACTTGAGTGAATTCCCTGAGGGTCCGAATGCCGAAGAATTGCGAAAGATGCTCAAGGACTTGGACCAAGCTCGGTACTTAACGGCAAGAGGGTTTGTCAAGGCAGTTCCTGTAACCAGCACAGAAGCACTTCGTCAAAAGAGTGGTGCGATCACCAAA
Source organism: Pirellula staleyi DSM 6068 (assembly GCA_945870455.1). Classification (GTDB taxonomy): domain Bacteria; phylum Planctomycetota; class Planctomycetia; order Pirellulales; family Pirellulaceae; genus JBKCUI01. The sequence goes on along the minus strand of CAMBSL010000048.1, from coordinate 9,242 downwards.
TTCCTGGATGAGAACGGACCTGGACCCTATCTAAAGGCCGAAGAAAGAGTGGCGATGACATTAGCTCGCGACATTGCAATCCAGTTCGTGACGTCCCGGCAATACCAATGCAGGCTGGTCAGGACGAGCGGTTTAGACGGCCCGAGAGATCATGGCGTTCAGATCCTTGTAGACTCCTCAAGTATGCAGACATTCGATGGCTCAGGTGATGTCGCCGAGAAAAACTGGGATCGCAAATTTCCAGTCAATTGGAAGTCCGGCCAAAGTATCAAAGTAACACTGGTCAATTACGACGGCATCAATCACGACCTAGCCTACTTTGAAGATACATCACCCATTGCAATTCTGATGCTTGCAAAGAGCAGTACTCCGAACCGATGGGCCGAGGGCATAGGCTTGCTTTCAAACGATTTCACAAAGACTCGGCCACCTTTTAAAATCATGTTTGAATGCGAAGAACTATCCGCTGAAAAGCTTCAAGCCATCTCGGATTATCTGCTACCGGGAGATAAGTGGTGAGGCAAGCTGATTACATTTACGGAATCGTTCCCGAGCGAGGTGAGTACGGCTTTGAAGTCCTACCTGATCAGGGCGACCCAGCGATACTCGCTCGCGTTCAAACACTTGCATCCAGTTTTCAGTGGAACGCAACAACCAGCGAGGAGGTCGTTGCAATAGCCGTTGATCGAAGTCACCCTCCGTTGATCGCACGCATAGCTACCGATCCTCGAGATCCTAACGGACGAATTAGCATTTGCATGGAAGTCTGGATCACTTCTGCAGCCGAGACTCTGGAACAGATGATTGCGGAGGTTTGGCCCGGCTCGGTGCGACTGCCCAACACGCAAGAAGAGTTTCTCTCCATCGCTCACCAGAAAAATTCAGGGCGCATAGTCGTCGGACCAAATGAATCGTTCCGTGCCGTCGGTTTTGATTCGAGCGTGGGCGTATCCAGTGTGATGCCTGAATTTGCCAACATTACCGGCAATCCAAAATCCACCGTTCGACCAAATTCATCGACAACCAATCGAGCTAACCCACCGCAATGGAAATCATCCTCGCTGCTATCATCCTCGCTGCTAAAGGTGCTATCAACGTTATTGTTATTTGCGTTGTTGGCAACGGTTTGGTATGCGGTAAGTCAGTACTTGGAAGTTGAGAAACTGCGAGTGAGTACGAAGAGACTAAACGAAGACACTACGGAACTGAAAAGGCAGATCAACGGCAAAGCGAAAGCGATGCAAGAGAAAACAATTGAAAACGAAAGGAAGTCGCGAGAGCTGGAAGAATCGCGCAGTAAGTCGCAGGAGCTAGAACGCCAAGTCAGCGAGCTTCAGCGCGCGTTGGCTGCAAGTCCAGGAAAAGAAGACCAAGCAAGGTTGTTGTCCTTGCGAAATGCGGTAGATAGATATATCGACACTCAAAAACTTTCACTCCAGACCCTAAAGGACGCCGTTTCGCCCGTTCCGCAATCGCCTACAAGACCTGAGGATTGAATCGAAAAAGTCTTTCAGGGAAAGAACAACGAAAGACGACGGCGTCAGTCCGCTTATGCGATTAGTTCCGTTACAACTTTGCCATGAACGTCCGTGAGCCGATAGTCTCGACCTTGAAAGCGAAACGTTAGCTTGGTGTGATCGAAACCAAGCAAATGCAACCACGTCGCTTGCAGATCGTGGACATGCACTGGTTTGTCAACGATCGAGAACCCAAGTTCGTCGGTACTTCCATAGTCGAAACCACCTTTGGTTCCTCCGCCTGCCATAAACATAGTAAAGCAATCGGGATAGTGATCGCGTCCGAGTTGGGCACCCACTGCGGTGCGGCCTTCGCGAAACGGCGTTCGGCCAAACTCACCGCCCCAAACGACCAACGTTTCATCGAGCATGCCGCGTTGTTCTAAGTCCTTGATGAGCGTCGCCACGGGGCGATCCATCGTTTCGCATTTTTTGGTCAATCCATCTCGGATATCTTCCGAAGGCCCTGTCCCATGGAAATCCCATCCCCAATCAAAGAGCTGAACGTATCGCACGCCTGACTCGACCAATCGTCTGGCGAGCAAACAATTGTTGGCCAAGCTCGCGGCCCCAACCTTGGCACCATAGGCATCCAACGTTTCTTGTGACTCGCGTGAAATGTCCATGACTTCCGGGACGCTTGTCTGCATGCGATATGCGAGTTCGTATTGTGCGATCCGCGTTTGTGTCTCAGGGTGGCCGAGTTCTTGGGCTTGGATGGCGTTGAGCTCGCTCAGCGTATCCAGTGTTTTCCGACGAAGACTGCGGTCCATGCCCGGCGGATCGGATGCAAACAATACCGGGTCCCCCTGCGAGCGGCATTGAACTCCTTGATAAATGCTCGGAAGGAATCCGCTGCCAAACGAACTCTTTCCGCCATTCGGTTGAACGCCACTGCTGATCAAAACGACAAAGGCTGGCAAGTTCTCGTTTTCGCTGCCAAGTCCATAGGTAACCCAGGAGCCAAACGAAGGTCGTCCGCTTCTAGGTGAGCCGGTATAAACCAACAACTCAGCAGGAGCATGATTGAATTGATCGGTATGCATGCTGTGTACGAGACACAAACGGTCCGCGACACCCTGTAGATGTGGCAAGCAGTCCGACAGCATGACTCCAGATTGCCCCGAAGCAACAAACTTGTGCGAAGTACCAAGCAACTTTGGAACACCGGTGGTGAAAGCGAATTCCCTGCCCTTGAGCACCGAGTCCGGCGCATCCTGACCGTTGAGCTCAATCAGCTTTGGCTTGTAATCGAACAAATCCAAGTTGGGGGGAGAGCCCGTCATGTGAAGGTAAATGACCCGTTTTGCTTTGGGTGCAAAATGGGGCAAGTGGGCTGCCAGTGAATCAGCCGCCAGCGAGTTATGTGATGAGCCCATAAGACCGGACAACGCAAAAGCACCGAGCCCGGACGATGCCTGTCCGAGGAAATAACGACGCGTTCTAAGTGCAAGATGTTGTTCAAAAATGGAATGCATGGTTGGTGACCGATTGTGTTTTCGTCAAGGAAATTGAACATGGAGTATCGTTTTAGTGGGATAGGCTTCCAGCCTGTCAATCTGAAAAGGACAGGCTGAAAGCCTATCCCACTGTTGAATTCAGACACGTATCGACCGTACGATCCTAACTAAGGCGTCATCAGGAACTCGTCGAGGTTCAGGACGACATTGCAAATCGTTGTCCAAGTTGCCAACTCGACCGGATCAGCGCCCGCAGGTAACGGGCCTAGTGGATCGGTTGCAAGCTTTGCGGCTCGTTCTGGATTACTGGCCAGTTCGACGCGAGACTCTTCGAACAGTCGAATGATTGCATTCAATTCTTGTTGGCTGGGATGACGCGAAAGAGCGAGCCGAAACAACAGGTCTATGCGTTGCTGGAGCGAGCCCGAGGGGAGTTCATGAATTGCTATCCGCCTCGCAAGCCCTTGAGCGGCCTCGACGTAAACGGGGTCGTTTAATGTGACCAAAGCTTGTAAGGGAGTGTTTGTTCGGTCGCGTCTGAGCACACAGACTTCGCGATTGGGTGCGTCGAACGCGGCCATGGAGGGATAGGGATTGGAACGACGCCAAAGCGTGTAAAGGCCGCGGCGAAATCGATCCTCTCCTTTGCTCGCGTCCCAATCTGTTTTGCTACCGAAGGCTGCGCTCAACCCAAGCGACGGTTGGGGTGGCCGGGTCGGCGGTCCGAACATCCGTTGCGACAACATTCCTGCCGAACTTAAAGCCATATCGCGAACCTGCTCAGCGGAAACACGGAATCGTGGACCGCGGGACACGAAGACATTTTCGGGATCCTCCTCATATCGCTTCTGAGACACGTAGGATCGTTGGCGGTAAGCGGCTGACATCACGATGTTTCTAATAAAGCGTTTTGTATCCCAGCCGCTGCGAATCAAATCGATTGCCAAGTGATCCAGCAACTCTGGATTGCTAGGCAAATCACCTTGCGAACCGAATTCTTCGCTCGTTCGAACAATGCCCACACCAAAGAAATTCTCCCAGTAACGATTGGCCAAAACGCGAGCCGTAAGCGGGTTGTCGGATTGCATCAACCATCTCGCGAACTGCAGTCGATCCATCTGAGGCTTTCCACCTTCGCTACCTGATGCTTCCGGGGTCCATGCATGGAACGCGGAAGGCACTTTGGCAGTTACCAATTCTCCGTGAAGCTTGTAGTTGCCACGCAGTTGGATGTTGGTTGCGCGACGTTTGTCCGAGGTAAGTTCTTTGAGTATTGGAACCGTTGTTGTCGGCTTGATTTCAGCAAGCGTTTTGGCGAGTGCATCGCGAGACTTTCGAAGGGGTTGTCGGCTCGGCGTGATCTTAGAGACATAATAGACATGGAGTGAACTCTGTTCCTCTGCCGATAAAGCACCTGGATCCATCGAGAGCAATTTGGCAATCGCAGTAGGAAGACCGATCATACGATCCACTCTCTCGTCGGTGCTCAAGCTGATTGCAAAGCTAGCCAGGACAGCTCGTCTCGTTTGCGACTCAAACTTAAGGGTCAACTGAATCGATCGATCACCGAGCAAAGGGTTGGCAAGCCTGCTTTTTCGTAGTCCATCTTGATCGATTGCAATATTGAGTTGATGAGGCTTGTCGATAGCTCCGCCAACGGCCCAGCCTGACTTGGCATCTTTATCGAGAACGTTTTTAGGTGCGAATCCATCTTGCGCGTAATCCGCATTGGCCGCCACCAACGAAATCTCCAAGGATGGTTTAATCTCGTAAGCCTGGTTCGCTTTCGGCTTATCGATCGACGTTTCCCAAAGTGTCGTTCGATCCTCAGAAAGCACGAAAACTTTAGCGCCGGCAAGCCGAGCAAACAAGTCGTTGTCGGTTCGGCTCCAAACGTCAACTTTGTTGATCGCAGTTGTTTTCCCGAGATCGAGTTCCCACCATGGCGATGAGCTCGTTGCGGTGTGTGTGGTCGATTTGTCAGTAAAAACGCCGGTCGTCTTTCCATCGATCGCAAGTTCGGCTGGACCATCGAAGGCAGTGCTGCTCTGCGAAGCTTTGCCGGTTGTTGCAACATTCGTTCCGTCTGCGAAAACTTGGACTTCAGCGAGCGAAAGGATCTTGTTTTCGCCATTCAATTCGACTCGGACAAAGCGAGCTTTGACTGCATCTGTTTTTTGCGCAACCAGGGATGCCACTACGTTGGTAATGACAAAGTTTCCATCACCGATTGCAGCGCCGCCGTTTGGCAATGAAGGGTCTGGGATGCTGCGGATCTGAAGGCCCGTGATTCTCTCCAAGGGCGTATCACCATTTAACGGTAGTTCAAGGGTAAACGTGTCCGTATCCGAAATAGTGTCGACCTTGAGGCTCCCATTATCGTTGATCACGATTTGGGACTTCGATTTTGCTTTCGCTGATTCGGGTTTGATTGGTTGCCATGCGAGCGGTTTTCGAAACGGCGTTTCCCAATCGGTTTGCTCTTGTTTTAGCGCGTCGTCTGGTGAGATCAACTGCATTTCGATTTTGGCAAGTTCGCGTTGAGAATCCTCTCGCTCGCGGCGTTGTTCCGGCGTGTACCAATTAAGAGTAGGGCTTTCATTGGCTCGATCGGCGTCTTCGGTTTGATTGAAGATCGCCATGACTTGGAAGTACTCTTTGTGCGAGATTGGGTCGAACTTGTGGCTGTGGCATTGAGCACAGGCCATGGTCACGCCCATCCAGACAGCCATGGTGGTATTCACTCGATCGACCACCGCGACGTTTCGGAACTCTTCGTCGTTGGTTCCGCCCTCGTTATTGGTCAATGTGTTGCGGTGAAAAGCGGTGGCGACGAGTTGTTCGTCTGTCGGGTTAGGCAATAGGTCACCTGCAAGCTGTTCGATCGTGAACTGGTCGAACGGCATTCCTTGGTTCAGGGAACGAATGACCCAATCGCGATAAGCCCAAATGGTTCGCTGAGGATCGTCCGCATATCCGGCCGAGTCTGCATAGCGAGCAAGGTCGAGCCACTTTCGTCCCCAATGTTCACCGAAGGCGGGAGAAGCGAGCAGTTCGTCGATACGTTGTTCGTAAGCGAGCTCGCTAAAATTAGAAACGAATGACTCTTGTTGTTCGAGCGAGGGGGGGAGGCCGGTCAAGTCTAGTGACAAACGTCGCAAAAGCGTTTCAGGGTCTGCTTGATAGGAAGGAGTCCAGCCTCGATCCTCTAGTTTCTTTAAAACGAGTCGATCGATGGGTGAATGTTGCCAATTGGGGAGCGAACCGGTCTCAGGCGACGGAGCGATCGAAGTTTTTTGAATCGAATCGAACGACCAGTGTTTTGAAAAGGTAGCCCCCGAAGCGATCCAAGTTTGGATGAGCTTGGATTCTCCTTCGGTCAGCTTCGCGCCAAAGTGGGGAGGAGGCATTCGTTCTGCTTCCTCGTTTGACGTAATTCGCCGAATCAGTTCGGACTTTTCGCTATTGCCGGGAACGATGGCGATGGAGCCTGAGTCGGAGGGTGATGTGGCGGATTCAGGCAGATCGAGTCGAAGCCCCGATTCGACGCGAGCCTCATCTGGACCGTGACATGCGAAGCATCGATTCGAGAGAATGGGCCGAATATCGGTTTTGAAATCAACCTTGGCTCGAGTCAAGTCATTATCGGCTGAATGGGCGGCGTCGAATGGACAGGCAAGTACCGCTAGGAAAACCAATGGAGAGCGGTAGAGTAAAATGTTGGTCAGCATGAGGTATGCAAGGTAGGTAAGGGAGGGAATTGTCTAAATCCTCACAGCACTCTATTGTATCCCGGCCTTGCGTTACGTGTACTAGGAAAAAGAGGTGCGGTTTGGATCCAGCCACAAAAAAAGGGCACTCGATTTCGAGCGCCCTTTTTTCATTTTCATCATCTCACGTTATCATCGTCGCCCTTGAAGAATGGCTTGGATTCCGAAGGTGAAGAAGGATGCTGTACCGAAGTTTAGCAATTCTTCACAACATTTATATCTGAGGATGAGAGTGTCGCCTGGCATGATCAGCGGTCGTTCGCGAGGGTCGAGGGTAGCTTTCGCGAGGTCAACCGCAATGGTTATTTGACCGTTGCAAGGCGTCCTTCTCAAGATGAACAGGTCCCCGGGCGGCACGAATGCTAGGGCAGCGATACCGCCGCCGAGACCACCACCAGCACCAGCACCACCTTGAGTCTGCGATCCTAATCCCGTCCCGGCGATTGCCATGGCGCCCAGGGCGTCGAGGTCATAGTCGCGAGGGATGAGAAATTCTCCGCCGGGAAGCAATCCGCCGGTGTAGAAGACTTCGGCATCTCGGGATTCGATGTAGACCACGTCACCTTCCTCCAAAATGATGTCTTCTGGTCGGAATGCTGGAACGACTCCTGGTGGCAATCGCATTGGGATCCTGAGCAAGCTCGGATCATCCGGGAGTGGTGGAGGGCAACTACAAGGATCAGGATTGGCCAAGAACTGTTGGTAAAACTGCTGTATGAATTCATCTCGCTTTTTCTGGTCTGCTTTGGTGGCACGCAAGATCTTGAGTTCGTTTTTGGCGTTCAATCCAGGCAGACCGCCGGAGGACATGAGTGCGTGAAGCACATCGTTTTGATAGGCTGGCAATTGAATCAAACTTCCCGATGCACTTTGATCAGACCCACGGTTGTACGCCCCTCTCGCCCCGCCCGCCACTTGCTGTTGGGTTTGAGTTCCAACATCCTGTCGGACTACCACGACACTGTAGGTTCGCTCTTTCAGCATCGTTACGATCGGACGTAATCGAGCGGGATCTGTGAAAATTCTCGCGTTGAGGTAAGCTTTGCGGATTACGTCTGTTACCTGTTCGAGTGTCATCCCTTTGACTTTGACGGGTTCAATGGATGGCAAAGCAATGGTACCATTTTCTTGAACAACGATTGGAAACCCTATGGACGGGTCCAACGTGCTTTTCTCCGTTGGCATATTGACAGGGGGTGGAGTGGGTGGCTTGTCCGAATCGGTGTACGGCAGCACGCCTTCAATGTAGATGCCGAGGATATCTCCCTTGTCCACCAAATATTGCCGGGGAGGTTCCTGAGTCAATCGAGAGGGATCGAGCGGGACCAAATTATTCTTGGACTGAGCCAAGAATTGAGGCGGCACGCGTCTCACAGGTATACCGCTGATCGGTTGCGTGAGTGATGTGCAACCTATGTTTAGCGCACCAGCAGCAAGTAAGCTCGTGAACGAAAGAGATTTAATCAGGCGTCGGAGAATTCGCCCAGGTCTCTTTGCTGAGTCGACGAGCGTCACTGGATTCCATTCCATAGACATAATAATTACCTCGTACGCCGATCGGCGTTGATCCTTAAAAATATGCAGTGCTGATGATTTGTCTGCTATGCTTTCGCATAACGCATTTAAGACGAACGCAAGACTATTGTTGATAGATCGATGGCATGTTGGTTGCTTCGGCTTGCTCATCACTGACCGAAATTGGATAGGTTTGCCCAAAATCGATTGGCTGACGAGCGTTGGATTCGCGAGTCGGCATTCCATTTGGAATGGCAGATTGAGCGATCGGATACATACCGGCGGCCGATTGGTTCAGCTTTCCGTTTGCTACGTATTCATGTTGGATATTGGATGATGTTTGGAGCTGTGTCCAATTGCCAACTCCTTCTTCCTCCGCTGCTCTAGCACCGTGTGGAAATCCAGAGAACCAAGCTGCAACTCGGGCTTGGCCTTCGCATGACTGGTACTTCCATCCCCAGTACTCACGGGGTGGAAACGCAGGCGAACAACCTGTTCCACCATCGGCGACTTCGGCGTAACCCGCTTTGAATCCTGCAGAGAATTCTTTGAGATACTTTTCGTTACAGAAATGATGTTTGCGAGAATGCCATGCTTTCGAGGCACCGGACCTGATGCGTTGCCCCATCATGGTTGTGTTCCAATATCCGTTGTATTGCCACTTATTGTTGAGTCCGGTCATCGCAGTGCAACCCGTGAACTGCATGGTGGCCGAACCCAGGACGAATATTAAAGCGAGTCGTTTACCAGTTGCCTGGATCCAACCTTGCTTTCGACGCAACCTCGCCCGCTCAATGTATTTGACCGACATACCGATCCCCCAATGTAATCTTTGATTTCGGGAATTGGTTGACAATTGGCCAAGCACGCATATGGTCGGCTCAAATTCAACTCCCCGTTGGGAGGTATCGACCTAGACCGCGTTCCGAATTTAATGAATGTTAGGGGCAACAACCACTTTGCCGGTCGAATCTGTTAAA
>CAMBSL010000047.1 GCA_945870455.1 Pirellula staleyi DSM 6068 | reverse complement strand
GCCGTCCTACCGGTTTGCCTAACGGCAAATCTATTTAATCAACAATCCCTTACGCTTCGGGTTATGAACCATCCACGCTAGCGCGTTGCGGCTTCGAAGTGATTGTCATTTGGCTTCTGAAAATTGGACATCAGAATGAAATTGCAGCTTGTTGCCGTTGTTCTTCCTTTGTTGACGTTCGCCGTCTTGAAGGCGGATACCTTCGAAATTATTGGTGGCGGGACAATCTCGGGTCGTCCTTTGACCAAAGAGCCAAAATCGGAGTTCCTCAAGATTTTGACGAGCGACGGTTTTGAAATCGAAATCGCACGCACCAAGCTCAGCACCAAAGGGCGTTCGATCGGAGAGCCACAATTGGAATATGCCAAACTTGCCGCTAGCAAGGACGACTCGGTCGAGTCCCACAAAGCTCTTTCGCTGTTTTGCAATGTCAACCAAAAGGAGCTTGCTAGAGCCCACAACGAACGAATCGTGGAGCTTGACTCAAGTGACAAAGTCGCATGGGCGGCAATTGAGTACATAACAGACAAAGACGGACAATGGGTTCGCAAGGAGGCGCTGAATAAGCGCCGTGGATTAGTCAAAGGAAAAAACCATTTGACGACTCTTCACGCCAAAGCCATCACGGATGTCGAGGAGAAACTCAAAAAAGACATTGCGGATATCGAGAAGAAGATCAACAACTACGCATCGAATATGGGCAAATCCGGTCGGTTGGGAAACGAAGCGGCGGAGTTCTTCCGCACCCTAAATGACCCTCTCGCCATCCCGAAAATCTATAAGCTCCTTCAGGCAGATCTAAGTGAGGGGCGAAATGGCGATTTTTATATGGAGATTCTCACGCGTATGCCGGGTGCTTCTGCGAGTTCCACTTTTATTGAAATTGCCTTGACTTCAAAGAATCAAGCGGTTGTCAGCACTAGCCTTGAAATGCTATTGAGAACGGAATATTCCAGCGAGCTCGCGCTGAGTGCTTTTCTCGCAGCTCTCGCGAGCAAAGACATACAAAAAATAGATCATGCCGGAAGCAATCTTCAGGTTCTGAATGAAGATCGAGCGGTTTTCTCGCTGATCGAATCTCTCACGTCGATCATTACCAGAACACAAACCACACCGGGTACCAATGCCATCAGCTCCGACGGAGGAGTTCAACAAGCCATGGGGGCAAGCAAAACTACGACCAAGCAACTGTATAATCACCAGAGTGTTTTATCGGCCTTGAACTCCATTACGGGCGAAAACTTTGGATTCAATAAACAGGACTGGCGTTTGTGGTATGCCAGAAAATATGCGGATACAAACTTGAACTTGCGTCGTAGCGAGTGAAGATTGCAGTTCTGGAATATCTGTGCGGCGGTGGCTTGATCGAGCCCGATCGACTTCCAACGGATTCGAATACGCCGGCGAACGTTCTTGTTCCTCTTTTTGGCGAAGGCTTGTCGATGCTGGATGCATTGGCAGCCGATTTCATGGAGTGCGGACATTCGGTATGCACTTGTTTGGATCGCTCGGTCCTAACGAGTGCTTTAGTACCCCCAGCCTTTTTGAGTTCGGCTTCTATTTCGAGTGTCGAAGCGAAGGATCGGTTTTTAGACGTTTGGGGCCATGTCGCATCCGACTGCGATGTGACAGTGGTTATTGCTCCCGAACTGAACAACGCATTGGCATCGATTGTTCAAACGCTGCGGGCGTTGGGGGTCACTGTTCTCGCGTCGGACGCAGCGTTTTTGAAGGCTGCATCCGATAAATGGTTGATGGCAAAAATGCTGCTTGCACGTGGGATCGCACACCCGGCGACTTGGACACTTCGGGAGTACTACGGATCGCGAGAGGCGGCAGCAAAAATGATCGGCACCACACCAGTCACTGTCAAACGCCGCGATGGTGCTGGCTGCGCGGAAATGAGGTACTTTGCGAACTGCGTTGCGTTCGAGTCGTGGGCCTCAACGACGTGCCTGTTAGCGGAAAACGCGGACCATTGGATCGTTCAGCCCTGGATCGCCGGTCAGCCAGCGAGTCTCGCGCTTATCGCGCATGGAAGCCGCAAGGTTTTGGGTGCCTTCGAACAACGAATGGAGGTTCGTCCAATAGAAATCGCAAACCAAGGCCAGTGCGTTCAATACCGAGGTGGCGCAGGTCCGCTGGCCCAAGTTTCCTTCGCGCAGCTAGAAGAGTTTGCCAACGTAGTGCTCGACGCGGTTCCACCAGGTTCAGCGGGCTGGATTGGAATTGATTTCCTGATTCCACTCGAGGCGGCAGCAGCGAGCGATTGGATTGCCATCGAAATCAATCCTAGGTTGACGACGAGTTACGCCGGGTATCGAAAATGGTACGGCCACGAATTAGCGAACATGCTCCTTGGAATTCGACCTGTTCCAAGTTCAGTTGGCTTTCCAACTTGGGAGCGAATCGAATTTGATGCATAACGGGCATCATGGCGGATCGTAGCCACCTGGGTGAAACGGATGGCACCTTGCGATTCGCTTAATCCCTTTCCAAGCACCACGCACTGCGCCGTATTTCTCGATGGCTTCAATCGTGTACTGCGAACAAGTCGGGGAGAAACGACAATTGCTGCCTAGGAGCGGGCTGATCGCGCGTTGATAAAAACGGACTGTGGCTATGAGCCAGTAGCGAAGGCATTGACACAACGGATTCATCACACACAGTTGGCTATTGATTGATTCGATAGACGGGGGGCAAGCGTAATTTTTTTCCGGACTTGGGTGGGAACGGCAAGGGAGCAAACTCGGCAACTGTCGCGACTCTCGACTCTTGTTCGCTCATTGTAACGACTCCTTGTTCATCAAGGTGTGAGGAAGTTGTGACGACATTTGCATGAGAAATGGTCGATGCGGGTATCCTCTGTCCATCACTTCGCCAGCTATTTGGCAAGTCCAACAGGCCTGCCAAGGCAGGTTGCGTGGACAACTCTTTCAAATGGTCGACGAGAATGCGGCGAACTTCCAAGATGGCTCGGGCCGTTCTGTGAATGTCTTGATGTTTCGACTCAACCATAATTTCGCTTACGACATCATCCATGTGGGCGCTCTCGATGCCGACCACGCCGTCACTGGGTTCCGACTCTCGGCTGAACCAATGAGATTTTTGAACGACTCCAATGATATTGTGATAGGTAACCCACGGAGCGCGTCGAGCTCGTAACATGGTCGGGAAAATGGGAGAATCTGGACTGAGAGAATCGATGCTCGTCGTTGTGGTCAGCAACTCCGTGTTGCGGAACATGTTCGGGTTCTGTCGAATAAGAGAATTGCCGATATCGGTAATGCTGCTAGGCAACTTGATCAGCTTTCGGCCAATCCACCGGGTGTAGTCGTTTGCATAGTCGCTACCACGGTGGGGTGTCCCAATGGTTACGACTCGCTTAATCGCGTTGTTTGGGTGAAAGAAAAGAGCGGCAGCCAAGCGTTGACGTTCGACATCCTCGCCCTTGACTTTTTCGTAGGGTTCATCGCTCAAAATATTCCAGAACTCTTCGCCGCTCTCGAGTGTTTGCATACGCGAAACGAGTCCCCCCATGCTATGCCCAACCAATACCATTTGGTCGAGAACCGGATGAGTGGCTTGAGGGTCCAAGGTTTTTCGCAATTCGAACAAGTCGCTGCGCATTTGGGTTGCGCTGACCCAGAACGGCTGTCCCGTTGGATACTGGTAGAACCAAAATTGGTAGTTTTTTCGAAGCTCCTGAAACGAGCGGAGGTCGTTGAACATGGGCATCCAAGTGAGCGGGCTCGAAAATAGTCCATGAACCATCACGACAGGAATGCGGTTTGGATCATAGGGTTCAAGCATGTAAACACCGCGCAGTTTTTCTGCTTTGTTTAGGTCCAACGGGTTCAAATTGCTATTGGTTTGCTCGCGAAACTTGGGATTGTCCAAGAAGTATGCGAGGGGTGTGCTCAAATCCGATTGGAGCGGTACCAAACGCGAATTCAGCTCGATATCGGTCGAGTCCAATGGATCGTGCAGTTCAAGCACGCATGGATGCCGATGCTGAGAATTAGGAGAAGTTTGAATCGATGGCGATGTTACTCGCATCAGTGCAGTCACCGGGAATGCCAATCCCTCCGGATAGTATTTTTCCGCTGGATTAGCACCATGATGTTCCTGCCGCACCGCGATCATCGGTACGCCGACTCCATAATTTACGTTGGCTGAGTCGAGTCCCTTCACTTGGAATTCACTGCAAAACTTAAGCGACTCGAAGTCGGCATCGTGCCACGAACCACGCGATACGACTTGGACGTCGTAATCTCTCTTGGACGTGGTAATACGATAACTGTTGCCAGGTTTTAAGTTCCCTTGTTTGCTCACCAAACGCAAGGTAGCTTCTAACGCTGTGTTGTACAGATCGCACGCCCCTCGAAACTGGGGATCATATGGGTTGCGTGACACGTCCAAATCGGTGCAGAACAAGTACAAATAGGCATTGCTAACCGCCACGGTGTACATGTCCAAGGCATGCCCTTCGTGACTGGCTTTCTCGGCTTTGCTGGCGATCGTGAACGCAAGTTCTGAGATCGCATAAATTTTCTCAGCACCCTTTTCGTCCACTGCAAGTTCTTGCAACTGGACCAGGCAGTCTTCGGGATTGCGATGGTAGGCGTCCAATAATGCGTAATGCCGAAGAAGCGTTGTCGTTCGCAGCGTTATTTGAGCGCCACTGCGCGACATCAGGCTGAGGCTTTCCGTCAGCGGATTCAGCGGGTTTTGACGAACTTGGACAAACTTCTGCGATGCACAGCCAACCGTTAGTAACAACAAGAGCACCGGTAAACAAAATAGACGCACGCGTGTGAACGCTGGAAGGCATTGCCCTCCCGACACACGTACTTTCCTGGTATTTTGTTGAACCCGCACTGACATTTACGATTTCCAGGGGAATTGGCCGCTACTCCGAGAATTTCTAAATAGCACGCTGACCAGCTTGCAGGCAATGCCAATGAATACCGCTTGTTAAGATAGGTAGTTCCGAGCCGGCCAACATCTCAACCAAAACGAAACTGAGGCAATCTCATTAACCAATCCAACGTTCCGACATCAACGAATCGTCTCTCAAAAAAGCCATCGATCGGGCTCTTCACACTCGTCTGCATGATCGTGGGCAACATGATTGGTGTCGGCGTCTATGTTGGCAGCTACTACTCTCTTCTGTCGCTCAAAGATGCTAGGCTGGTCTTGTTGGTCTGGCTCATCGGAGGGATTCATGCCATTTGCGGGGCGATCGCGTACGGGGCGGTGGCGAGTCGATTGCCCGTCTCAGGGGGTGAGTATTCCTACCTTTCTCGATGTGTCCATCCGGCCATCGGCTTCATTGCTGGTTGGATCTCAATCATTGCTGGCTTCACGGCCCCCATTGCTGCATCTGCATTGCTTATGGGCGAATACCTAGTTGGAGCAGACCCCGCCGTCACAATTGCAAGCGATGACATCTCGCGAGTCCGAATCATTGCAACCGCGTCCATCGTCGTCGCCGCAGCTTTGCATGCATTCCACTTGAAAGTCGGCACCACGTTCAACAATATCGTTATCGTGATCAAGCTCGTTTGCTTCTCCATCTTTCTGGTTGTTGGTATTCCCTTTGTATTGAAAGCAAACAACACGGGAATATTGACGGATCCAACGAGCGGCTTAGTCGATTCCTCCTCCATTGCCGCAAGACTTCAGCAACCGGAGATACTCATGTCCATGATCGTATCTCTCTTTTATGTTTCTCTGGCTTACACCGGCTTCAACGCAAGCATTTATCTGGCAGGAGAGGTCGAGAAGGAAACCGACACTAACCATCGGCGGAATTTCGTGAGTCGCTCGATGTGGATGGCATGCGCACTGGTCATGCTCCTTTACCTTTTGCTGAATTTCGTATTTTTGTATGGCCTGAGTCCAGAGCGTATTGCTCAGTCCGGGAAAGGCTATGTGGCTGTTGTGGCGGAGAATATCGGTGGAAATGGTCTGTCACGGGTGATACGCTTTGCGATCATTCTGTCGGCTGCAACCAGCATTCTCGCCATGATGGCGACTGGACCCATGGTGTACGCCCAAATGGCCGCCGATGGACGATTGCCAAGATTCTTTCAGATCACGAACCATGTTCCCAGAATCGCCATTTTCGTTCAGGCGTCGCTCAGTTGCATTGTCGTTTGGATCTCGGACATCGAAGGGATTATCAAGTTTTTAGGACTGACATTGACTGCATGCGGTGCACTTGCGGTCTCAAGTATTTGGTTTGCCAAGAAAAATTTCACGATGGAGATACCGGTTCGTTGGTACGAGCATGTCGCAACGATTCTCTACATCTCAGGAGCGGTTCTGTTCTTGGTCGTTGCCTCGCAACGCGAACAGAATCAGTTCTGGTTGTGCATTGGAGCTTTTGCAACCGGTGCATTGGTTTACGCTGCAGCCGCCATTCGTCGACGAAGGACGGCTTAAAAAAAAGGGAAGGCTTAGATCACTCTTGCCGAGAGTGACCAAAAAAACCCCGCGTTTAACCGCGGGGTTTTTCGTTTTCGTACTCGATGCCAAGCACTAATCGTTCACTTGCCAAATCAGGCTATCTAAGGCAGTTCCGTCTCGACTGGAACCGGCTGCCCCTCTTGGCCAAAGATAAAGGTCTGTGTTCCTCCACCGCCAAAGCTGGATGGCATGTTATACACATAGATCGCATCGATCGCTTTAGCAATGCGTTGCTGTGCTTCTCCAAGGTGAGCGATCGAGTACGGATCGAGTGCATTGCGTCCTTCGAGCGTAGCATCGATCTTTCGCTTTAAATCCCTGAGTTGCATTAACGCAAGAGAAGTAACCGGTTTGGTGGCCGCATTCGAATCGTTCGGCAACCCCAAATCGATCAGTCGCTCTAAATGCTCTCGCTGTAGGTTTCGGCGCCATGAACTGATGCGTGGTTTGCGAGAGGATACTTCACCCTCCGGCTTAGCGCTCAACTCGGACCAAACTTCGTTGAAGATTTTGTCCATCAGTTCAGGAAGCGTCATCGCATCTTGATCCTGAGGGACCAATTGCTCATTGTCGAACACACGACGCAGGGTTGTTGGGTTCATCAACATGGTTAGTGCAGATGCCTGATATCCCAAAACTCGATCGTGGATTGGGAATGTGGATTCACTCATCGAACGGACCCCTTCGTCCGCCCACTTGTCGTTGGTCAATCGCTCCAAAATCTGAGGCGTAATGCCAAAGGCTTCGTCTCGGAAGGCGGTCTTGAACACGAAGTCCAAGGCCTTGCGTTGTCGATCTGCTGCGACCGGCACCAGCGATTGTCGATTGCCTGGATCACCCTTTTTGTCGCGATTGACAAACGCACCGCCGACCCAATTGGCCATCATGCTAACAGACTTCATCTGCTCACCGAGCGTCAATTCATATCCACGGCGGGCCTTGCCCCAACTTTCGCCATCCTTGACAAATTTATCAAGTAAACGGGATCGATAGAGTTTGACCAGCCGCATTTGATTTTCAGCGTAGTCAAGCGGTTCCTTGGTGTAGTCATAACGCCTAGCAAATGGATCTGGACCACTGGTGTCTTCATCCGTCGCGTATTGCAACTCAGGTTCACTGACTCGCTTGAGAATTTCAGGCAGCTTGGCTTCCTCAGGTGTGTAGCCGTATTCGATGGCCCAATAATCGTAGGGGCCAATGCCCGTCATCGTATAATCGCCCCGAATCGCACCCTCTACCTCGTATGGCATATTGATTGGCATGTAATCCATCACGGAAGACGCGAGTGGCTTCTTGCCCTTCAAGTCTGCCGAGTTCATTTCCTTGAGTGAGTAGACACTCGACGCCTTGAAGTTGTGACGAAGTCCAAGTGTGTGACCGACCTCGTGTGCGACGAGTTCCGCCAAGAGAGGACCGATGAACGACTCAGGCATCCCGTCAAGCAAATCTTCCTTTGGCTTCTTTGCCTCAGGTTTCTTGTCTTCAGGTTTTTTGTCTTCAGGCTTCTTGTCTTCTGCCTTCTTGTCTTCTGCCTTAGGCTCGTCTTTCTTCGGTTCGTCCTTCGGAGGCTCTTCCTTCTTAGGTTCGTCCTTCTTAGGTTCGTCCTTCTTAGGTTCGTCCTTCTTAGGCTCGTCCTTCTTCGGCTCGTCCTTCGGAGGTTCATCGATGAAAGGCAGATTGCCTTCTTCGTCGAACAAACTGAGAGCCAAACGGGCCATTCCCATGTCCATCTGTTTTCCGACGGCTGCGTTGCAATAACCGTTGACCTGGCTTGTTCTACCAAACAAACCATCCAAGGGTTGGTCGCCAATCAGCTTAGAATCGACTTTCGTAAACGGGTCGCCAGCGAAAGGACTCTTGGATTGGTTCGAATAAACACCCTTCAGGTACTCGCGGTTCGAACTGGGTGCCAAGCGTAGACGCGGATCCCAGTTAGGGTGTGATCCAAGCCACGAAATGGTTTCAGCGCTCATTCCTTCCATGGCCAAATCAGGCATCATGTCGTGATACTGAAAGTTGAAGTGACGAATCCAGCCATCGGTCAGAACGATATCTGCATCTAATATTTCGCCGGTGAGCGGATGAACGCGGCTTGGCCCGATGGCTGTCCCAATATCGTTATTGAGCCAGCGGACGAAGTTGTATTGAACATCTTCTGGATCGAGATCCATAAAATCGCCGGTCTTGGCGTCTTGGTAATAAACTTGAATCGCGTCCGAAAAACCAATGCTCTCGAAGGCCTTGTTCCAATACTCAAGCCCTTGCTTTACAAAGCGGCGATAGCGAACGGGAGTGGTATGTTCGATGTAGAAGCGAATTGGCGTAACCGGAGGGCTTAGCTTGAGGCTAGGATCCCTCTTTTCCAGACGCCAGCGCGTAACGTAGCGAACGAGTTTCTTGTCTTCGGCATAGCTACCAAGATCGCTAAAGTTCGTAACGAAGTAGCCGACACGTTGATCGGCTTTGCGAGGGCGGTAGCCGTTTTCGTCAGGCACTTCGCTAAAGGAGTAGTGAAGCGTTTGCAGTTTTCCGCCGCCCGAGACCACTTCGAAAGCGATTTCTGTATTCTTGGCGAAGGACTTTGCTTTTACGATTTTCGAGAGTTGCGGATCCTGAATTCGAACCTTCGGGCCGAAAAACTTCGAAGCGTTACCTACAAAGAGGGCATCCGCGTCAATGACGGGACCCCGCGATGGGCCGATGGCCACGATCGGCATATCCAGCAAGACCGTGTCGGTAAAGAGGCGCTTGACGGATGATTTCGACTCAGGTTCACCGTTGGAACGAATCGCAACGTTTGGCAAAATCAGAGCCAAACGCTTGTTGTAAAGCCTCCAGTAAACGTAGTACTCGCCCTCTTGCAGACCAGCAAATTTATCGCCGCTGCTCACGGTCAAAGCGATAAAGTACTTTTTGGTTGCATAGTCCTTTGGCAATTCCAATAGCATCTGGCCGTCTTTTTCACGCGTCCAAACGCCGCACAACGGGATCGCATTTTTATCTAGGTTCTTCGATTCCGTCTTTACGAAACCCTCGCTTACTTTTTCAAAAGGAGGGTAATCCGGGGGCGTCGGCTCTTGAGCCGAGACCGCCGACCATTGCGAGAGACCCAATCCAACGGCGGTTATCAGCGCCAGGGATTGCGTCCAAGATTGTCGATCCAGTTTCATTCGATTCTTTCAGTAAAGTTGCCAAACGTTACGTTACTTGACCAATTGCCAAACAGTTTGCTTCAATAGCACCAAAGCTACTCGGGCATTCTGTTTCCGTCCCAAGTGCACCGGAGAGTCGGTCCACGCGAGCGGAGGGTGGGTCCTGGGGAAGCCTACGTCAACTTCAACCCCAGGTGGAGACGTGTTTAAGCGTAGTTAGGAAATCGCTCTTTGGGTACCCTGTTTTATTATACGACCCGGACAACCTTCCCAATCGTTAGTGGCTTACCCTATCCCCCATTATTAGCCGAGGTCGCCACTCGGTCCAGGGATTAGAAACATGGCAGAGACAATTAGTTCCGTTGTAATGAACCACTATTCTTGGGTAATCGTGACCGAAATCGTCCCGCTATTATCATGCAAGCCGCTGGAAGGCTCGTTGATTTTCAAGAAAAGAGTTCCCGCCAAGGCGGGGACCAGCGTTCCGGCTTGTCCGATTCGATGGGTTTCCCAACGTCTTGTTCGTTCCGATTCCTCGGTTGGCACGATGCTCGCCAAGACGCAACCGAGCGGATTACCGCCGTAGTATTCGATGGTGACTCCCTGCGGCTCGGACATCCAATCCTCTCCAGTGGCTCGTTCTCCGAGACGAATTCGGTATCGCCCCTTGCAGTCGAACTTAAGTGGCCTGCCTTTTTCAACCCGAAGTCCTGACGATTGCCAGCCATGATCGGTTGCCAACGCGAATTTCCGAGAACCCTCTAGCCTCGTGGTTGGCCGTTCCCCACTCAACACCAACGACCGACTCAGATCGTAGCCGAAATCCAAATCCGAGATGAAGCCATTCCAATCCGTTTGCGCCTCGTTCCAGGAGTCGCCCATCCTTGCTTTGAAATTCCGCGATAGTGCTAGCGAGTAGTCGAGTTTCCCTGCGGAGACCTCTCGGAGCATCGGACCAAACTTCGGATGGTTTGTAAAAAAAACACAAGCCGCCCAGCTCCAAGCGTATCGAGCTGTTTGGTCTTGCACGGTTTCGTAACCCAATATTTGCGACAGCGTCGGAGCGGTAGTTTGTTTCAGCGTTTCATCGATCAATCTCAAACGGCCCCAATACGATACATGCGCCGGTGACGTGGGAATGACTCCAAGTTGTAATTTACCGTCCGATAGCATATGAGTTGCTTGCATGTCCGCCATTCCCTCCATAAACCAAGCGGAACCTCCGCCACCGTACAAATGCCACATGATCCAATGCGTTGCTTCATGCAAAAATAGGTGCCGCCTGTAGTACGTCGAGGGTTGCTCTCGCACATAGAGTCGATCACCAAATTGGTAACCCTCCTTAAAAGCTGGTACGCCAGTCATCAACCCATTGCGTTGAAACTTGGACTCGTCCACCATCACGTATACCGTTGCTTTCAGTCCCTGAGTAGCATTCGCGTCGACGTGAAAGTAGTCTTGCCATTGAACTAGGCTCTGTTCAAGAAGCCCCGACCAACTTCGCAGCTCGTCATCGATTGGGATATCCGATATCAAGTCCAAACGAGTCGATTGCAGCTCGTGGAGTCCAGTCGCCTTGTTGCGCAATTCCTGACAAGATGCGTATGGAACGAACGCACCGACCGGCGATAACAAGAAAATCAAGAAACAAGACAAGAATGCGGATCGTTCCATCGGACTATTGTTTTGCGATCGTAGTGAAACAAAATCAAGCGAAGAGACAAGTTGAGAAAAGCTAGTTTAAGCTCTCGAGTCGCCTTTTGCTCCGCGAAAGTAGCGTTCTTTCGGAGAGGCCGTGAAAAAATGAGCCTGGTAACTAGATTGCACAGCGAAAGGGGACTCGCCTATCGGCTTGCGTCCTGAATTCGCTCTTCGTCGGTCTGGAGCTTCTTCATGAACGCATTGAATTCGCGTTCTAACAATCGGATCTCACCGAAGATTTCCACGAAGGCAGCAACCCTTGTTCGCGGCGAGGCATCATTCGCCAGGTGCGAACATTTTTTGTAATAATCAGTCAGCTTGTCAAAGCGAGTCTCCATCAAGAAATAGGTGAGCGCCCACGCTTGCCCGTAAGCTTCGACGGCTTGATTTTGGGTTCTGGCTGCATAGAACAAACCATCCGAAACCACGAGCTCAAGCGGCGAACGAGATGGATCCCTTGCGATCTTCCGATAGTCGGACAACCGCGTTTGATTTACCGAGCCGATACCGCCCCAAACAGCCCCGGACGGAGTCTCGAAATAACTTGCAAGTCCTTCGTGAGCCCACCTCGATCCGATCTTACCAAGCGGCATAAGTCCAGTATTTCCCGCCAACTGATGCGTAGCTTCATGCGACACCACTTCGATGTCTGCTTCTTCTTTGGCCACTTTGATCAGCAGATCAAATACGTTGGAAAGTTGAGCCATATCTTGCGAAATAGCGGTTCCACGGGACATGGCTTTCTTCCGCTTGAGATCTTCCGCGAGCTCGCCCATCCGTTTCATCGATCTCGTGGACCCTTGATCATAGAAAACGCTAATGTTGTCCTTCGGAGACCAAAACCCGGCGGCCAATGCGAGCTCCGGATCCAGAATTGTCGAATACCGTAGAAAGGTACTTTCCTCAGCAAAGAGCAGTACTTTCAAGTGCTCGGCGGGTGTTTCCAGCACGACGCCATCAATGGCGAATTTCAAGAAATAGCATTCATAGACTGTTTCTAACAGTTGCAGACGTGTCTCGGCTCGAGTTTGTTTTCTGCGGCCAACCGGCGTGTCGGCGGTGTCATGGAACAGGACGTAGTGGGCGCTTACGGCCACCTTCATCTTGTTAAGCTTCGTAGCCTCACGCAATTGGCTTTCAATGGTAGTAGATTCCCCCAAAGGTTTCTTGATGCGCTTTCTCGCTTCGATCAAACGCACAAGCGTCTCGTTTTCGGGTTCGATCTTGTACGCATCGCTGCAACAATCGTAAAAGTCTTTTAACAGGCCTTGTCGGAGCGCTTCTCGTGCTGCTTCAATGTAATCTTCGCTGCGTTTCGATTTCGCTGCCTTAAGACGCAGTTTCTTAAAATCCTCGAGACGGCCAGGTGCTTTGATTACCAAGGCATCATCCATGTTTAAGATGATTGCACCGAAGGCGGGATGCGTGTACTCGACCATCCCAGCCGCAATAACTTTGGTTTTACCCTCGAATATCGTCTTCAGTTTCGTGCCGGGCAAACTGTAGATGACAAAATCTCCGCCCGAGTTTTTCGCGAAAAAGCTCGCGGCAAGCCAAATCCAAGCGATGGTAAACGCAAGTTGGCGAACGGGTATGACGAGCATATTGCTCTGTCCATCTTATATTTTGGGGGGCAGCGTTGGTGTGCGGGCTTGAGCCGACGGATCAACAACAACAACGGCTTAAGTCTGTACACCAGCGAACACAAAACACTTGTTCGACCTGCCAGTGGGCGGATACACCTAGTCTAACTTGAATACATTCCAAACTCAACCCGCACCAATATTGGCCTGTTAAGCAGTTGCGGTAGAAGCATTGGAGAAGCTATACTTTACCGCGTAGCTCGTTTGTGAAACACACATCCTAGCTACAACTCTTCCGACCTACCCCCCCATTTTCGTCTTGTCAACCCCATTGGTCTGCACTTACCGGTCCTTGAATCAGACCGTTTCGACGCCGCTCAATGGCGATGATTTCGACGAAGCTTTTCTGCGTCTTACGAACTATGACCGGCCATGAAGATGATGCAATACACCCAGTGGATGACACGCGATCAAGACCAAACCATCAAAAAGACGAAGCGATTTCGCTGTCCGAAGAATTGTTCAAAATTCAGCGGAACTTGGGTGCCAACCCGATACCTCTAGAACGGAAATCAACGCTTGATTTTTCGAGTTTGCAACAAATGCAGAACGAAGAGTTGATTGGCATTGCAAACGTCGAAAGAATTGCGAACGCGGATCGACTAGACCGGCAAGAACTGATCTTTCAAGTTCTTAAAGCTCGCATGCTATCCTCTGGGATTCTCTACGGCGAAGGAACACTCGAGATCTTGGCGGACGGTTTCGGTTTCCTCAGGTCATCGAGTCACCACTATGTTTCATGTTCCGATGACATCTACATTTCGCCATCGCAAATCCGCCGCTTCGGCTTGACAACGGGCATGACGATATCCGGCCAGATTCGACCGCCGAAAGAAAATGAACGTTACTTTGCATTGCTTCGGGTAGAGGCCATCAATCACCGGAACCCAAACGATGTGCGTTCGCGAAAGCCGTTTGATACGCTCACACCGCTTCACCCAACCGTTCGCATCGTTTTGGAAACAACGCCAGAGATTGTCGAAACGCGGGTTGTGGACCTGATCGCACCGCTTGGATTCGGTCAACGCGGACTTATCGTTTCGCCTCCTCGAGCTGGAAAGACCATTCTGTTGCAAAAAATGGCCAAGGCCGTACTTCAAAATTACGCCAGCGCTTACGTGATTATGTTGCTGATAGATGAACGCCCCGAAGAAGTCACCGACATGCAACGGGAAGTGCGCGGACCGAAATGCGAGGTCGTTAGCAGTACGTTCGATGAGCCTGCATCGCGACACATTCAAGTCAGCCAAATGGTTCTTGAAAAAGCCAAACGCATGGTCGAAGACGGTGTCGACGTTGTTATCTTTCTCGATTCCATCACGCGACTCGCCCGAGCTTGGAACGGAGAATGCGTCCAATCCGGCAAACTGCTTACTGGGGGACTCGACGCTAATGCGATGCAAAAACCAAAGTCGTTTTTTGGTGCAGCCCGAAAACTAGAAGAAGGTGGGTCGCTCACCATTATTGCGACAGCCCTGGTCGGAACGGGAAGCAAGATGGACGATGTGATTTTTGAGGAGTTCAAGGGTACGGGCAATTTGGAAATCGTGTTGGACCGATCCATGGTCGATCGACGAATTTGGCCCGCAATTGACATCAATCTTTCAGGAACACGCCGAGAAGAATCTCTCTTGGACCCCAGCGAATACAAACGAATCACGACCTTACGCAAATCGCTGGCAGGCACCAATTCGCCCGATGCTATGGAATCGTTGGTCTTGAAACTGATAAAGACTAAGTCCAACGCTGAGTTGTTGCTGGGAATTCGGCCCAACTAGCGAACTCTTTTCAACCCACCTCATTCTCGATCTTGACGCTCCACGAGCTTTCCCCGGTACTATCCTCTCTCGACCATCCGATCCACCATGCCTCACGAAGTGACCCCTACCGTCTCCGCGTCTCCCAATCCGAACAAAGCCTCCCAAATCGCGATCGTAGTTTCCGATTACAACGATTCGATCACAAGCAAGTTGTGTAAGGCTGCTATCAAATCATTGGTCGACAACGGCATTCAGGACGAAGACATCCAGCTTGTTCGTGTTCCGGGCGCTTGGGAACTTGTTTTTGGGGCTCAGCTCATGATTTGCAAAAAGGAATGCAGGGGTGTCATCGTACTTGGAGCGGTTATCAAAGGCGAAACGACGCACGACCAGCACCTAAATCGCGCCGTGAGCACCGGGCTGATGCAATTATCCATTGCGCATTGCAAGCCCGTTGCGTTTGGACTATTGACCGTCAACACGTTAGAGCAAGCTATTCAACGAAGCGGTGGAAACGTTGGCAATAAAGGTGCGGAGGCCGCCAACGCGCTGATCGCTTGCCTAAAACTCGCCAGCGCCTGTTGAGTTTTTGGGCCGTTTTCTTTGGTCTGGCAGACTCGGTTGTGCAGGCTGCCAGCGCTGCCAGCCTGCAGTGTTTGATGCCCCCGCAAGGGGATGAACATGCTGCGAATTCCCCGGGGAATTTAATGAAGTCGGCCATCGGTGGTAACGCCGGTTGCAACATTCAACGCGAATTGAAACAACTGGTTGCTGTTTGGCATACTCTCCCCCAATTGGTCCGCTCCCAGTGCTTGGAGTTGGCAGGAATCCAGACCCAAGCCTTAGTGGATGGGGACTCGTAGGTTGGCATATGGCCTTGGAAAAGCGGATTGGGCGGCATTGTCCCCAAAACCGCTGCGGATACGTTAAACGGCCGTATCGGGACTCGGCCCTCGCCTGCAATCTACAAGAATCAGCATTGCAAGATCCCGGCAACGGGCATCTTATCCCGATTTCTTGCGTTCTTTCTTTCGACTACGCACGCATCATTTGCATCGCTTTGCCGCTAATCAATTTCTCGTCTGTTTCAATCGGTGTGAATTGAATAGTCACCAATCGCCAGCAGATTTCATCGCCTTCTTTGACTTCAAAATCGACGTAACTCTTGAACCCACTATCTTTCGGTAAAGTTTTGCTACGAGAAATTCCATCACCATTGTTCGCTCGAACGTAATACTGCCAAACAAGTCGAATCTCAGGAGCATCCGAGATCGCTTGCGATTTCAGTGCATAGAGTCCGCCGTCGCGGGAATTTGCTCCGAGGGTCAAACCCTTATTATCCTGTGCGCCAGTAATTTTTCCGTCGCCATTGAAATCATAGCTACCGGAGTAGTTATGCATCATCGATTGCATCAACTCAATAGAAGAACCACTCGCCGTGGGAACTATCAAAGGTGTATAAGAAAACCCATTCTTTTCACCTATCGGGTATTTCCCCTTGCAGAAGTCGAGTACTGTTTTGATAGTCGTAGCAGTACCATCCGAAGGCGCAGGCACCGTTAACTTACGATTAAAATACAATCCCGCGATGCGTAGTCGAACGTCCATATCGTCTCTCCCAAGAACAAGTAAAGAAACTGTCATAGTCCCTTTTTGTGTCAGCGTGGCGAGTAATTGCAATCTTTTCGACATGAAGATTGCGTTAATAATGCCTTGCAAAGTTTGTATGCCGACACCATTAACGCAACACGAATTTGTCATTATCCTAGGATTGGACTGGTATCCATGAAAGCCTGAGCCAATCAATGCTAGACATACTCCGTCCGGTCGGGTTGGGTGGCCACCGGATCGATCCAAACCCGCTGCGGATGTGTTGCTCGCGTCGTATCTGCCTGACGGTTAATTCACCACACTATTGAGCAATTTCACGCAAACCAAATCGGCCCTGCACTTATAGGGCCGCAATTGCAGACCTTCAATATTTGCAATGTCTTACGGCTAAGTTACTTCGAACACTTACACCATGCGCGAATGTCCCTTTCGATCAACACTTTTGCCAACAAATGAAAACAGCGACCAATTTGAAGTGAAGTTTGGTTCTGACTGTGTTCTGTCCCGTTCATCGGTACAGTTCCTGAGAGATTTACGCATTCGCTCGAATCAAGCAAGCCTTGTTCGTTGTTCGTTCAGAAACTCCTCAAAGTGATCTTCCTCGATCGCGCTTCGGGCTGAGCTCATAAGTCGCTGGTAAAATGTCAAGTTATGGATCGAGAGCAAGATTGGCCCCAACATCTCACCCGCTTGGAACAAGTGTCGAATGTAGGCTCTGCTATGTTTGCATGCCAAGCAATGACAGTCGGGTTCGATGGGAGAGTCGTCACTCGCGTGCGATTGGTTTCGCATTTTCAACAACCCATTTGCAGTAAAGGCTGTCGCATTACGGCCGTTGCGAGTTGGCATCACGCAATCGAACATATCAATCCCTCTTGCAATGCCTTCTACAAGGTCGATTGGGCGGCCTACTCCCATAAGATACCTGGGTTGGTCTGTCGGTAGAACAGGGCAGACAATATCCAAGATGCGATACATTTCGGGTGGTGGTTCGCCAACGCTTAAGCCACCCACAGCGTATCCGTCGAAGCCAACTTCCATCAACTGCTCGGCACACCGAACACGAGCATTGGGGTTGAGTCCACCCTGCACAATGGCGAACATTGCTTGATCCTGTCGCACTGCGGCAGCCTTGCAGCGTTGAGCCCAGCGGACGCTTCGGTCGCTTGCGTCCAGCACCGCTTCGTCCGAAGCTGGCAACGCGATGACATGATCCAAGACCATTGCGATGTCGCTGCCAAGTTGTTCCTGAATTCGGATCGAGTCCTCCGGCCTCAAGTGAATCTTGGATCCATCTAGATGCGACTTGAAGGTCGCTCCGTCCTCGGTGACCTTGTTCATCTCTCCAAGTGAAAAAATTTGAAAGCCACCGCTATCGGTTAGGATAGGTTTATCCCAACCCATGAACCGATGTAGGCCTCCCAATTCAGCGATCAACTCACTTCCCGGTCGCAACGAAAGGTGATATGTGTTGCCGAGCAAAATGTGCGCACCCGTCCCAGCAACCTGATCGATGGTCAACCCTTTGACCGTGCCCTGCGTTCCAACGGGCATGAAGGCAGGCGTCTCCACAACGCCGTGCGGCAAATGC
The DNA here is from genome assembly GCA_945870455.1 of Pirellula staleyi DSM 6068. Classification (GTDB taxonomy): domain Bacteria; phylum Planctomycetota; class Planctomycetia; order Pirellulales; family Pirellulaceae; genus JBKCUI01. The sequence goes on along the minus strand of CAMBSL010000047.1, from coordinate 10,966 downwards.
AATCGTCCGCGTCGAGCTTGCGTCTTGGTGTCAGCGTGCAGGAACTCGAACGGGAACTGAGTAGATTGGACCATTAGTTTGGTTTGCTCTCAACCGTGGGTGTTCGCAGCCCAACCATTTCCAACAGCTTCAGCGCGTTGGTCGTTGGTGTAACCCCAGCGTGCATGATATAGTCAAAACGCATGATCTGTTTGCCATGGATTTCTTCGAAATGCTCTCGAAAATGAACGACTTGCGCGATGTTCTGGATTCGAACATTGCCTGCCATCTCCAAATCGTGCGTGCTTGTTAACACAATGCATCCGTACTCCACCAGTTTGTCGAGAACATGCTCCACCGCAATCTGCCGTTCTCGGGAATTGGTCCCTTGCAAAATCTCATCCAATAGCACCAACATCTGGCGACCGCCGAGATGGTTCTGTGCCTGAGCGGTATCGACAACGGATCGTAGCCGATTCAATTCAGCCATGAAGAACGAGACGCCATCTTGCAAACTGTCTTGCACTCGAATGCTTGAGGCGAGTTCAAAGGATGCTCCTGACCAGCTCGATGAACAAACCGGTGCGCCTAACCTAGCCAGAATCGAATTAACCCCAATGGAACGCAACAACGTTGATTTGCCAGCCATATTGCTTCCCGTGACCAACAGCAGTGGTTTATCCCGCTGGATCTCAACGCTGTTTGGGACGCGGCTAGCCTCTTTGAGCAAGGGATGCGACACATCCTCTACCGCTAACAATGCCATCTTTTGGGAGGATATCGTTTCCTTGTCGAACATCGTGGGGTACGTCCAGTCTGGATTTTCATCTGCAATCGCAGCCGCAGCGCACAAGGTCTCGATGATGCCAATTGCGTCAAGCCAGCCAGACGCTTTACTTCCGAATTCGCTCTTCCACCGTTCGAGCAATTCGAGGATCCGGACATCCCACAGAAATCCAACTTGCAACAGAAGGTAGGGTATGAACATGATCGGGCTACGTTGCATGCCCGCCAGCGCCATGATTCGCTGCAACCGAGCCAAGGCGCATTCGGCCGAATGGCCATCGTCAAAGCACTTGGCCCGAACCGTTGAGAGCAACTGCTCCTTGGAATCCAACTCCTTGATGGCATGAATCATGTTGACCAGCGACTGCAATTCACGATTGGCTGTCCCAATCTGGACAAAGATGTCATGGATAGGCCCAATAATGGTCATCGTCAGCAAGAAATTGATAGCCGCGCCCGACAGGATGCAAACCAGCCCTGCTATTTGGCCCGTTTGGTTGTCCGCAAACATGGCAACAAGGATGATGGCGATCCCGGTAAGGAGAGCAATCGGACTCAGCCAAGTTAGCCAATGAAGCCAAGCTCTGTTCGCAAAATGGCCAGGGGCGTTACACCACTCCACGATTCCTTCGGGATTGGACTGCTGGTTCTGATAGTTGCAAGACGTATCGAAGAACGACATCCGCCAAGTTCGATTGGAAGCCAATTCGCGAACCGCATTTTGACGTTCATGGATCGTTTGATGATCCGTCCATTGCGTGAGCCACTTGCAAAGCGTCGTGGCACCCGTCTGAGTCATTGCCAGTGAACACCATCGAAACAAACTGCGATCGCCGAAAATATCCAGGTCGCGAGTGAGTTCGGAGTGATACGCCGTGCTGAACTCCTCAGTCGCAAGCGGCTTGAGACTTGACCACTCGCGCTGGCATCGAGCCAGCAACCGTCGATACCCGCTGAGACGCTGCCGAAGTTGCGAGGTGAGCCACAAATTCGTTTCATGCCAAGTCGCCGCAAAAAGAAATCCGATGACCAACACAATGCCTAGTTGCCAAGTCCAGCTGCCGGCTGACTTTTCGAGCATGCCAAAAACGATCAATCCGATTCCAGGCAGTGCTAATCCCAGGCGAACCCACACCAAGCGCTGCATGATCGAAATGCGATCTTGAACTTTCGCTTCGAGGGATTCAATGTTGCTTCGATATTGGTCGGCGGCGCTGAGCTGAGGTTTTTCACGGGTGTGCATAGGCAACGATTCTAAAATCGGAACCCGTTTTGCAAAATGGCATTTCTTGATTTCCCAACCAATAAGTGGGATGAGCCTGGCAGCGCTTCCAGACTATCCATTCCCTTCGCATCCATAACTCCCAAGTATCCTTCGCGATTTCAAGGTTTTTCCGGAACGCTATCTAACGCTTGGAAATCCTGATTCATGTCCGCCAAAACGATCCATTTGGAAAGAAAGACACAAAAATCAGACTGCGGTTTGGCCAATTCGTGTTTCGCCTTCGAGCCATGTGAGCTGACTCGCACGCTCTCGCGACGTGGGCTATCATGTGAATGACAGAGAGTATTGGTTTGAAGATGTTTGTTCGATGGGTTTTTGGAGGTTGTGATGAGAAAGTCGTTGCCATGCGTGTTGTTGTGTTCCGCCGCCCTTGCTTGGGAGACGGGTTGCAAGCCTCAAGAAGATCGCCTGAAGGACGAACAGGCAGCAGCGGCAGCTCAAGTAGAGCCTGTAGCACCTCAAATGCCTGACCAAGTCGCTAAAGTCGGCGTGGGCGTTAGGGGAGATAGCCTGGACGACATCAGTGGGGACGACCCGAGACTACTCATTGCTGGGCCAGCCAAGACTTACTTCAACGTAAAGGAACGCGTCGTATTCGACATCCAATTGCCGCACGCGGCGAATTTGTACAACGCTTTGAATTCGCGGGATCCGAAAACCCACGAAGAGTACATGCGTGAAATAGTGGTAGCCAACAAGATCGAATTGCCAAAACTGCGAGAAGGGATGGTTTACCGCTACCACCCCGATACGAAAGAATTGTGGGTCGAGTCCGATAAATCCAAGCCTTGACAAGCGACCGGAACAAACGGCTACAGGAAATCTTGAATGTACTGCTCGACGATCGTCTTAAGCGGGGGAGGCATCGGCAATCCTAATTTCTCGGCTCGCCGACTATCGATAGCAGTCGGCCATCCATTGACGATGCCTTGGATGCGTGAATCAAACGCATCGGTGAATTCGCCAATTCTCCTTCCATGCGATTGGGCAATTTCTCGAAGAACTTGTTCCGCCATGTTGGGTGTGACTTGATGCGCAGGCAAACCAATGCCGCGGTCACGACCTAATTGCTCCTCGGGTATTTCGTGAATGAAAATCAAAGAATCAATCACCGTCTTATATCCCGTCATGGGATGACGTTGCTCACGATGGACTGGCAGCAAACAGTCTTCACCATTCAGCGGCTCACGAAACATACCACTTGCCCAGCTCGAAGCTGCCGCATTTGGCTTTCCAGGCCGAATGATCACCGTGGGTAATCTAGCCGATCGTCCATCAAAAAACCTCTTGCGCGAGCAATCGTTGATCAATAGCTCACAAACGGCTTTGGTCATACCGTAAGTCGTACCAGGTAACAATTTCGAATCATCGGAGAAGTGATCTGGGATCGTATCTCCACCAAAGCAGGCTATGCTGCTGGCAAAGACAACGCGAGGACGGAGGGGCGACGAAGATTTCTTGGCTACCGAGCGGGCCGCTTCGAAAATGTTTAGTCCACCGAGTAGATTGATGCGGATGGCATCGTCAAATCGCTCTTCGCACTCGCCGCTGACCATCGAGGCCAAGTGAAAAATAGATACTTCGTTGGAACTCTCGATGGCGTCAAAGACTGCGTCGCGATCGCTGATGTCGCAGGCTTTCTGTGTGACGATTTTCGGTGTGCTTTGCCCCGTGGCAGGTTCGCGAAAGTGCCGATCGACCAAGAGTATTCGATCAATCGGCTCAAGCTGTCCGCTGGGGCCAGTCAATGTTCCACGTTGAATCAATGCATTGCATAGAAGCGATCCGAGAAATCCACCACCACCTGTAATCACAACTCGCATCGTACTTGGTCTCGACGTTTTGGTAGTTCACTAGACGCAACTTTTGCTTGCCGCAGCGTTCGAAAAGTATAGCAAGCAGGAAGCAACTCACAGCGGGTGGGGTATACTCGAACAGCATTTTTTTCGACCTGTTGCCAGAGGAATAGACGAATGATGACAAGGGAATCGTTAAATGGACAGCGAATAGGCTTTGTGGGGCTTGGAAATATGGGGGCTCCCATGGCAAGGCATCTGAGCGCGGCTGGTGCCAGCATGTTGGTTTGGAATCGCAGCCCAGGCCCCCGTCGCACCGCGGAATCGCAAGGAATGAAAGCTGTCGAGACACTTCCTGAATTGGCAGCGGCTATCGGACCAGGCGTAATTTGCCTCAACCTGACAACTACGGACGTTGTGGAATCCGTCGTATTTGGCAAGTCTGGGCTTTTTGAAAAAATCGACCACAACGCGATGATTATCGACTTTGGAACGACAAGCGTCCCCTCGACCAAGAGCTTCGCCCAGCGAATGACATGGGTCGACGCACCGGTTTCCGGAGGCCAAGTCGGTGCCGAGGCTGCAACGCTTTCGATCATGGCAGGTGGCTCGGAGTCCGCTTTTCAGCGGGCCCTGCCGATACTTTGTACGGTCGGGAAACGTGTAACTCATCTTGGACCTTCCGGTTCCGGGCAAGTAACCAAACTAGCGAATCAATTGATCGTTGCTCAAACCATCGACGCAGTAGCTCAAGCATTGCGGCTCGCCGAACTCTCGGGAGTTGACCCAGCCGCTGCTCGGCAAGCCATGCTAGGTGGATTTGCTGACAGCCGCATTCTCGATCTCCACGGGGATCGCATGGTGCGCCGAGACTTCGTAGCAGGCGGTCGGGCCGAGTGGCAGTTGAAGGATGTTCGATTGATTGTGGAGCAAGCGGCGGCTGTTGGACTCCGTTCCCCAACGCTCGACAACTCGCTGGATCAGTGGGAAGAACTGGTCGTGACGCGATCCTGCGGCGATCTCGACCACAGCGGCCTATTCACGTTGTATGAGTAAGTCGGTATCTTTGCTGAGGGTAGTCCCTATCACGTACGCGACTTGCATGCGACAATACTGCACGGGCTTGACCTCGATGCCAACGAACTCTATTTTCCCAATCGTGGTCGCGAGATCGGTGTCGCCGACAATGCGCACTTGATTCAAGGCGTGTATTCAAGGCGTATATCGTTGAACTAAAATCCAAGCCTGGGCTACGTATTTTCGAGAATCGTCGACTATCCTCTCCATATCGCATTCTCTAAAGGGCACCAGCGGGACAAGAATGTCTGTGTCGCTGTAGGGGTATCACATCGTTTTGAGAGAGATAGATGGAATCGAAAAAACCGCTTGGATTGGCGCTTTGGCTTTCGCTCACCATTTTCGTAAGCGCTTTTTTGTTATTTCAAGTACAGCCGCTTATCAGCAAGTTTATCTTGCCGTGGTTCGGAGGGAGTCCGGCTGTTTGGACAACCGCCATGCTATTTTTCCAATGCACTCTTTTCTTGGGGTACGTCTATTCCCATCTCTTGGCAAGCCGGCTCAAGCTTTCGGCTCAGGTCAAACTGCATGTGGTATTGCTTGTATTGGCGTCGATCATGGCGATCTTTGTCATTCCGATTAGCTCGTTGAAGCCTGAGGGCAACGAAGATCCGACTTTGAGAATTTTGATGTTGCTCACCCTCTGTGTCGGTCTCCCCTACTTTGTTTTATCGACCACCGGCCCACTTATTCAAGCATGGTTTAGTCAAGCATATCCCGGACGGTCCCCCTATCGATTGTTTTCGCTGTCCAACCTCGGTTCCTTGCTGGCCCTCGGTTCCTTTCCGGCTCTATTTGAGCCCTATCTGGAATTGAAGACGATGGGTACCTTTTGGATGGTAGGCTTTTGGTTGTTTGCGATGTTCTGCATGATTTGCGCGTGGAAAATCAGTCGGATCGTCGTCGTGGAAACAGGCGGGTCGATCCAAGGGTCCGCTGCGACTGGAGTTTCCTCGCATTCCTCGGCTCAATCGACCGACGCCGCACCTAGCTTCTGGCAACGTGGGGCATGCATCTCGCTTTCAGCTCTATCCTCGTTGATGTTTATCGCAACGACCAACCATGTTTGTCACGACATCGCCACGGTCCCGTTTTTGTGGATTGTTCCACTCGCGCTCTATCTGCTGACGTTTATCATTTGTTTCGACCATCCGCGCTGGTATATTCGCGAGGTCTGGAGCGGACTGTGCGTTCTTGGGATTCTGGGGCTGACGGTCTTGGATCTCGACCTGACATTCATTCCGAATTTGATTTTGCACTTTGGGACCATGTTCACGATTTGCATGGTCTGCCACGGAGAGCTCGTGAGCTTGCGACCCAAGAACAGCAAGTTCATCACCGAATACTACTTGATGATCTCGGCGGGTGGAGCTTTGGGAGGGTTGTTTATCACCTTCGTTGCGACACCATTCTTTGTTGAATATTACGAGTGGCCGTTCGGCCTGTTCCTCAGTTTGGGCTTGGCATTGCATGTTTTGATTTCGACCGCCATGCAAAAGTGGTTATCGATGAAGCCAAGCGTGCTTGGCGTCCTGGGTGTCGTCTTGGCTGCGACGTTGCTGGTTGCATGGAGGGTCGATCCGTTCGAATGGCGCAGCTCGACCAGCAACGCCGGAATTGTTGACAAGCCAATTTTGAAAGCTCGCAATTTCTACCGTACCGTTCAAGTCGAAGACCGCAACTACATGCTAGAAATACCAGCCAGCGAGAACGACGGAATACCCTTGGGCCCCTCCGACAGTCGACGCAGTTTTTGGAGCGGGAATGTTCTTCATGGGCGTCAGTTGACTCAACCCTCGTTAAGAAATGCTCCATTAACCTACTATGATCATGACAGCGGTGTCGGTCGGACACTCGACTATTGTTTGAATGGGCCCTTCCGCGATCAGCCACTTAAATTTGCAGTTGTCGGTTTAGGGGCTGGATCGCTGGCAGCTTACGCTCGCGCATCGGAAGGCGATCGCGAGGCTGACGAATGTGTTCTCTACGAAATAAACCCGTTGGTTGAACAAATTGCCAGAGAGCATTTTTGGTATCTCCCCGATTACGAGAAGCGATTGGGAAAACCGATCGAAGTTCGCTTGGGCGACGCCAGATTGACGATGGAGCGAGAACCTGCGCAAGAATACGACGTGATTGTCCTGGACGCTTTCAGCGGCGATTCAGTACCGGCCCACTTATTGACACGCGAGGCCTTTGACATTTATCAACGACACCTCAAAAAGAATGCGGACGGCTCGCTTCGTGGATTCGTATGCATTCACATCACCAATAGCTTCCTAAACCTATACCCAATTGTTAAGAATGCGGCAAAACAAGTCCTCAAGATGCCTTACACGAGCATCTACCGCGAAGCGCAACCGCAAAAGCATGCGATGCGAAGCCACTATTTCATTATTACGAACGACGCGCGTTTTCTGGCGGAAACCCCGATGGTTCCCCGGTATCGCGAGAGCACAGACCCGTCCACTGGAGAAAAAATCTCCACGGCCATCGACCGAGACTGGCCGGACATCGCTCTCTGGACGGATCACTACAGCACGATTTTTAACATCCTCTTAAATGATTGAACATCATTCGAGACGAGTTCACTAAAATACGCGTAGATTGTCTTCGAAATTGTGTCATTTTTCCGTAGGAACCAGCTATGTCGTGTCTTCGTGCCCTGATCTGTTTCCAGGTCGCTTACCTTTGCTTAGCAGCCATTCGCCCAACTTGCCGAGCAGATACGCCCGCATTCAAAGAATCGACTCAAGTCAAGTTGATCATGGTGGGGGACATCATGGTCGCGAAAGACGAGGAAACCGGGATTCAGATCGAGCAAGGAAAAGACCCGTTTCAAGCGTTTGCCAAGATACTCAAAGCGGCAGATGTGTCGATCGGCAATCTCGAATGCGTTATCGCAGAAAAGGGTGTTGCCGAGGAAAAGCCTTATACATTCCTTGCGCACCCCCGCGTGGTTCCATTGCTGAAGCAGCATTTCACGGGGCTGTCGGTCGCGAACAATCACTCGTGCGATTTCGGTAAGCCGGCTTTTGTCGAACAATGCGAGCGACTTGAGAAAGCCCAGATTCCCTACTTTGGCGGCGGGCGCGACCTTGCAGCCGCACATCAACCGTGGATGATCGAACGCAATGGTTTGAAGATCGCGATGCTCGGCTATTGCGAAGTCTTTATGAAATCATTCCAAGCACAAGACAACGAAGCCGGGGTCGCATGGAGCGAAAATGACGAGAGGGTGTTGGCAGACATCCAGTCAGCCAAGAAAAATGCCGATATCGTGATTCCGTATATGCATTGGGGCTCGGAGACAGACCCGGCCAACGATCGACAAAAACAATTCGCACGCAAGATGATTGACGCCGGCGCAGACGTCATCGTCGGAGCTCACCCACATGTGACTCAAGAAGTGGAGTATTACCAAGGGCACCTTATTGTTTATAGCCTAGGCAACTTCGTCTTCAATGGTTTCGAAAGCGAAGCGACTCAGACTGGTTGGGCGTTGCAAATGACGTTAGACAAGCAGGGGGTGGTCAATTGGGACACGTTGGTCGCTCGTCTCGATCCGCAAGGAGCCCCGCATCCCGATCTTCAAGCCAAAAGTCCGTGCGGAAAACGCGGCGACACTACGATTCTCATGCAAGACCACATGGTGCAGACTCCATCGTCGATCGAAGCTCGGTAATCCGACGGACATTTTGGTGGCACGGGTGGCACGATCAAAGGTACGAAGGGCGTGCTTGAAGTGCAAGTGACCGCGGAGAATGAAGCAACACTTGCTGAATCAACACTTGCTGAATCAACGCTTACGGAATCAACTCGATATTCAATACTCTGCGATGAATGGTTCCAGTCGCTTGAACTCGGACGCGATGTCTGTTCCTGCGTAAAAGGAGATGACACCGTTTAGTTGTCGAGTCTCTCCGGGAGGGCAGTCGGGAAACTGTGGGTCCGAGTGCATGCAGGGGCATGGCTGATTGGCCCAGGGGCGCACGCAGCGTTGCCACCCGGTGATGATCCAACGCGACTTGGTTCCATCGTGACAAGCAACAAACGGCTTCTCGATCAGCTTGTTGTCGTTAGTCAGTTGCTCGAATCCAGCGGCGCGAGCTAACATCACGCAATTTTGTACAACAAGTCCAGTGAGCGGCTCGGATGAGCCGTTTTCAAGCCACAATTTCAGCTTCAAGTCACGTTCCTGGGGATAAGCCTCACAACCAAATTCAACTCCATTTGGCAATCGCCGTACAACCCTCCAGCCTGACCCGATCCGCTGCCACTCGACCGGGCTCAACGCTTGCCCCGTCCGATCCCAGGTTGTCTTGACGTGAGTATGCGCCAAGTACATCAACTCGCGGCGATCCTGTTGCGCCCACCAAATCGCTTCGGGAACATCTGCAACGACATACGACTGCGGGTCCCACGGCAAGAACACACTGAGCTTGGTGTCTCGCTGAGGACGGATTGCACCGTCACGAAACCCGGTGCGAGGATGACGTCCACCTGGATAGGGCAAGACTCGTAGTTGATCTGCGGGAAACTGAGTCGGGCTATCGATCTTCAGTCGCTCTGCGGCCGATTTGATCTGCTGGGTAGTCTGGCCCGTGGCCGCTGAGGCTTCTACCAAGGAGTAGTGATGGTCTACCAGCATGTTGCGCAACCAGAACTCAGACTCGTCGTCGTTCCTAGGCTCACGGAAGTTTTGATGGTCGATTTTGTTAGCGATGGTAGCCTTGCGGTCTTCGATCACACCCCAGGGATCGTTGGGCTTTACCGAAGCATCCACATACTTTTCCAAATCTCTCAGGGCGATCACTTTGTAATCCTCTGCGGCCAAGTAATGCATGTACTGTTCGAACTTGGCTTTGGGCGTGTTGACCCAACTATGTGCCGTGTCGGGAACCCCGTGAAACTGCAATACGGCAATGCGCCCAACCCTGGCCTGTTGTACCGCCCGCACAAAATCGTCGAGTTCCCAATCCGGTCTCGCGTCGCCTGCGGAGGGAATTAGCAACGGATGATCCAACATCGGTTCGTAAGCAAAGCCGCGTCCTTTCGCATACTCGTACTCGGGTGCACCACCGCGTCTGGCGAAGCGAATACCGGCCGCCGATAACGCTTCAAGCCCCGCAGAAGCTAACGCATTGCCGGGCCAAGCAAAACTCACGGGCTTAGGTATTTTGTAAGCGGCACATCGTTGATTGATGCCTTCGAGTTGCCCGGTCAACTTGTCCAGATTCTTGTCGCTGATACCCAAATGATCTTGGGTATGATTGCCGATCTCAAAACCATCTTGATGCAACTGGGAAATCTCATCCCATGTCATGTAGTCGCTTTTATTATCTTGAAAGTCGAAGCCCTCGGTGATGAAGAAGGTTGCAGAAAATCCGTAGGTCAACAGCATCGGTCGTACGACAGTGAAGTGCGACTTGGCCGAATCGTCAAAGGTCAGCACGACCAGTTTCTCAGGAATGGGCTCTCCCGATTGCATTATCTTGGCCGTCCATAACTCCCAAACAACGATTAGCGCGAACTGGAATAGCAGCCACGAGGCAATCCGCCAATATTGCCCGCTGAGGTGGTGTTGTTTGCTCATTCGAAAATCCGCGTTGCAAGTGGATAGAATAGGTTGACGGTCGTTCGGGGCGATACCACGTGAGGAAGCAAGAACAGACCGTTTTTCCGATGAAGTGTACCGCAACGATCTCCGGCAGGTCAAAAATTCCAGCACAAGCGAATCTCCCCACGATCCACTCCTTCGAATGACCGATACAAGAAATTACGGAATCACCTCAACATAAAAATTTTCAATCCTGCTCGCAACTACCCCCAAAAATAAGTGGTGTCCGGTGTGTTCCCACTGGTTTCTATTGGTTTCCCCCATTGGTTCCCGCGAATGGACTCACGCACTCGCGAAACATCCCGAGGCTGCGTTTTGCCCTGGAACAAATTTGCGATTTCGTTGGGAAGCTGACTTTTTGAGGCTCTCTGGCGAGCCTGCTGCGCTTCCACGACCAAAGTATTTTTTGAAATTCCATACCAA
>CAMBSL010000046.1 GCA_945870455.1 Pirellula staleyi DSM 6068 | reverse complement strand
TGGGACGCTTGGCTATCCTTTTTTTACGTTTCTAGTCCGCGACGGAATCCAATGTGTGCGGACCTTCGGTGTTCTGGGTGGCGTGCCTGTTGATCCTTGGTCGGTTCACGAAGTCGCTTCATGCTGCCTCCGTTTGGTTCGGTAAACTTGGCCCGACTACGGGCGGTCCGCGGCCTGCTTTGAATTCGCTGTGCGACACGAGCCTTGCTCCGCATTGTGGGCAGCGACACGTTTCTCTGTATCCAGACTCTTCGCAAATCTCCTGCCATGTCCTTGCTTGCTGCTCTTTGCACGCCGCAGGCATTCCGAGTGCTTCGCGAGCTTCGGCGATCTGCGAATGCTGATTGCCACTGTAAAGCCCGTAACAGCGAACCGTTTGCAATCGAAGTGGCGGCACATGCTCTAGCAGGCGGCGAATAAACGTGGTGACTGGAAGACTCGTCACGCCTTGCTCTTTCCCGTCCCCTCCCTCATGCGTACCAATCCGGTAGCGGAACGTCACTTGACCATTATCGAGAGACAGCAACCTACGGAGGAGTGATTAGCGTCACGGTAGGAAAGTAAGTCCCGTAACGAGCGGCATCACGTGTCACGAGCGTGAGGTGTTCGGATTCAGCATGAGCCCCAATGAAAAAATCAGGCAGCGGCGAGGTCTTGGTGCCACCGCCTCGCCGACACTTCAAAAATGCCTGAGAAGCAATCCATCCTGCGGCATAGGGTAATGGCAAACGTCGGAAAATAGCAGGGTCTAGCCATTCATCCAATTTAGCAACACTTGCAAAGGCAGGTGCAAGCTCAGCGTAGATGATCGGGTTGACCAAAATTGGGCCCTGCGTCGCAGCGCTGCGGAACTGCATTTCGGACCATGCAAGCCATATTGGATCAGCCGTAGCGATATCCAATAAAACACTGGTGTCAAAAAGGTTCACTCTTCACCGCGAGTTATCGCTAGGATGTTTGCCGTATTCACGCCCGGAATGGCCCCACCACAAGCTCGTTGCAACCAACTGTCAACATGTGGAGCAGTTACCCGCTTCGACTGAAACCACTCCAACCAATTGGCGAGTTCTTCCACCTGCTGGGCAGGCAGTTTCTCGATAGCATCCTCAATTTCCTCGATGGTTTTCATACTATGATTATATCATTATCGACACTCCAGTTGCAAGGCTCGTGCCCCGCCCCACCGGACCCTAGTAGCACGCCAATCATTTGCGAAATAGCGGGGCAAGCCCGCTTTTCGCCGTGGTCGGCACGGTGGCCGAATGCCTTGGCTTTGCCAACTTGGGCCTTGTGCCCAATGTTTGCAACATGCTTGGTGTGCTATGAACCTTGTGCCTACATCTTAGGACTTCGGACCGTCGCCGATGAACTTGATGCCTAGTTCACGCAACTGCTTTGGCGACACTTCTGATGGCGCGCCCATCATGAGGTCCTCGGCTTTTTGATTCATTGGGAACAAAATGACTTCGCGAATGTTGGGCTCGTCCGCAAGCAACATCACGATGCGATCCACGCCCGGTGCTGAGCCTCCGTGAGGCGGCGCACCAAACTTAAAGGCATTGATCATCCCACGGAACTTTTCGTCCACCAAACTCCGCTCGTAACCCGCGATCTCAAATGCTTTGTACATGATCTCAGGCTTGTGATTTCGGATCGCTCCCGAGGACAATTCGATTCCGTTGCAAACAATGTCGTATTGATATGCCAAAATATCGAGCGGATCCATGTTCACCAACGCCTCCATCTCCCCTTGTGGCATTGAGAAAGGGTTGTGACTGAAGGCTACCTTTTGTTCGATGTCGTCCCATTCATACATCGGGAAGTCCACGATCCAACAGAACTTGAAAGTATTCTTCTCGATCAAGTCGAGCTCTAGGCCAATACGCGTTCGAGCCAAGCCAGCTAGCTTGGCCGCGTTGCTCGCTTTGTCACATGCAAAGAACACGCCGTCATCCGGACCAAGTTTCATTTGTTGGACAAGCTGTGCAACGCGCTCTGGCCCAAGGTTCTTGGCAACGCCACCGCCACCTTCTCCCCCTTTAAAATTGATATAGCCGAGTCCTCCAAAGCCTTCGTCTTTCGCCCATTGATTGGTGCCGTCGAAAAAGCTTCGAGCGCGAATGCCAGCTCCAGGTGCAGGAATCGCTCGCACCACTGCCCCTTCCTCAATCATCTTTGCGAAAATACCGAATCCACCACCTCGGAAAACTTCGGTGACATCCGAAATAACGATGGGATTGCGCAAGTCGGGCTTGTCGCTGCCGTATTTGAGCATCGATTCCTTGTAAGCAATGCGAGGAAAGGGGGGTTGCGTGACCGCCTTGTCTTGAGCAAATTCTTCAAAAACACCATGCAACACAGGTTCGATGGCCTCGAAGACGTCGTCTTGCGTGACGAAACTCATTTCGAAGTCAAGCTGATAGAACTCGCCCGGCGATCGGTCTGCTCTGGCATCTTCGTCGCGAAAGCACGGGGCAATTTGGAAATAGCGATCGAATCCAGCCACCATCAGCAGTTGCTTGAACATTTGGGGCGCTTGAGGCAACGCATAGAACTTGCCGTGATGGATGCGCGACGGGACTAAAAAGTCTCGGGCACCTTCGGGACTGGAGGCGGTTAGAATGGGCGTTTGGAACTCCGTGAAGCCCTGTTCGATCATGCGTCTGCGAAGACTCGCGATCACATTGCTGCGCAAAACAATGTTGGCGTGAAGCTTTTCGCGACGAAGATCGAGGAATCGGTTGCGAAGACGGATTTCCTCTGGGTATTCCGCATTTCCGAAAACCGGCAGCGGAAGATCGGCGGCCTCCGAAAGCAATTCAATCGAGATGGCTCGCACCTCGATCTCGCCCGTGGGAAGATTGGGATTGGTGGCGTCGTTCCCGCGTGCGGTAACGCGGCCATCCACGCAAATGACAGACTCGCTGCGCAGTGATTCCGTCAACGCAAATGCAGTGCTTTCCCGCTCGACTACAATTTGCGTAACTCCATAGTGATCTCGCAAATCGATGAAAAGTAAATTGCCGAAATCTCGTTTGCGATAGACCCAACCGGAAAGACGAACGGTTTGTCCAACGTCCTCTTGGCGAAGTTGAGAGCAGTGGTGTGTACGATATGCGTGCATTAAATTATCGAATACAAAGAGAGGTTTAGGCTCGGCGTCGGTCAGATGCAAGGCCTAGCAACTTATCGACAAAACCACGCTTTCTCAACCCCAACGGTACGTTGTTTCCTCGTCTGAGCGAATAGTTGGACAGGATTTCGCGGAGGCCGTATGATCCTTGCCAGCGAGGAAGCCCCGTAAATCAACATCCCTCAATCATTTGCCAAAACGTGGCACTATGAAACTAAATGATACTTCTAATTGATAACTACGATTCGTTTACTTACAACTTGGTGCAACGACTGGGCGAGATCGATTCGACGTTGGACGTTCAAACACTCAGGAACGATGAAATAACGATTGATGAAATTAGGGCCATGCAGCCCGAGCGAATCATTTTGTCGCCTGGTCCCTGCACGCCAACCGAAGCGGGAATTTGCGTTCCGCTGATCGAGCAATTGCACCGCGAATTTCCCATTTTGGGCGTCTGCCTTGGGCATCAATCGATTGGGCAGGCTTTTGGCGGCAGAATCGTGCGAGCCCCGGAATTGATGCATGGAAAGACGGACGGAATTAAGCACGACAATCGAGGTATGTTTGCCGGCATCGAGAATCCTTTCGTGGCAACCCGATACCACTCGCTGGTCATTTTGCCAGAAAGCTTGCCGAATTGCCTTGAGGTTTCGGCTTGGGTTCACGATCGAAACGGAAATCGGATTATTATGGGTGTTCGGCATCGTGAATATGCAGTCGAAGGTTGGCAGTTTCATCCTGAGAGTTTTCTAACCGAACCTGGTCCGGAATTGCTCCAACGATTTTTGACATGGACTGGCACTCCGAAGACTTTGTTGACATGATGTTTATCCTTATTCGGAAGCTATTCATTCGGAAGCTATTCTGGCTGAGAATGGTTACTGCCCAAAATCTCCTCTTTCCTAGATCCTATTGACAGTATGCTTTGCGTTACGATTGCGAGAACCAGACACAAACATGTGCTAACTGAGCACGCTCAGGTTGCAGAACTTGGCGCCAAGCTTGTAGAGCTACGATTAGACTATATTGGGAGAAGCATTGATCTCGCACGATTGCTTAAAAACCGTCCGACACCCGTCGTAGTTACCTGCCGACGCAAAGAAGATGGTGGCAGATGGGACCGTTCGGAAGAAGAGCGATTGATGCTCTTGCGATCGGCGATTGCAATGGGAATCGAATACGTCGATTTGGAAGAGGATACTGCGGTCAAAATTCCGCGTTACGGAAAAACCAAACGCATCGTTAGTTTACATAACTTCGAAGGTACTCCGCCCGATCTTGAAACGTTGCACGCGGGATTATGCAAGATTGATGCCGATATTGTCAAAATCGCGGCGTTCTCCAATTCGTTCCGTGATACGGCTCGCATGTTGCAGTTGATGAAGACTGCCAAGGTCCCGACAGTTGGGATTAGCATGGGGGGATTCGGAACACCGACGCGAGTGTTGGCAATGCGATATGGGGCACCCTTTACATTTTGTGTTTTCAACGCGGACAGGCGGGTTGCTCCAGGTCAACTGAGCTTTGATCAAATGCAAAATGTCTATCGTGCCAATACGATCACTTCGGAAACAAAGCTATATGGCGTGGTTGCGGATCCAGTCGCGCATTCGTACAGTCCTCTCATCCATAATGCGTCCTTTTTAGCGAACAACTTAGACTATCGTTATGTGCCGTTTCAGGTCGCGCCGGCGGACCTAGAAATGTTTTTACGATGGTGCCAATCGGAACGAATCGGAGGGCTGAGCGTCACGATTCCGCACAAACAAACGATTCTCCCGATGCTAAGCCAAGCGGAGTCCGCAGCACAAGGAATTGGCGCATGTAACACAGTCGTGTTTTCGGAAGGAGAGATGATCGGCTACAACACCGACTATCGCGCATCCATGGATTGCTTGTCAGAAGCCATGTCCAAGCTCACTGGCCTACCCGATCCATTCGAGAGACAATCTGCTCTGATCTTAGGGAGTGGCGGTGTCTCGCGAGCTATCGCGTACGGACTAGCTCAACGAAGAGCCTGGATAACCATTGCAAGTCGAAACCGCGAGTCTGCTGAAAAATTGGCTAAGCACGTTAATGGCAAGTCGATTGCATGGGAAGAACGTCATCTGATCGAGCCCAAAATCATTGTCAACGGAACACCCGTCGGCATGTTTCCTGAAATGGATGAGTCTCCGTTTCCTGCTAGGAGCTTTAAGTCCGGAACGTTGGTATTTGATACTATCTACAATCCAGAACAAACGCTCTTTATCAAAGGTGCCAGAGCAGCACAATGTCCAGTCATTACGGGTCTGCAGATGTTTGTTCGACAAGCCGCATACCAATATCGACTCTTCACCGGACTTGAACCACCGATCGATGTCATGGTCAAAACGCTCAAGAAAGCTATCTCGCCGGTGAATTACAAGGATCTTGACGAGGATGACGATGAAATCGATACGGATGTAGAATTCGACGGAGAGGATTGATCGCGAATGAATCTCGCCAAGCCGATCGTTGACTGGTCAAGCGCCTTCGCGAACAGGCTTCGATCGGATTGGATTACGTGGCGATTGGCTAAGCCTTATCCTTTGCGAAAACAGAATGAGTCGGTGGGGGCTTATGGCGAACGCATTGCCTCGATTTATCTGGAACGGCAAGGTTACTTCATTCTCGAACGATCGTTTAGGCTCAAGTCGGGTGAGATCGATCTGATTGCGGCTTGGCAGCGGCGGGTCGTGGTGTTTGTTGAAGTGAAGACCTGGGCCGTGCAATTAGAAAATTCGGGTGGCCCGAGCGATGCGGTAGATGACCGAAAACAAGAAAAAATTTCACGGACGGCGATGACTTATATGAAACGTCACAGGTTGCTTGATGCCGCAGGAAGAGCCGATGTCATCGAAGTTGTACTAGGTGGTTCACCGCAGCGACCCAACATTCGGCACTTTGAAAATGCCTTTGAAGCGGTTGGTTCGTTTCAAATGTTCTCTTAGACTTGGATTGCCAAGTGACCTCATCGTCTCGGTCCCTATTGGAATGATCAGGCTCGAATTCGCTCAAGTTGTCGAAACTTTCCTGAGAAATTACCGTCTGTTGCGGTAGGAACTGGGCTCATGCGTGTTCAAGTAACGTGCGTTACAATTCTATTGCGACCACCCAACCCTTCTTCTAGTCGAATCCATTTCCACCTTTTGGGCCAATCACCGTGTACCGATCAAGATCCGTTCTGCTGTTCCTGTCCGTTTGCCTATTCGGCGCCCGAGTGCCCGCCGATGATTCGCTCCAGTTTCGTGGCACCAATTCCGACGGGTTCGTTTTAGAAAAGAACGTCCCTGAGGTTTGGGATTTGAATTCGCAAATCAAGTGGCAAGTCGCCGTACCGGGCGAAGGTTGGTCCGCCCCAATTGTCGTCGGTGAACGTTTGTTCCTAACCACGTCTGTTTCGGCTGGACGCAAGGATATGAACTCCGAGCATGACTGGCAGGTTCTCTGTTTTGACAAAACCACGGGCAAGTCCCTTTGGTCCAAGAGTGTTATCAAGGGCAAGCCACGCTTAGGAACCCACCGAGACAATACCTATGCGTCCGAAACGCCTGTTTGTGATGGCAAGCACTTGGTGGTTTACTTTGGAATGATGGGGCTTGTTTGTTTTGACCTGGATGGAAACGAGCTTTGGAAAAAGGATCTTGGCAATTACCCAATGCAACTAAATTGGGGAACATCGAGCTCGCCCGTGATGCATGGCAACTTGGTGTACCTTCAAGTCGACAACGATCAGAAATCATTTCTGGTTGCCCTCGATATTGCAACTGGCGTGGAGAAGTGGCGCAAGGACCGCGATGAGTCATCTAACTGGGGATCACCCATTATTTGGCAAAATGCGAAACGAACCGAGTTGATTACAGCCGGAAGGACGATTCGATCCTATAAGCCCGACGATGGTTCATTGCTATGGCAATTGACATTGAATGCCGGGGGTGTTTGTTCGACTCCAACCGGTGACTCAGATGTATTGATCGTTGGAAACCAAGGACGCCAGGGGGCTGGGATGATGGCGGTTCGAGCAGGTGCAATGGGTGATGTCAGTCTCAAAGAAAACGAAGCATCGAACTCAAGTGTTTTGTGGAGTACGAAAAAATTTGGTCCACAACGTTCCTCACCGATGATGATCGGGGGTCAAGTCTACTTGTTCGGTCAGCGGGATGGGCAGCTAACATGCGTTGATGCAAAAACCGGTGAAGTACGCTATCAAGAACGAATTCCAAATGCTGGAGCGTTTTGGGCTTCGCCGTGGGTCAACAACGGACTTATTTATTGCACAGACGAAAACGGCAGCACCCACGTTCTCAAGCCTGGACCAAAACTGGAGGTCGTTCGAGTCAACAAATTACCGCCAAAAGAGGAATCGCGATTCTGGGCAACGTCCGCCGCTTCCGATGGATTCCTATTCATTCGATCCTCGAATACCCTGTTTGCCTTGTCGGCGAAGTGAATAAGATTTTTCGACACTATTCGGCGAACGCTTGTAAACGAGGAGCCGACTGCAATACCTCGCTCACCGGCTTGTTGCTTTAGTGATGTCGTTATTGGGTAAGGGCGGTAAGTGTCCGTTTATCTGCTATAACCATGGAACAACAAAACCCTCTCGGACAATTGCGAGTGGTCACCTTGGCCTCTGGTGTTCGAGAAAAGTTGAACTTGTACCCCTTTGGGTAGATTGAGGTTGATGATGTTTCTCTCCAGACATTTTTCCTTGGCAATCTGTGGATTGGTCGCGGTTGCTGCAACTGCAGATATTGCATTCGCCCAACGTGGCGGTGGTGGCGGTCGAGGGCCAACTTCCAGGACTCGATATGAACTCGCGACGCTGCCAGAGGTTCAAGCAGAACTCAAGCTAAACGACGCCCAGAAGAAATTAGCAACGGATCTACTAGCAAAACAGCGAGAAAAGCGAGCTTCTGCTGGCGGACCTGGCGGAGGCGGTAATTGGGCGGCCATGCAAGCCGAGATGGCAAAAATGAATACGGAGTTTGATGCTGAGCTCCTTGCGAAAATGGATGACACCCAGAAGACGCGAATGAACGGACTGATTGCGCAAGCCAACGGTGCTGCTGCGTTGATGGATACAGAGATCGCCAAGGCTATGCAACTCGGGGAGGAACAAGTCACCAAGCTGAAATCCGCGAACGATGCGAATCGAGCGGCTCGACGTGAGGCGATGGCAGGCTTGCGGGACTTGAGCCAAGAAGAACGCCAAGCAGCGATCACTAAGTTCACCGACAAAGAGAACGCGACTTTGATGGCTACCATGTCGGACGAACAAAAGAAGAAATTCGACTCGCTCAAAGGAGCCGAATTGAAGATGGATTTCGCGCCATTGCGCCCAGCCCGTCGAGCCCAGTAGTCTCGTTCGTGGAATCGTTTGAATGAGCTAATTGTTATGTTCATACTGGGGCTACGTATCTAAGTCGGCCCAAATAAGACTCTCGTCTATTGTGGTTTTTTAGCCCAACGGGCTTAAACATCTCAGCCCAGGGCAGAGCGAAGCGCCGCCCTGGGTTCGTTCCCACAACAACGCATAATCGCCCTGAAAGGGCAAAACGATTATGCCGTGACGCTCTTTCAGCCTCTCAGGGCTGCAAACCGTTCGCCCCTGCAACCCAGGGCGGCGTTTCGCGATTTTCCATCGCTACACTCTGCCCTGGGCTGTGATGTCGCTGCCCCACTCGGGGCGAATGCATGAATCCGAATCACGCACCATCAACTAGTTTGCGAACCTGTTCGCTGGTGAGCGCTTGCTTCCAAATACGAACATCGTCGATCACGCCGTCCATATACTCATCCGTCCCGGTATTGCCGATTTGAATGGTCTGGCCAGATCGCATTAGGCGGGGCTCGCCGCTGAACGGAATTGTCTTCTTGAGATCTGCATCGAGATAGAGCCGGCACTCCTTGCGCTGGTTGTCGACGACGAACGTAACGAGATACCAACGCTGTAATGCGAGGTCGCCACCTTGTCCGTTGCTGCCTGTATTGTTCTTGTAAAAGTTTACCTTTGTGTCGATCCAGCGACTGCCATCGCCAATGTCACCGTGAACCTTGTCCGCATTCACTTTCATATCGAAATTGAATTCACCCCCGGCCCGTGAGCCGAGGATTCCTGAGAAAGTCGGCTCCTTGGTGAGCCATACCCAAGCGGAAACGGTAAACGTTCCGATCTCGAAATCCGGGGAATAGGGGATGCTAACGTGGTCTCCCTTCGCGCGGTCAAAGAGCAGTCCCTTGCCGATTTTCCCTTCGTGTGATTTTGCATTGTGGTTCACACCATGATGTCCCCCTGCGCTATCGCGAGCCTCGCGCCCCTCGTCATCGAGTTTCCAGTGGGCGATCGGCGTTGGAAGGCGAAGGTCATCCCCAACAGCAGTTCCGGCAAAAGGACAGGCCGCAAGCAAGATAAAGCAAGTGAGTTTCATGGTGTTACTTACGAGGCGAGTAATCGGTTGTGACAAGAAAGCGAACGTCATTTCCACTACCACGACCCGCCGGAAGATTTGGATGGGAGTCGCGATACTTTTTCATGAACTCAGGAAACTCGCTTCGGAATCCTTTCCAAGACTCGTCGGAGGATGCTTTATCTTTATGGGCTAACAGATAGATAAAGGCACTGTTGTCCGTCGCAGTCCAGAACTTGACTGTTTGCATCCCATGCTTGGTGAAGATTTCCTTTTCGCCTGAACCAAACCGATCCACGGTATGCGGCACGCGTTCGGGCCCATCGTTGTATTGCCGTAGTTCCCAAAGTCGCGCGGGGGCATCCGATTTTTTGTTGACGGGCTCGTCGATGGCAGAGAAATCCGTCTCCCGCATGAAGATAGCGCTAGGAGCTTTGGCCAAGATCTTACCCTTTTCCTCGGATTTGGCTGCCACCGCTTTCCACTCAGGGTCCGCGATGAAGGCTTTCCAAGACGCGTCTTTGGCAGCTTCGTCTTTGTGGGCGATAATGTAGATGAGCATATTGTCTTTATCGTCGTCGCTCTTCGCTGCCCCATCGATCACGTTCCAGTAGATGATGTTCTCCATGCCATGCTTTTCAAACAGCTTCAACGTGTGATCGCGAAACCGAGCATGCAGATCCGGCAGCTTGCCTGGATTCGTGGTGTAGAAACGCAGCTCGTATAGCTTGCCATCTTTCTTTGCGGTCGGCTGCTGGGCTGTTGCATTCGAAAAAAGAGTTGCACATACTGCAACGAGAAGAGCGGCTTTAGACAGAGTCTGCATGGTTGGCACCAGAACGGCGGGGTTGAAGTTGCATTGGCAAGGGCATGTGTTGACATGTCTGTCCAGTGTACTGCAAGATTCCACGAAAAGGAAACTGGCATCCACCACAGAAACATGCATTTACTTGAAGGCAATCCCGATGCGACTATCCAATCAAACATTTTTCGCCTTTCTGGCTTCGCTAGTGAGCCTAAATGCAAGCTTGCGGGCACAGCCAGTTCGCGACGTGCAGGAGAGCTACTTCAACCAAAAAGTTGCGGACTCCAATCCGCTACGCACCGAGCAAGCTCGCGAGTTGAATGCGTACATCAAAAGCATGGCTGCAGATACAACGCGCTTTGCAGACCTTTTCCAACCGAACTTCGCGTCGTCTCAAGCCTTTGAACAATCTGCCATGCCGCTTCGCAAGGCATTCTGCGAATCCATAGGCTACCCACCTCCCGGTCAGCGACCACAAGAGTCGGCCACCTTCACGCAAATGGGTGAAGACCAGCTTGGAATTTACTATCGAGCCATGATTCCGGTGCTGCCTGACGTGCATTCCGAAGGGATTTACATTGTTCCAAAGTCGATTCGCGGCAAGGCGCCGTTGATGATATCGATGCATGGTGGGGGTGGATCTCCAGAAGTTGCGCTTTTCAACGGTGGAGCCAACTATCACGACATGGTTCGGGGTGCGGTGAAGCGTGGATATGTCGTCTATGCGCCTCAGCACTTGTTCCGGGCCGAGGAGTACCCTCCAGATATTCGACGCCAGATCGATGACCGATTGCGATTGATCGGTACCAGCATTACTGCGGTCGAGATCGCCAAGATTACTTATGCGATCGATGAATTAGCAAATCGTCCAGAAGTGGATTCGTCGCGCATCGGCATGGTGGGCCTGTCCTACGGTGGATACTATGCCCAAGTGACGCCTGCCATCGACACTCGGATCAAAGTTTCTGTGTCAAGCTGTTACTTTGGCGTTCAAGAAGGGCGCTACGAGCAGGACGAGCTCTCGGTCCCTTCCGACTTCCGATTTATGAATCGGTTGACTTTATTTAACGACGCGGACTTGGTTGCCTTGATTTGTCCAAGAGCCCATCAAATCCAAGCTGGCACAAAGGACAACGCTTCTCATCGTGAAAAAGGGACGAGTCTAGCTCCACGCGCGGCAGCGTATTTCGAGAAACTGCATTTGAGCGACCGTTTCCAACATATCGTCTTTGAAGGGGGCCACGAATTCAATGACGAAGCTGCATGGGCGTTTGTCGAAAAGCATTTGTAACGCTAGTGGCGAGTCCAAACTTCGTTGCACGACGCTCCGCCGTCGTGATTTTTGCGAAGCGGAGCCGTCTTGGATACTGCGACGCGGAACGTCGCACAACGAAGGATTTACTAAGCTGGCTTCTTGTTGGCAAGGTCGCTTTGATTGAGTTTGTTGTAAAGCGTCTTAAGGCTGATTCCCAACTCCTCCGCAGCAGCGGGTTTGTTTCCTTGATGACGATGAATAGCTTCCTGCACGGCAACCAACTCCATCTCTTTCAGGCTCAGTGGGCTGATCGAAATGGTCGCCCCCTTGATTTCGCGTTTCACTCGCTTGTCCGAAAAATGGCGAGGCAAATGCTCAGGTAAAATCGGTGGATGATCGCATAGGATAGTCGCGTGTTCGACCACGTTGGCCAATTCTCTTACATTGCCTGGCCAGGGGTGCTGTTTGAGTATCTGGATTGTTTCGTCTGCGAACACGTTCTCAATCGACGCATGTTCGGGTCGATGTCTCAAATACAGATGTCGAGCAAGGGGCATGACATCTTCCATCCGTTCGCGAAGGGCGGGCACGTGAATCTCAAAGGTATTGATGCGAAACATCAAATCCTCCCGAAAAGTTCCGGACTCTACCATGCTGTCCAGATCGCGATGTGTTGCGCAGATAACCCGCACGTCCACATGAAGTGTTTGGTTGTCGCCGACCCGCCGAATATCGCCACTCTCCAATACTCGCAGAAGTTTTGCTTGCATGGACAAAGGCAATTCACCGATTTCGTCGAGGAAAATGGAGCCGCCGTTGGCCACTTCGAAAAGTCCTTCTCGCTGAGAGTCTGCACCGGTGAAGGAACCCTTTTTGTGGCCGAACAGTTCGCTTTCGATTAAATGCTCCGGCAACGCTCCGCAATTGACTGCAACGAACGCTTTGTCTTTCCGCAAGCTTTCATCGTGGACGCCACGGGCCACAAGCTCTTTTCCACAACCGGTTTCCCCTCGGATCAAAACGGTGCTTTGTGTCGGTGCTACCTTGCGGATGAGTTGCAGCACGTCGGACATGGCTTTTGAGCTACCAATCAAACGACGAGAGGCCGACGGCGAAGCGTTGTTGGAGCGATCGATGGCAGCCGATTGTCGTTTGAGCGCACGGCGTGCAGCGACGCGTTGAAGCAGGGTCTGCAGTTCAGAGAGCCGGCAGGGTTTGCTCAGATAATCGATCACGCCAAATCGCAACGCAGCCACTGCGGACTCAAGCGATTGCTTGCCTGTTAGGACGATGGATTCTGTAGCAGGTGACAGCGTGGCGGCTCGTTCGATGACTTGGATACCATTCATGCCCGGCATATCCAAATCTACGATCAAGCAATCGAACGACTCTCGTTCGAGCGCAGCGACAGCCGTGTGCCCATCGGGGCAAACGGTGACGCGGTGCCCGAGATGTGGCAACTCCATTCGCATCAGTTCCTGCAACGAAGGTTCGTCGTCAGCAAATAAAATCGAAAGCGGGCTATGCTGTGAGTTTTTCATGGATTGTGTCATAAGATGAGTTGCTAGCGGGTTGACTGGGTAAGACTACTTCAATGCGAGAGCCTTGATTTGCGCCCTGGCTTTTGGGAGTGATTCGACCGCCGTGATCGGCAATGATGCGACTGGTGATAGGGAGTCCAAGTCCAGTTCCACGACCATCGCGTCGGCGTGTGAAGAACGGCTCGAACAAATGCTGAAGCACTTCTTCGGACATGCCGCAACCGTTGTCATCGATGACCAAACGGACGGAGTCGCTCAGCGCCTCGACCGTCACTCGAACGAATCCATCGTTGCGGCCAGGATCCAAGGATTCGAGAGCATTGGTGAGTAGGTTCAGAATGACCTGTTTCATTTCTTGTGGACTTGCCCAAGCGATCATGGGCATCGGTCGCGGTTGAAATTCGATCTTCTGAGCTCGGAATTGACCAAGGTGTCGTACCATATCGACGACGTCTTGGACAACCTCATTTATGTCGATCGCTTGCTTGCGTTGGTCGGTCCCGAGCCTTGAAAAGTCAAGTAACCGTTCGGTAATTCCTTTGCAACGGAAGGCTTCATCTTGAATGCGTCGCAGGTAGGTTCGAAGCGTGTTCAAGTCGACCCCCTGAGCGGCTTCCAATCCGGATGGTTGTCCAGCTACTGCGTCGGTCGATTCAATGGGGTGAAGAATCCGATGCAATCGCGATTCGAGAGCTTCTGCGCTCCAAGCAATGGAGGCCAATGGATTGTTGATCTCGTGCGCTACTCCGGCGGCAAGAAAGCCGACACTTGCCAATTGTTCGTTGCGGATGACTTCCTGAGATCGTTCTCGCACTTGTTCATTGAGGTCGCGTTGAATATTCAAAAAACTCGCTGCCCCCAAGTTGATCGCGTCCGCCAACTCGGCCAATTCATCCTTGCTGTCAACATGAATACGATGCGAGAAATCGCCTGAGGCAACGCGGCGTGATCCGGCCAGCAATTCCTTGAACGGTCTTATGACAGCGATACGTGCATAGGTAATGAGCCCAACCAACAGGATCGCAGCCAACGAGGCACTGCTCCAAGCCATGATAATCCAAGTCCGATATCGAGATCGAACCTCGTCCTTAAAGCTCGCCATTTTCTCGGTAAGCTTGGTAGGCAGTAAATGCGCCAGATTAGAAAGCTGTTCAATGTCCTGCATTTGATCGACCACAAATGCGTCGCTACCCGACTCCAAGAGATCTCCGTGCCTGTGGGCAATAATGTTAAGCAATTCGGATAGCTCTAACGTCTTTCTGAATTCGTCGGTCCGATCGGATAAAAAGGGATCGTCCATGCCAGAACGTTCCAAACACCACTTGTAACGAGCCAAAACAAGCCGCACGCGTTGAAGTTGTTCTTGAAAGCGAAGTTCGGAACGGCGTGCTTCTAAGCTAAACGGCACAGGGAATTGTTTGATCTCCATCGGTTGGTTGATGTCAAGGCGACGAAACCCAATCCGAAGTTCGTCAATGGCTCGCGTCAGTTCGGTGGTGAGGGGCATCTCGGATGCGCGGCTACTGAGCGTGTTTGCAAGATCTCGATAGGCATACACTCCTCGAAAACTGCTATACCCGAGAACGGCAACCACGATTCCCAATACGACCACGGAGACAAGCAGTTTCTTGCGAATCGTCCAGGTGGAGAGCCTTGGGATCGTTAGTTTGACCATCGTCTTATCACTTTTTCGCGTTACACAAATCGCGGTCATCGAGCCGTTCGTTCATCCCATGGGACCCCACGGTACGCACTGCGAGGATCATTGGATTGAGGTGGTGCGACTGCCGGTGGAGTGCTCGCTTGAGGTTTAGCAAGATTATGAACACGAAAGGCATTCATGTTGGGTAATGCAAATTGAGAGGTGTTATCAGTTGACAGGCCGTTCACAAGGTAAGCACCTATAGAAATATCTAATTCCAAAGTGGGATCGCCAGCCGGAATTAATTGCACTTTGATCTCATGGGGCAACGATGTTTGAATCGAAGGATAGTATTGATGCTTGGACTGTTGAGCGTTCGCCACGAGTCGGCCTGTAGGATCACGCAGAAAAACTTGTCTGCTATATCCGAATTTAGGATCGACAACGAGCGTTCGAGCATAGGCGCCAATTGGACTTGGAACCGAGGACGTCATTTCGACCAAACCATCGGCGCGGGTGATCGGGTTTTGCACAAGTTGACTTGGATTGAGCTCGCTGATTCCCATGGCCTCGATTAGCCAGACCGGGGAAACAGGCAGTATGCGACGTTCCACTTGTGATTCGAATTCGTCGTGTCTAGCAAAAACCATTTCGGGCGTAGTCCCAAAATTTCGCATTGTCAACCAAAACGCTTCCTCGTTGCTACCGATGTCGATTCCAGCCACTCCGCCGGCAATGCTTGCGGTCATGCGAAACTTCTTTGCGCGAGCCCAAGTTACGTTGGTGTTGATGGATCGTTCGTTGTTGAGCGTCACGCTAACCGAATTCGATTGCAGGGACTGGACGTTTCGCGTTCGATTGAGAACCTCGACCAATTGATCGAGTGTCGGAGGGGCAGCAAACATCGGCTGAGGCTGAAAATCTGGAATCGTTCTTTTGGGAATGCAGGTGGCGCCGCAAGCGACAAACGCTAACAAGATCATCGCCAAGCATTGCAATGCTGTTTGAGCTTTTGGCTTATCCGTTTCGGATGAGATATGCTGCGGGTTACGATTCACTGTAAAGCAGTTCGATCAATTTTTGTTGAAGATGTTCGGCACTTTCAGAATCGGGGTGACAGATTTGGACCGTAAATGTTCGCCCGTGTTGTCCATGGTGGAGGTGGAGATACGTATCCTCATCCGAGGGAACGTTGCCATCTTGTTCGGTCAGGATACGCCGGCGGATCAATAGCAACGAGAGCAGGTATGCGAGTTCGCAATCCTCTGGCTGCTCACACAATCGTTCAAGCGCGTCCAAGAGTACTTGGGTTGGTGCAAGGGTGAGTTTGCCTGTCGGTTTAGCGGGCATTTGGCTCGCCCACCATCCGACAGTACCCTCTTGTGGTCCGTTCCAATGTTCTTTACTGAGGTCTAGCCGGACCAATTCACTCCCTTTTTGAAGCACGACGGAATAGTATCGCTCGTTCGGTTCGAACGGGCGATTTGCCTTGTGGCATCGTCGAGCGCTTCGTTGGATGGTGTATTCCTGCATGCATTGGCTTGTAGAAAAACGTCTCCAAAAAAGCAATACGAGTTGGCTAACCGCTTGCGAGGAACGTGTTTACCGGTAATGAGAGCAAAACAATTGGGACAATTGTTCTACAATGCGGCCGCGAGGATCAATGCGAGATTGGCGCTGAGAAACCCACCTAGCATGACCTTGAATGACATCCGATCCAAGCGTTTCGAAAGGTCTTGCTCGCCGCAGATGTCGTACAGGTATAGCGAAAACGTTGATTCGACCAAAGTTACCAAAATCGTCAGGGTCCCGAGCAAATTCACCACATCCGCCAATGCAAGCTCGCCAGTGTCGGGAACGAAACTGTTTACAAGATAGAAATTGGTGACTGCGGCAAACAAGGCACCTACGCCTAGCCCAAATCGTGGATCGACGTATGTTGGTTTGATGAAGCATGATAAAAAGGCGATCGCAACCGCGACGTACAGGGCCTGAAACATTTTCAAGTACAGTCCCCACCCCGATCGACCCAGGTTTAAGCCAAAGCGAATTTGTGAGAAGGTCGATTTGCTTGGGCTGATGAGTCGGGGATCGCCGCGTGTTGATTTATAGGAGTGGGGTTTTTCTATCAAGCTCCAATTCGAAAGTACGTAGCCTGGAACAACCACACGCGAACTCGTATTGGAGTTCTCTGTGTCGGGAACAAACACCATTCTTTGTCGGACCGATTCGCCGTTTTCTAATGCGAGCAAAAGGAGATGTTCGTCGAGAGGGAATTGCTTAGTCGAAAAGGACTTTGTGATTTTTGCTTCCATTTGATAACGTTCGTAGTGGTCTTCTCCGTCATGGTGTTCCGCTTGTCTTTCCTTTGACTCGATGGAACCATTGACAACGACCAGATTTTCGGCGGGGCTAGAGGAAGGTCCGCGCCAACGAAACCAGACATCGAAAACCACGGTCCAAACCATCTCCTTCATCGAGAGACTTGGAATTCGTTCCAAGTAGATTCCGACAGAAACTTGTGTTGCGTCTTGAGTATCCACGATTTCGGCAGCAGTTACGGCAGGATCCGGCTCATTGGGAGACAACCAAGATCTCATTGCCAGACGGTCAGCACGTTTCACCCTCCACTGCGACCAGGCCAATCCGCCCCCGCACAACACAAAGAAGACGATGAGCAGGATGGTTCCATTACGGAACCAAAGTTGCTCCTCGTCCCGATTCATCGGTCCTTCTGCATCAATGCTGCTATTCATGGATGAATCCTTTTTGCGTCGTCCAAATCTCTGCTTCAAGGAGTTCGCCTGCTGCTACTTTGTGTGACCTGCTACTTTCGCGATAGCAACCGCAGGTTTCCGCCGATCCGTTCTAATCCGTAATCGCAGAAAGCAAATGCTGAAATCGAAGAAAATTGGCTGCGTAGATTATTCGAGGTCGCCGGGCTTAGGAAATACTTTACTTGACTTTGCGGCGCGTTTAAACAACCGCGACCAAGGCTGCGCTTTCTTTAGGGTATATTCACGGATTTATCATATTGTCCCGCGCTCGCAAATTGCTTCTTTCGGTAGCGTTTGTCCTAGCTCTGCTTTGGGCAGATAACGGCAGAGTATTCGCTGAATCGATCCGGCTGTTGCACGGCGAAGTGGAAGCGTTTACCAAGCAATATCCTGCACGCAAAATCACTCGTCGACGGGTGTGTCGCGATGGTGGGCAGTTATAATTTCGGTCTTCTGCCAGAACGCCGAAACTCTGAGGTCGCGTTGGTTGTAATCGACGGCGCGTTTGCTTCGCAGGACTCTCGTTCGATTGCAGTCCATCGATCGCAATCGAGACCTATACAACGTGGGGAGATTTTTCGCATGGAAGCGAACGAGAGCAACGCTAGCCGAGAGGATCTACAGCAATTGGGTCGACTGAGAATCGTCGCTCCCGCCATCAAGCGATCCTTGTAAGGGATCGCTCGATCCGTGGGATACGCTTGCCTGTCAGCTTCCGCTCGACAGACCGCAAGCTTATCCCACTCATACACTCCAGTCGCACTAGTTCTTGACTTCGAACTCGGCATCAATAGCGTCGTCGTCGCCTTCCGCTTTGGCTGGTTTCTCACCTGCCGGTGCTGCGCTCGCTTGCGGTCCGAGGGTTGAACGAAACGCTTGTGCCGATTGCTCAAGCTCCATTGTGGCGGATTTGATCACAGCCGCATCGTTGGATGCCATGGATTCGCGAGCTTTCTTGATGGCCATTTCAAGTGGCTCTCGGTCCGAGGCGCTCAGTTTCTCGCCTTGATCCTTGATCGCTTTTTCAAGCCCATAAATCGTGTTTTCTGCTCGGTTCTTTGCTTCCGCCAGTTCGACGAATTTCTTGTCTTCATCCGCATTCGTCTCAGCTTCCCGACGCATTCGCTCGATCTCATCCTTGCTCAATCCGCTCGATTGTTCAATCTTTACGCTCGACTGCTTACCGGACTTGAGGTCTTTGGCCGAGACGTTCAAAATTCCGTTTTGATCGATATCAAACTTCACTTCGATTTGAGGCATACCTCGTGCTTGGGATTCGATCCCTTCAAGATTGAATTGATCGAGCAATCGGTTATGCTGTGCCATCTTGCGTTCTCCCTGGAACACACTTACGGTCACTGCGGTTTGGCCGTCGGCAGCAGTCGAGAACGTCTGCTTCTTTTCGACCGGAATCGTTGTGTTGCGTTCAATCAAGGCGGTCAACACACCCCCTTCGGTTTCGATACCGAGAGTCAACGGTGTCACGTCGAGCAGCAGAATATCCCGTCGATCTCCCGAAAGTACTGCACCTTGGATGGCAGCCCCTACAGCGACGACTTCGTCTGGGTTGACTCCTTGGTGTGGCTCTTTACCAAAGATGTCCTTGACGATCTGACGCACTTTCGGAACACGCGTGGATCCTCCGACCAATACGACTTCGTCGATATCGGATGGCTTCATCTTGGCATCCGCAAGCGCTTGCATGACCGGCTTGCGGCATCTTTCGATGAGTTCATCGACAAGCCCCTCGAAAGTGCTGCGTGTTATCGACATTTGCAAGTGCTTCGGTCCAGAAGCATCCGCCGTGATGAATGGCAAGTTGATATCGGTCTGCGGCAAGCTACTAAGTTCCTTCTTGGCCTTTTCGCAAGCTTCTTGCAGTCGCTGCAACGACATGGCATCTTTGCGCAAATCGATACCATTGTCTTTTTGGAATTGGGTAGCAACATAATTCACGAGTTGCTGATCGAAGTCATCGCCTCCCAAGTGCGTATCGCCGCTGGTGCTGATGACCTCGAAAACCTTGCTGTTATTTTCTTCGTCGGTGCTCGTTGCAACTTCGAGAACAGAAACGTCAAAGGTACCACCGCCCAAGTCAAAGACGATAATCTTTTGGTCTTTGGTCTTGTCCAAACCATAGGCGAGAGCGGCAGCGGTTGGCTCATTGATGATCCGTGCGACTTCGAGGCCTGCGATCTGCCCCGCGTCCTTGGTCGCTTGTCGTTGAGCATCGTTGAAGTATGCTGGAACCGTAATAACCGCTTTGCTAACGCGGTGGCCAAGATAGGACTCGGCTGCTTCTTTGAGTTTGCGAAGAACCTTGGCGGAGATTTCCTGCGGCGTAAATTGTTGATCGCCGATTTGGACTTTAACGTATTCGTTGGATCCCCCCACGACCTGGTACGGAACGATTCGTTCTTCCGACTCGACTTCGGAGTGCCGGCGACCCATGAAACGTTTAACCGATGAGACGGTTCGACGGGGGTTGGTTACTGCTTGTCGACGAGCTGGTTCGCCCACGATCGTCTCGCTTTTGTCGGTGAAAGCCACGACGCTAGGTGTGAGTCGATTGCCTTCCGCATTCGGAATGACTTTGACCTCTGATCCCTCCATGACAGCAACGACGGAGTTGGTTGTTCCCAAGTCGATCCCAATAATTTTTTCGCCTGATGCCATAAGTGATTCCTCTGCGTTACGATGTTGACGGGGTTAAGTGCGATTGCAATTTTAGTAGGGGAGGTAGCCATCGGTGGTTACGCAGGCCATTTGAGCAATCATTGTGCCAATTAAATGCCTGCCTACGAGAAAAGTATCGCAAAGTCTTTAATGGTAGAGACTTGCGTCGCCAGCAAAAACTAAAATGCCTGATACCTACGGCGAGTCCTAGCCCCTTGAACGCCAATTTGACAGAAAACAACCCGTTTTTCACTCGTTCGGCCGAGGAGATGGACTTGATCGAAAAGCTTCACGAAATCGACACGAAGATACTTGAATTGGCCAAGGAGAGGTGCACTCTGCTGGCTCATGCTAGCCAGGAAGCGCAGAAAGAGGGTCGCGGTTTCGCGAGCTTGCGAGAAATGCAATCCTTGCAAGCCGTTGGACCGGAGGACGAATTCGGGGGCCGACTGCTGCGTTTTGTCTCTGGCCTGACCTACCACATGGCAGTGGTCCGCCAGACGATTGCGTTTCTTGGGCCTGAGTTCTCGTATTCGTATTCTGCGACCGCTAAGTACTTCGGCCCAATAGATGGCTTGCAGGCTGTGAGCAGCATCGGAGCGGTGTTCGAAGAAATCGAACGTGGCCACGCAAAATATGGAGTCGTCCCGATTGAGAACTCGACAGATGGACGGATCGTTGACACCCTCAACATGTTTATCAAGACGCCTCTGAGGATCTGCGGCGAGGTACTGTTACCCATTCATCACAATCTACTCGCGAAATGCAAGCGGGAGGAGATTCGCGAAATCTACAGCAAACCGCAAGCGCTTTCGCAATGCCGCGCGTGGCTTGGGAGCCATCTTCCCGAGGCGCGATGGGTGGAGGTCGCAAGCACCGCCACCGCAGCCAAAATAGCTGCTGAGACTCCGAACGCGGCTGCAGTCGCATCGCGAGAGGCCGGCATTGCCCACGGGCTTGATCTCATCGCCGCCTCGATTGAAGACAATCCCAACAACGTCACACGATTCGTTATCATTGGGAATGAACTTGTTCCGCAAACGGGAGATGACAAAACGTCGATCATGTTTCAAGTGCCACACAAACCGGGGGCACTTGCTGACGTCATGGTTTTGTTGCGAGACAACGGTCTTAATTTGACTTGGATCGAATCCTTTCCAGTTCCAGGTGTCACTAGCGAATACTATTTCTTCGTCGAGCTGGAAGGTCACGAATTACAACCAAACGTTCAAGCGGCATTGCAGTCGCTCGGTCGCACGGCGCTCAGGCTGGATCTGTTGGGTTCGTATCCAAAAGCGAGAGTAGGATAGGTTGCTTGAAACGAATAGCGCGCCATGGTAACGCGATGGCGCGGGGGAGCCTGTCCAATGCGTATGGGTTCAACATTGCGATTACGCGGCTACATATGACGCCTAGCCTGCTTGAGCTAGCCTGCTTGAGCTAGGTGGTGCCAGAGTCTCGTGCTGGCTCGGATTCCTCGATAGTAATCCTCCAAGCAGAATTTTTCGTTTGGACTATGCGCTCCGTCGTCGTCCAACCCCCAACCCAACAAGAGCACGTCGGCATTGGTCGCCTCAACCATTTGCGCAACGATGGGGATCGAGCCACCTTCGCGGATCAATACGGGCTTTACACCGAAGCCTTCTTCGACGGCCCGCATAGCCCCCTTCATAAACGGAGACTTGGGGTCGGCCATTACGCCGCGACCGCCATGCAGATCGATCAGTTCAATGCGCACACCCGGCGGTGCATGTTGCGCGAGAAAGGATCGAAGTTGTTCGGTAACAGCCTTGGGGTGTTGATTGGGCACTAATCGAAAACTTATCTTGGCGCCTGTCCACGATGGAATGATCGTCTTGCCCCCTTCCCCTTGATAGCCACCGAGCAAGCCATGGACGTCCAACGTTGGGCGAGCCCATCGTCGTTCGAGTGTGGTGTAGCCCGTTTCACCCGTCAACGCATCCACACCTAATTGTTCGGCGAACGCTTCGTCCGAAAAGTTCAGCTGTTGCCACATCTCGCGTTCGCTGGCTTCGAGGTCTACCACGGAATCATAAAAGCCGGGCAATTGAATTCTGCCGTCCGGAGTTTTCATTTCGGTGAGTATCCGTGCAAGCGCAAGACCTGGATTGGTAACGGCCCCGCCAAAGGACCCGGAGTGCAAGTCCGCTTTGGGGCCATAGACGCGAATCTCGTAGTACGCTATCCCTCGTAAACCGTAAGTGATTGCCGGTTGCCCTTGGGCATACTGCGACGAATCTGAAATGACAATGACATCGCTCGCAATCTGGTCTGCAATTTCGGGGAGCTTGGTTTCGAGGACTTCGCTACCGCTTTCCTCTTGTCCTTCGATCAAGAATTTCACTTGAAGAGGGAGTTTTTGGTTGCATCGTTGCCAGGCAATCACGCTTTGGATGTGCGTCATCATCTGCCCTTTGTCGTCGGTCGAACCGCGGGCGTAGATGTTCCCGTCCTTAACTACCGGCTCGAAAGGGGGGGAATGCCACAAATTCAGTGGATCTGCCGGCTGAACATCATAGTGTCCATAGACAAGAACGACGGGTTTCCCAGGAACTGGTTCTGTTTCAGCGTATACCAGCGACGGCCCGTCCCCTGAAATCAACTGAGTCTTAAGTCCGCCCGAGGCCAATTTCGCTTGAACCCAGTTCGCGGCTTCGGTCATTTCCGGTCGCTTGCTGCTGTCCGCACTGATGCTAGCAATTCGAAGCAATTCGAAAAGTTCGTCCAATTGACTCTGTCGATTTTTCTGCAAGTAGCGATCGATGGAAGTAAAATCGGTCATGTTCGGTTATAAGTTTTGTACGAATTGTGCTTGCCAAGACTACCTACGCTACATTTACAATATAATCGAGCTGTAACTATTGTGCAGGCTGCGACGGCACTGCTGATTTTCGCGATCGTCGCATTCCTGTTCATTCAACAACACGTTTTTCAACGTCAACAACATTTCAACACAAAGGGAAACAACCCATGACGGATTCCGACACAGCCGTCGCCGAGCCGATCGTGCGTCCGCAGAATCAAAAGCCAAAAGCCAAGCGACAACCCCGCTACCACGTGATACTTTGGGATGATCCCAACCACACATTCGAGTACGTCATCGAAATGATGAAGAACTTGTTCCGGCTATCGCAAGCGGACGGAAAACGTATTGCGGAAGAAGTTGATAGGACCGGCCGTGCGATTTGCTTAACGACAACGCGAGAGCATGCCGAGCTTAAACGAGACCAGATCCGTGGTTTTGGTCGCGATCCTTTTAGTACCAAGTCGACGGGCAGTATGGCCGCATCGATAGAGCCTGAGTTGTAGCCGCCAATGAGCAAACGCTATGAAAACAATTCCTCGCCGACCGAGTTGTTACCGGGTGACATCGAATACGAAATGGGCACACCGATTCCAGGCAAGATTCTGGAAAAAGAACTTTGGGTCCAAACAGCCATCAAAAAGCTTCCCGAGAATGAGCCGCTCAACATTGGGGCAATCTTTGGGCGGGTCGCACCTGTTGCAATCGACATTGGGTGTGGGAATGGTCGATTCGCGCTTTCCTCGGCGGTACGAAGACCGGATTGGGACCATTTAGCAATCGACATATTGCCAGCGGTTGTTCGATATGGGACGCGACGCGGAAATCAGCGTGGACTCTCCAACTTACGATTTGCTGTTTGCGACGGTTGGCGATTCCTGGCGAACTACCTACAACCTAGTTCGGTTGACGAAATCCATATTTACCATCCGCAACCTTTCGCTGATCCGAACCAATCGAGTCGTCGAATGATGACGGCGGATTTCTTGGTTTGGATGCACAATCGTTTAACGACCACGGGGCAAGTGTTTCTGCAGTCCGATCGTCGAGAGTATTGGGATTACATATCGCTCATTATGAGCCGTATGTTTGAATGGCGAGAGATAGAAGGTCGCTGGCCTGACGATGAGTTTGGTCGTTCACGTCGCGAAGTATTGTCCATTGAGCAAGGCATGCCAATTTATCGCGGTGTTGGAACCATGCGCACGGACTTGTCGGCAGACGAGATTCAATTGATCGCGTCCGAGTTGCCACAGCCAAAGTTTCAAGTCGAACGCGGCGAAACGAGAAACAAGCGGCCGCTTCGCAAACGCCCACCTCGTCAACACAATCGGCGTTCACATCCTCCAAAAACAACATAGGATCGTATTGCCCGTCGGATCCATGATTTTCTCGATCCGACCGGCCGGATCCCTCATGAACGGAATGCCGGGGCCAGCTGTACTTGAGGCGATTAGTAAATTCGGCTAGCTGGTCGATCGATCCTAAGGAGGTCGTCCGACGAGTCGGCATCAAGGGGCCTTGCGTCGAAAGTGATGAACAGAAAGGTGCGCTTTTTTCGAAGCGGACGGATGGCACGCCACCCGTTCGGCCGCCTCTGGGCGATGTTGTCGCTCTCGAGCTGGGAAAACAACCGAAACGCTGGTTGTTTAAAAAATCAATGCAAGCGAAGTCGTGTTTAAAACTACTTTCCAAGAAAAGCATTTTCAATTGCTGTATTCTATAGCAACGCTAGGAACTTTCGGGTCATCCGAATACTCCGAACAAGGTAACCAAACCACCGGTTTTAAGGCCTCATGAAATCCCCACACCCAATGATTGACGAACTCTTGAGCGGTATGCTAGATGGCGTACTGTCCGACGACGAAGTACGTCAATTAGAAGACGCAATGTCGGCGGATCCCTCCGTTGGGAAGCGACTGGATGAGTTGTCGCGGTTGCGAACGGGATTGCTAAGTGGTCGAAGACGAAGCAGGCTTGGATCGGAATTCGCCGGCAAGGTTTTGAAACTATCCCAGGAGCGAGCGATTGGGATGGGATCGGAATGTCCGGCATGGTTGGGCAGTCATCAAGGTGAGTCGGCTCGCTCGAAGTTAGCAAAATCTAAGGTTGCGTACCAACCGTCGAAACTACCTTGGGTTTACGGTGTAGTCCTAGCATCGGCTGCGGTTTTTGCCATTGTCTATGCTTCTTTGCCAGGCCGGGACGCACAAAGCAACTTGGCGGAATCAACATGGCAGGAAAACAAAGCTGCACCGGAAGATCGCAGTGGGAACATTAGTTCGCTTCTTGCAGCAATTCCACCCGATAGTGGCCCGAAAGAAACGATGGTTCCAGAGTTTTCGTCAACGAAACCGTCGATTGTGGATTCCATAGCACAGAACGAACCATACAAGACAACGGTTCCAAGCAGCAATCCAACGACTTCCAACCTCGCCATCAACTCGCATCCTGATTTCAGCACGGCTGTTGTGAATTTTTCGAAAGCCGACCTCAATCAAAACATAACAAAGCCGGATTTTTATTTGCCGTCAGAAAAATGGTTCGCCTTGGTGATCGATGTTTCAATCGACAAAGTGGCGATCGAGAATCGTGCTTTGGAGTCGATTTTGAAAAGCCACAATGTGGTTTATGCTGAGGATTTGATTATCAATGCGGAGCAATTGGCCGCGCTCGAAGACTCTCAATTTGTTGGTCGAGCCAATGCAGCCGAATCTGAAAAGATGGGCGTCATGTTTGTTCGGGCACCGATGGGTAAGCTTAGTTTGGCCATTGAGGAAATAATCGACCGTTACAAAGATTTCCCGGAATTCACGATGGATGTTGCTTACGACAGCTCGGTAAAGATGTTGATTAAGCAGTTGAGCGGAATCAAAGTTGCGGAAGAAAAAAATGGCGTCGTTCTAAACCTTGCTCCGCCGCAGTCCGCGAGATCCTCATTACCCTTTACCGCTTCTGTTGTTCGTGAATCGGGAATGTTTTCTCGTGAAACGATGAAAAAGGGAACAAGTCGAGTTTTACCTGAAACCCTGGAAATGTCTTATATTCTACTGAGGTACCGGGCAGCCAAATAGAATTTAGATTGGCCGCTGGGCGAATGCAGCGAAACCGCAAGGCTTGCAACCTGCCGCTTCAAAAACACAATCTAATGTGAGTACCATTTAACTCGCGTTGCTCCGCTAAGGCGAGCAGCAGATTGCAGTCGGCTCCTCGCTGACGGGCACGGGTTACCATAGCCTACCCGACGGAGAACGCGTATTTTCGCGGAGCGAAAGGCGACGATAATAAATTCATAGCCTTGAACGCTGCCGAGACGAACGATAACCATCCTAATACGAAACAAAATGATTTTAAACAATCAGCCGTTACCTTGGCGATATCAAAGATCTACATCTCTATGTTCCCTGTGCTTGACCTGTCTTGCAATCATTGCCACTCCAAAGATCGCGCGAGCTCAGGTTTTTGACGAACGATTCGATTCTTGGCCCGTCGACTTGAAACTCAAGGGAACGATTCTCGTTGCTGAAACTGCGAGTGTTTCGCCTGAGCTATTGAAAACCCTGGGTGATACGCAAAAACAGTCCCTGATTGTGTTCACGAACCAAGCGGTTACAAACGTGATTGCCGCCACCTATGAACCGATTTTTAACGAAGTGAAGAGTTGCGAACTGACTCCTGAATTTCAATACGACGCTAGCCACGGAGCGGATGTCATCGCTTGGCATGATGTACGATCGGCAGACGAAATACCGTTGCAGCAACTTAAGCAACTTGAAAGTTGGTTTCGAGCACACATCGAAAAGGGCAAGGCACTGCTTGTCTTCGGACCGCAAGCAAAAATCCTTTCGAAAGTCTTCGTCGCTTCAATCATCAACCAAGATCCAGTCATTGCAACGGGCATGAATCTCATACCCGATTGCGCGCTGGAGACTGGATTTTCAACCTCTGCGCCGTACAAGCAGCAATTGCTGAGTGTGCTCGCCTCCCATCCGCGCTGCGTGGGTATCGGGCTTGAGAAGAACACGG
The DNA here is from genome assembly GCA_945870455.1 of Pirellula staleyi DSM 6068. GTDB lineage: Bacteria > Planctomycetota > Planctomycetia > Pirellulales > Pirellulaceae > JBKCUI01. The sequence continues at coordinate 1,868 of CAMBSL010000046.1, read as the reverse complement.
CGATTTTGTTTCGTGGTCGCAAAGTTCGGGTCTTGGGGGACGGCCAAGCTACATTTATGCTGACCGCAAACGAGCATCAACCGGTACGAGTGCAAACGATCTCGAATGACGCATCGTCTCGTCGCCAACCAGAAAAGTCGCTCGTCGATCTTACCGAATGGCGGCGCGATGCGATCGACCGAACGCTTGAACCGTTTCCGCCTGAAAAAACAGAAACTCCAATCGTCGACAAAGGGACACTCATCATTGTCGGTGGTGGGGGAATGCCGAAAGGGCTCATTGGGCAATTCGTCGAAGCAGCGGGTGGCGTAGAGAATGCCAAGCTAGTATATATTCCCTGCGAAGAAGAGGACGTGGTATCTCCAGAGCAGGGCATGGTTGCGAGTTGGAAGAGCATGGGAGTTACGAACGCTTCGTTCCTGCATACTAAGGATCGCGTACGAGCCAACAGCGATGAAGCGTTCCTGGCCCCACTCAAAGATGCCACTGGAATATGGTTCGGTGGTGGCCGTCAATGGAACTTAGCGGATTCCTATTATGGCACCTTGGCTCACCAAATGATGAAAGACGTCGTGCGGAAGGGTGGCGTGATTGGCGGTTCGTCGGCCGGCGCTTCGATTCAAGCCCGATACTTGGCGCGAGCGACTCCGATCGAGAACTTCAAGATCATGGCGCCGGGCTACGAACGAGGCGGATTGGGCTTTATTAGCGGCGTTGCGATCGACCAACACTTCACACAACGCGGACGGCAACCGGATATGACTCAGTTGGTCAATCGCTATCCGCAATTGCTTGGGATCGGACTCGACGAAGCGACTGCGATCACGGTCAAGGGATCGATTGCCCAAGTCTCGGGGCGGGGCAAAGTGCATTTCTATGATCGCACTCAACCGGTCTACCCCGACCGTCCCGACTTCGTCGCTCTTGAAGACGGACAATCCTACGATCTCGCTAAACGCCAAGTGATAGAGAATCCTTAGCCATCGCGACGATTGGAATTCTCGTGTTGAGGGTCATGCGTCAGTTCTCCAGAGGATCGGGGTAGAGCAACCCAATCGCAGGCTCGCGGGTTCGACTGGGCGACCGCGTTGGGGCTGGATATAGGTGCCATGGATATAGGCCAGGCACGTGCCAGGCAATGGATATAGGTGCCATTCGTGCCACCCACGAGTTTCGCGGACGCGTATAACCCACATACATAGCATTGTGATTGGGAGAACAGAGCGCTGGTCATCACGGACACCGAAGGTTTCCGCCGCCCTGTTTGGCTTGCTCTATGGGGCGGAATGATTTGCCAGGTTAAAGGTGGAGAGCCATGCTTCGCATCGTCGCGCCATTGGCAAGCTGACCTGTCATACTTCCAACGACCAAGGTCAGATGGCGAGCGGAGGAAATACGGATTCACGGACCTCGACTCAGTAGACAGATCGGGGTAGAAAAAGCCGAGACGCCTTGGCTCCGAGAGACTTGACTACAGGAACAGTCTTAAGAAAGACGCTCGGACTATTTCGCTCAGACAAAGCACTTGCGAGCCAGTTTCTGGCCCGGTTGGAACATCTTTCCTCCCGAGGCTGCCATCTCACGCATTCGATCGGGCGATCCGGCACCTCGGCTCTTTCCAAAGTACTTTTTGAAATTCCATACCAAGTCGATCCACATTCCAGCATCAATGCCAACTCGCTCCAATACAGGCGCATAGTCCGCAGGTATCGAGCCTTTCTTGTCCAATCGCTTTTGTTGACCTGTCCAAACTAACAAACGCAAGTAATCCTCGACGCTCATGTCCAAGAACCCCTTGTCACTCGCTCGAAGCCCTTCTTTGCTCGCCATCGGACCATTCGATTTCCGATCCAACGTTAGCGGTGCCA
>CAMBSL010000045.1 GCA_945870455.1 Pirellula staleyi DSM 6068 | reverse complement strand
TCGTTGCATGATTGGTTTTCAGTCCGTGAGCGTGTTGAGCTTGCCAAAGGAAACCATCGATTGGTTTTTCGGCGTTGGGCGAAGCAACCTCTCGCAAAGGCTGAAAGGCCCACCACGTCTTTCCTTCTTAGATATTAATCTGTCGTTTGGGCGCCAAGTTCGAGTCTCCCACGCGCGGATCGGGGGCTCCCATTTCGATCCACTTTGTGAAGTTAGCGATGACATCATCGGGTAGTTTGCCAGCGGGCGGCATCTCGATGCCGTCGTACATCATTGCCTTGATAAGCAGACTCTCGGCTGACTTGCCTTTGACTAAAACCGCGCCCGATTCACCGCCGATGGAGATTGCATGGGCCGAGTCCAATAGCAACGCTCCTTGTAGCTTCTTGGAATCACGGGCTCCCACCGAGTGGCAGCTATAGCAATGTTCAACCAGAACTGGCCGAATTTTTTGCTCAAAGAAATCAAACTCCGAGCTATCCGCAGCAAAAGCGATTGCGGGAGATATTTTCGCTAAGAGGATCACCATTGCCGCGAGGCAAGCAATTGTTTTCATAGGCGGTTAGGCAGGTCTAGGCAGGAGTGCTTCGAGAACGAAGAAGGATGACGAAAATAGGGCGAGCGGCGAACTGGTATCTACCACCCACGGTTCCAATTGGCAGAGCGAGGGCTCCTGGCCCTCTGGATTTCGGTTCGGCAGGAGTCTCTCCCGCCCGGTTGAAACCCGTTTCGAAAGATCACAGCGAGTTCTATCTTATCATGAAATCGCTGGTATAGCTCCGTTAATTTTGCGGCGACGGCATGTGGGTGTCGTCGAACAGTGTTGGAAATCAAAGGAGCGAACTTACAAGGCAGACGAGAGGGAGGATCAAGGCAGACGAGAGGGAGGATGCGCGTTCCGTCTAGGATCATGCTCGGACTGCCTATCGTCAGTTGCTGACAGAATCGGAAGTGGATTGACGATTGGCATGGCCTTAGCGACTTGTGACTCTGAGATTCTTCTGAGTCTGGATATGGTTTTCGATTGGCTCCAAGTTAGAATCGAGAATCACCACGAATACTCTGTATATTCGTGCTATTCCGAATCCAAAACTTAATAGAAATCGATTTCAATGCTCTCTTGGTTCAGCAACATTGATGCACTACTTCGAGGTGATTTGAGGAAGGATGGTCAAGGTGCAGAGGGGCAAATTGACTTTCCGGTCGTTCGCGTAGTACTCTTGTCGATTTTCCTTGCCTCGATTTTCGGAGCTTCCATCGGTTCTTTTTCAGCGGTATCGGCGCGTGAAACGAGGGACGGTTGGATGCAATTGCTCGCTTCCACGGTCAAAGCCCCGTTTCTTTTTTATTTGACTTTGTTCGTAACGTTTCCGTCGCTCTATGTATTCAACGCGTTGATGGGATCGCGACTGAACATGCTGGCAGCGTTGAGGCTATTGATCGCTTCGATCGCTGTGATGGTTGCTGTCCTCGCATCCGTAGGGCCTATCATTGTATTCTTTGCGTTCAGTACGCCAGGCGGTCGAGCTGGGCATCGTTTTATTTTGCTGTTGGTTGTTGCGCTCTGCACCGTAGCAGGAATCTTGGGGCTTGGTTACTTGTTGAAAATGCTTAAACGTTTTACTCTTTTTGGCGAGCACGCATCCGCAGTCGACTCACCTTCGAACAGAGATGACGACAGCCAAGAAAAAAATGTACCGGAAATGGTTCCTCCCATAGGCATTGGTCGACCAGCCCAATCGACCTCCTACACCATCTTTCGAGTTTGGGTTTTCGTGTTTGCCGTAGTCGGCGCGCAAATGAGTTGGGTGCTGCGACCCTTTATTGGTTCTCCTGACTTAGAATTTTCCTGGTTTCGCGAACGGTCCGGCAACTTTTTCCAAACCGTGTTCGTCATGCTGTTTAAATTGTTCAGCGGCGATTACTAGGCAAGATTTTTTATCGATTGAAGAAATGGGTCCGGAGTCGCAATGTCCATAACTTCATTGATCGCTCGGTTGCCTCATTGTATTTTCTGGTTGGCAGACGGGGTTTTGAGAGGTCGCGTTGAAACGCTGGCCGCGAAACGTCCTGTCCTTCTCAGCATTGCAATCCTTTGCTTGATGTTGGTCTGCGGTCTTGGTTATGGTGCAGTCATGGGAAGCTATGCCGAATCGATTTCTGCGATTCGGCCATGGCAAGTACTTTATTCGGCAACCAAGGTCCCTTTCTTGCTACTGGCAACATTCGCGCTGAGTTTACCAAGCTTTTATGTAGCAAATACAATGTTGGGATTGCATGCGGATTTTGGCCGTGTCCTTCGTGCTCTATTGTCGGCTCAATCCGCGCTGACACTCGTCCTGGCTGGATTGGCACCTTTCACGTTGTTCTGGTATGGTTGCGGAGCGACGTACGGTCAGGCACTTGCATTCAACTCATTGATGTTTGGCCTATCCAGTTTGTCCGTTCAAGTTCTGCTTAAACGCCTTTATCGCCCATTGATTGAGCGGGATTCTCGGCACGCCTGGATGGTGCGAGTCTGGCTGGTCATTTATACATTTATCGGCATTCAGATGGGCTGGGTACTGCGACCATTCATTGGCTCGCCGAAGCTTGGAACCGCCTTCTTTCGAGAGGAAGCATGGGGAAATGCCTACCTCGAAATATTCGACCTTTTTTACCGATCGTTTTTCGTTGGCTGAAACCATAACTTTTCATGATTGCCGCACCCACTGTGCACGTGTGGGGAATCACCATCTTTTTTTCAACCGATGCGTCAAAGCAACACGGAAACCACTATGATTCAATCGATTTAAAATGCAGCGAGGCTTTCGTCGGTCGCCCAAAGCGAAGATTCATGGCCCACTCATTAAGTTGCATCGCCAGATCCATTCCCGAAAAATCGTAACCCAATAACCATTCCGACATGAATAGCTCGATTGCACTTCTCATTTCAACACTCCTTCTAGCGTGCTCTTTTGCATACGGCCAGGAACCGTTGGTCGACCTGCCAGCGACAGCGATTTGCAAGCTGCAAGTGATCAACGGCAGCAGCCAACCGATTGATATTTTTTTGCTGAAGTCGGACACACAGCGCGTTCCCTGCGGTTCGGTTGCGGCGGGGAAAGAGTCAATCATCCCTGCGACTCGGGGCCAGCAGTTTGCCATTGTGGGGCGCGATGACCAAAGAGAAATCACGGTCGTTAGTAAGGTACCCGTGCAGGGTTGTCGCTTTGATCCACCGGACGGCAACGGGGTGCCAGCCTTCTACACGCAGTCCATTAGCGCCAATGGCTTTCCCATCGTCGCTTCGGCCAGAGTCAACCCATACGCTCTCAAGGAGGCCGCTTACCTGGTCAACATGATGCTCAACAAGCGGCCCGATGTGCGCGACGCCATGATCGCGAGCGGCTCACGACTGTGCATCATGGCTCACGATGAATACACGACGGATCTGCCGGAGTTTTCTCGCCTGGAGCCAAAGAACTTCTGGGACGCGCGAGCCCGAGGTCTGGGTGGCAGCGAACGAGATCCATTTTGTTCCTGTGCTGAAGAAAATTTACTCGCCTATCCGAGTGATCCATATGAGAAAGAGTGCATCTTGATCCATGAGTTTGCACACAACATGCACTTGCGAGGAATGGTCAACGTGGATGCAACGTTCGACTCCCGATTGAAGGCTACGTACGACCACGCGATGGCGACCGGTTTATGGAAAGGAAAATACGCTTCGGTGAATCATCACGAATACTTCGCCGAAGGAGTGCAGTCGTGGTTTGACAACAATCGTGAAGATGACCACGATCACAACCATGTCAACACACGCCAAGAGCTGGTCGAATACGACCCTAGGCTCGCCGCCATCTGCCAGGAAGTCTTTGGCGATACCGTGTTGAAGTACACAAAACCTGCGACGCGGCTCGACGGGCATCTCAGTGGCTACGACCCAACACTTGCCCCAGCATTCCAATGGCCTCAGCGGCTGCTCAAGGAGAAAGCCGCAATCCGCGCCGATGCGGAAGCCCGCAATAAAAATGCTGTGGACAATCCTCAGACCCGCAATGTCTTGGGCTGGACGGTGCATATTGCTCCCGAACTGCTGACCGACCAAGCCGAGGATACAGCGCGAGCTCTCAAACTGCTCGAAGCACAATTGGAGGAGATCGTTCGCGTCGTGCCACAGCGGATCGTGATAGAGCTCAAGAAAGTTCCACTGTATTTCTCGGTCCAGTATCCCGGCATCGGGCCTTCGGCAGAATTTCATCCCGATGCTGGCTGGCTAAAAAACAACGGCCGCGATCCAGGCATGGCCAAGGGGGTGGAGTTCACGAACATCCGCGTTTTCGAAGCCGACACGCGACGCATGCCGAACTTTGTCCTACACGAGCTGGCTCACGCCTATCACAATCGCGTTCTACCTCGCGGGTTTTCGAATCCTGAAATCAAGGCGGCCTACGACAAGGCCAAGTCAAGCGGGAAATACGATTCTGTTGAGCGACGCGACTCAGAGGGCCGCAAACGGTTAGACCGAGCCTACGCGATGACATCTGCGATGGAGTATTTTTCCGAGACGACGGAGGCATTCTTCAGCGTCAATGACTTCTTTCCATACACTCGTGAAGAACTGAAACGGCATGATCCGGAAATGTTCGCATTGTTAACGAAACTGTGGCAGGTCGCGGAAACACCCGATGAAACGGTACAAGGCACAACGCCGACCGAAAAGGCGCGGCAACTCATGGAAGCGGAATCACGTCTGAAAGCCATTTACGAACGTCGGGAGTTTTCTACCGCACCTTTCGAAGCAACTTGGTCGCGCGACAGTACGGGCTACTTACGCTTGGAGAATCCAGGGGCAGATTCGCCGGAGTTGGTGAAGTACGATTGCGCCACCGGCAAGCGTTCCGTATTGATTGCGTCAGAACAAATGGTTGCTCCTGAGTCAAAAGCTCGACTGCGAATTCGTCAGTTTGCGGAATCCCCCATCGGTGCGAAATTTCTTTTGCGAGTCGACTCGGACGAGCTAGGCTCAGCAGGCCACTGGATATTCGATTCGCAGTCCGCCGAACTGCAACGGGTCAAGGCTGAGCTGGGTGGGCTTTCTTGGGCACAGCCATTTTCACCGGACGGGCGGAAGATTCTGTTTAATCGCGCATCTAATATCTATGTGGTCGACATTGAGAAGGGGCAGGCCACGCCGCTCACGGCCAGCGAAAACATCGAAACCATTCACAACGGACGCGAGGCTTGGAGTCCTGATTCTACAAAAATCGCATACACTCAGACGGATGAGTCAAAGGTTCCGCTACGCTCGGTCATTCAGCCTACCGATCCGAGTTATCCGTCCGTTCGCCAGGATCGATTTGCGCGCGTCGGCGAAACGATCGCCTCACTGCGAGTAGGCGTGGTCGATGCCGCAGGGGGTGAAACCCAATGGATCGATCTACCCGCTAAGCCGGGTGATTTCTATCTTCAAACCGTCAATTGGGCGAACAATTCTGATGAATTGCTGATCGAGTTGTTGAGCCGAGGCCGCGATGCACGCTCGTTTCTGATCGCCAATGTGCGGACAGGCAAAACGGTGACGGCATATCAGGAGTCGGACCACGCGTGGGTCGATTCCAGCTTTGGTACGAATGCTGGATTAACTTGGATTCAGAGTGGGGAGGCGTTCGTTCTGTTGAGCGAACAAGACGGATGGCGGCATGCGTTTAATGTGTCGCGCGATGGTAAGACAAAGAAACTGATTACCGCAGGCGAGTACGACATTACAGATCGTGGTCCAGTCGATGAGTCCGATAAGAAGAACGGGTGGTTTACGTTTTTGGCGTCGCCGGATAGCGCCACGCAACGCTATCTCTATCGCGTTCCCCTCGACGGGAGCGTAGCCGCCCAGCGATTGACTCCAGAAAACCAGTCGGGGACGCACAGCTACAATTTCGCACCCAATGGTCAGTGGGCGTTTCACACTTACTCAACGTTCGACTCGCCGCCGGTCATCGATCTGGTACAGTTGCCAGAGCACCGCGCGATGCGTGTTCTGGAAGATAATGCAAAGGTTCGAGAACGGGTGAAGCCATTGATCGTTCGCCCGACGGAGTTTATTCAAGTTGACATTGGTGGGGGGGTAGTGATGGACGCCTGGATGATCAAGCCACGCGATTTTGACGCGTCGCAGAAATATCCAGTCTTCGTGTTTGTGTATGGCGAGCCTCATGGGCAAACTGTCCTGGATGACTGGCGCGGCGGGCAGAATCACTCCATGTTTCATCGCATGCTTGCGGACCTTGGCTACCTTGTTGTTTCATTAGACAATCGTGGGACACCGGCGCCCAAAGGAGCCGCTTGGCGTCGGGCTGTCTTCGGAAGCCTCGGCCCGTTGTCCACGGAAGAGCAAGCGAAAGGCTTGAAAGAACTTGCTCGGACCCGCCCGTATGTAGACCTGTCCCGTGTCGGCATATGGGGCTGGAGCGGTGGCGGCTCAAACACGCTCAATGCGATGTTTCGCCGACCCGATCTTTACCATGTCGGAATCGCCGTTGCTGCCAAGCCACAACCACATCTTTACAATGCGTGGTTTCAGGAAATTTACATGCGCACGCGAGCGGAGAACCCGGATGGCTATCAGCAAGCGGCGGCCATCAACTTTGCGGAAGGGCTTCGCGGCGATTTGTTGATTATTCACGGAACCGGTGAGACCAATACGCACCTACCGATCATAGAAGGGCTGGTGGACCGTCTAATCGAGCTCGGTAAACCCTTCGATTACATGGCCTACCCCAACCGCGACCACGGACTGCGAGAAGGAAAGGGGACGGAGGTCCATATGCGAATGCTTATGACAAAGTACCTTCTCGAACACCTTCCACCGGGTCCCAAGCGTCCTTAGGACTGAGTGCGAGCAGGAGCACGAGCAAGAAAAACATGGAATCCTGATTTTGAGGTGCCGTGAAATGTCGGACCATTGGCCAACAATCCTTTCCTGTTAAATGGTAAAATCGGCAGTGTGCGATGACAGGGATCGATGCTCAACAAGCGAGAACAATAGTTATGCAACCAATTTCCACAGTGGAATCTGAGTTAACATCGGACGAGCTGAAAAAATTGGACGCTTATTGGCGAGCCTCCAATTTCCTTTCCGTTGGCCAGATCTACCTACTGGATAATCCGCTTTTGCGAGAACCGCTCAAACGCGAGCATATCAAACCGCGGTTGCTAGGTCATTGGGGTACATCGCCGGGGTTGAACATGCTCTGCGTGCACCTAAACCGCGTCATCAAAAAAGATGACCTGAATATGATCTACATTATTGGTCCAGGGCACGGCGGCCCGTCCTTGGTCGCCCACGCCTATCTCGAAGGGACCTACAGCGAAGTTTATCCGAACATCAGTCAGGATACGGACGGAATGCAAAAGCTGTTCAAACAATTCAGCTTCCCGGGTGGCATTCCAAGTCACGTTGCACCGGAGACGCCGGGCTCAATCCACGAGGGAGGCGAGCTGGGCTACGCGCTGAGTCACGCCTATGGAGCCGCATTCGACAACCCGGATCTCATTGTCGCTTGCATTGTTGGCGATGGTGAAGCGGAAACGGGAGCGCTGGCTACCGGATGGCATGGCAACAAATTTCTTAACCCGGCCCGCGACGGTTGCGTGCTCCCAATTCTCCATTTGAACGGATACAAGATCGCTAACCCGTGCTTCCTGGCCCGCATCCCAGAGGAAGAACTGCAAAAATTCTTTGAGGGGATGGGCTATAAGCCCTATTTCGTCGAAGGAAGTGACCCCGCTAAAGTCCACCCGCAGTTGGCTGGCGTACTCGACACGGTAGTCGCCGAAATCAAACAGATTTGGGCCGAGTCTCGGGCCGATGGCGCTGTCGTCAAACGTCCTGCTTGGCCAATGATCATCTTCCGCACGCCCAAGGGCTGGACGTGCCCAGCCGAAATCGACGGCAAAAAATGTGAAGGCTTCTGGCGCAGTCACCAAGTGCCGATGGGTGACATGGACAAGCCAGAGCACATCCTCATTCTTGAACAATGGATGAAGAGTTATCGACCCGAAGAACTGTTCGACGTCAACGGTCGGCTCAATGCCGAACTGCAAGAGCTAGCGCCCAAGGGGCACCGACGTATGAGCGATAATCCGCACACCAATGGCGGACTTCTATTGCGTGATCTCAAAATTCCGGACTTCCGCAACTATGCGGTCAAGGTACCCAGTCCGGGCGCGATAACAGCCGAGTCCGCTCGGGAAATGGGTAAGTTTCTGCGAGACATTATGAAAGCGAATCTCGAAAGCAAAAATTTTAGACTCTTCAGTCCAGATGAAAACAATTCGAACCGCTGGCAAGACGTGCTTGACGTGACCAATCGCTGTTACATGGCCGAAATCTATCCAGAGGACGACAAGCTCAGTCCGGACGGTCGGGTCATGGAAGTGCTCAGCGAACACCAGTGCCAAGGCTGGTTGGAGGCGTATCTACTGACAGGACGACACGGCTTCTTTTCTTGCTACGAAGCGTTTATTCACATCGTCGACTCGATGTTCAACCAACATGCCAAGTGGCTCAAAACTTGCAACCAAATTCCTTGGCGACGGCCGATCGCATCCTTGAATTATTTTCTCAGCTCCCATGTTTGGCGGCAGGATCACAACGGCTTAAGCCACCAGGACCCCGGCTTCATCGACCATGTTGTCAACAAAAAAGCCGAAGTCGTCCGAGTCTATTTGCCGCCCGATGCCAATACTCTTCTGTCCGTTACGGATCACTGTTTGCGCAGTCGCAATTATGTCAACGTCGTTGTTGCAGGAAAGAATCCAGCACCGCAGTGGCTGACGATGGATCAAGCGATCAAGCATTGCAGCGCAGGGCTTGGCATTTGGGAGTGGGCTTCGAACGACAAAGGGTGCGAACCCGACGTTGTTATGGCTTGCTGCGGCGATGTCCCAACTCTCGAAACATTGGCTGCCGTCGATTTGATACGCAACCACTTACCGGAATTGAAAGTCCGAGTCGTCAACGTGGTAGATTTGATGAAATTGCAGCCGGAGGGCGAGCATCCCCATGGGCTTTCCGATCGCGATTATGATGCTTTGTTCACCACAGACAAGCCGATCATCTTTGCCTTCCACGGATATCCTTGGTTGATTCATCGCCTGACTTACCGTCGCACGAATCACAAGAATCTGCACGTTCGAGGCTACAAGGAGGAAGGGACGACGACAACACCCTTCGACATGGTGGTCATGAACGACCTGGATCGCTTCCATCTGTGCGAGGATGTGATCGATCGATTGCCTCAATTGGGTGCGCGGGCTGCGTATTTCAAGCAAGCGATCCATGAGAAGTTGATCGATCACAAAGAGTATATTGAGAAGCACGGCGACGATATGCCATCGATAAGCGGCTGGACCTGGGGGGCAAAAGAGCTTGTTAACACGCGTTCAACTTCCACAGGCGGCGATAATTTGTAATGCTAACAATCAATAACGAACAACCAACAACCAACAACACCTTTACCCTTGATGAAACCTAGGAACAGCGATCCGCTTAGCGCTACGATCGTGGATGGCTGCGTCAACTTTAGTCCTTTCTCCCGAGTTGCAACGGGAGTGAAGTTGCTCCTCTTGGATCGAGTCGCTGGCGGCACATGACGATGAACATCCTTTTGCTCAATGCAGGTTCAAGTAGCCTGAAAGTCACGGTCATGAATGCGGCTGACGGCAAAGTGATTGCCCGCGGTTCCGCCGATTGGGCTGGCCAGGTAACTCGCTATCAGTATTCGAATTCGGACGGAAGGAGTCGGACGGAAGAAGTTTCGTGGAGCGGGCATGCCAAAGCGGTACAACGATTCATGGACGACCTACCAACGACGCAGCGGTCGGCGTTGATAGCGGTCGGACATCGAATCGTTCATGGCGGCCAGTTCACAACATCCGTGCGCATCACTCCACAAGTTCGTGAGCGCATAATGGCCCTGACCGACTTGGCACCGTTGCATAATCCGCCGAGCATGGCGACGCTGGCTGCAGCCGAGGCTGCCTTGCCAGGAATGAGCCATGTGGCGGTGTTCGACACCGCATTTCACGCCACGCTCTATCCGGAATCCTACACCTACCCGTTGCCTCAAAAATGGACGCGTGAATGGGGCATTCGCCGCTATGGTTTCCATGGACTCAGCCATGCCTACTGTGCTCAAAGAGCGGCAGAAATGCTCGCGACTCGCCCTTCGGATCTGCCAAGTCGTGTGGTGATTTGCCATCTTGGCCACGGTTGCTCAGCGTCGGCAGTAAAAGATGGCAAGTGCGTTGATACAACCATGGGCTTCACACCTCTCGATGGATTAATGATGGGCACACGCTGCGGCTCCATCGATCCAAGCATCGTATTGCACGTGCAGCAGCACAATGGATTGACGGTCGAACAAGTCGATACGGCGCTCAATCGAGAATCGGGCCTACTGGGAGTGTCCGGCATCTCAGGCGATATGCGGCAGGTGTTGGCTGCGGCGAAAGCGGGGAATGAGTTTGCTCGACTGGCCATCGGTATTTACTCGCACCGCGTTCGGCAGGCAATTGGCTCTTTGGCCGTAACCATGGGCGGCATTGATGCGTTGGTGTTCACGGCTGGCGTGGGCGAGCATGCGGCGGAAATACGTGCGTCCGTATGTGAGGGCTTGGATTGCTTGGGGCTAGAATTAGATGGTCACGCCAACGTCGAATGTCAACCGGATACGGATATCGCCGCAACCAGCTCCCGAGGTCGAATCTTCGTGATCGCCACGCAGGAGCATGTGACCATGGTTCGCGAAGTGACCAAGGTGCTGGAAGAAAAGACTAAAGACTAAAGACTCACTAAGAACTAAGAACTAAGAACTAAGAACATGAAACCAATAGTACAAATCTCCCTTGACCTGACGAACATCGACGAAGCCCTTGAAACAGCAGCTATGGCAATGAAGGCTGGAGTGGATTGGCTCGAAGCAGGCACGCCGCTCATCCTAGCGGAGGGGCTCCATGGTATTCGCGCCTTGCGGGCGGCTTTCCCGACGACGCCGCTTGTGGCGGATCTCAAAACCATGGATGGCGGCTATCTCGAAGCCCAAATGATGGCCGAGGCTGGCGCAACCCATGTCGTTGTCATGGCACGAGCTCACGAAGAGACCATTCGATGTGTCGTGAAGGCCGGAAAGGACTTCGGCGTACAAGTCATGGGGGATAACATGGTGTGCCCGGACATGGTCGAAGGAGCCAAGTGGCTGGAAGATCTCGGCTGCGATTTCGTTATTCATCACATTGGATACGACGAACGGCGCGGGATCGCGGCTCGCGGGCTGAGAATGCCCAGTCCTCTCGATCGATTGCGGGAAGTTGTCAATGCGGTTCGGATCCCCGTCCAAGCCGTGGGCGGACTCTCGTTGGAACAGGCCATCCAGTGCCCAGCCTATGGCGCCCCTTTGGTCGTCCTAGGTGCACCGCTAACCATTGACGCAGATGCATTCAAAACGGCTTCGGGCGACCTGGAAAGCTCGCTTCGAATGATTTGTGATAAGATTCACGCATCGACCGTTTCCTCACCGTCGTGAACTTTTGCCAAGTGCACGAAACCTTAACCAACTCCAACTTAATCTAAAATGAAATCTGCCGCCGTTGTCAACTACTCGCCTGAAAAAGGTTCCGTCGAGATCCGTGAAATCGAATGCCCAACGATCGGTGACGAGGATGTTTTGCTCGAAGTCGCTAACGTGGGCGTTTGTGGCAGCGATCTGCATCAATGGACCGCAGATCATTCCTGGCCTGTGAATTATCCAGTCGTCCTAGGCCATGAGTTCGGCGGCACAATTGCCCAAGTTGGACCGAGGGTCGAAGGCTGGCGAGAAGGAGACCGAGTGGTTAGCGAAACTGCGGCGATCATCGATTCCAACAACCCGATGTCCCGTCGCGGAATGTATAACCTGGACCCAACTCGCAAAGGTTTTGGATACGGGGTCAACGGGGCGATGACTCGATTTGTTCGAGTCCCCTCCCGCATCTTGCATCATGTCCCCGACCGGCTCCCGTTCGAATATGCGTGCCTGACCGAACCGTGTTGTGTTGCTTATAACGCTGTCGTCAAGAATGCGCACATCGAGCCTGGTGACAGAATCATTGTATTGGGTCCAGGGACGATTGGAATCTTGTGCGCTGCAATGGCTCGACTATGTGGAGCTGAAGTTGCCTTGGTGGGACTTGAAGCGGACCGTCATCGTTTAGAAATTGCCAAACAGTATGGATGCGAGGCCATCATTGGCGACGCGAAAGATTGGGCCATGGAACGAGATGGATTGGGAGCCGATGGAGTCATCGATGCGGCAGGCGCAAGCATCACACTTAAAATTGCTCTTAACTTGGTTCGGCCAGCCGGTTGGATTAGCAAAGTCGGTTGGGGCCCTCAACCCTTAGGCTTTAATTTGGATCAACTCGTACAAAAGAACATCCGATTGCAAGGGAGCTTTAGCCACTACTGGCCAATTTGGGAACGCGTTATCGCGATGCTCGCGAGCGGGCAATTGGACGTGCGACCTATCATTGGAGGAGTCTGGCCGATCGAGCAGTGGCACGAAGCATTTGAAAAGATGCATACTGGCGCAGTCGTGAAATCCGTGCTGCGGCCTGTTTGATTCGGGCTAGGAGAAGCCTGCATTGCGATCGAAGTTGACAATACATCCATTGCTGAGCGAAATCGAAAATAATCCGTTGTCTGCAATCTTATACGTCGCATCTTGGTACGTACCATTTGTCTGCAATTCCAGCCAGCAGATGGTACGTGCTGCGGTATCGACAATTAGATAATTTTCAACCCGTTGGCGTTCGTAGAGCTCCCGCTTTGCAAGTACATCCTTGGTTGCAGTCGACTCGCTCAGCACTTCCACTACGAGAATGGGCGGCGTTTCAAGATGGCGTTCCGGCTGACATCCGCAAACCAACATAACATCGGGACGAACGACGGTGTCTTGCTGAACGATCCAGTCGAGGCCGGTGTAGACTTTACAAGGACATTGATTCAATTGGATGGAGGCCTGAATCATGTACGCAAATGCACTTACCGCTCGCTCGTGGGGACCGAATGGTGAGGGACTCATTGCCACGGCAGTTCCATACCATAGCTCCCAATCACCCTGCCAATGCTGGTAGTCTGAAACGGTGTAATGAGGCTGGTATTTTCGGACGCTGGACATGTTTGCACTAGAAAATAGGCGAGCGGCAGGTTGCACTATCCCAACCCGAAGCGTAACGGGCTGTTGATTTAATGGATTGTGAGACGGGGTATTCGAAAGTGGCATGGGCGTCTCGCCCATGGATTCACGAGCGGGACGCTCGTGCCACGCGATGGTAACCCGACGCGTAAGCGAGGAAATTGATTGAAATCCCTCGCGTAAGTGAGGGACGAACAATTCCTCGCTAACGCTTCGGGTTACCATAAATCAACAATCCCGTAAGCGAAGGACAATTTCGCAGGTCCCTCGCTTACGTATCGGGTTATTGAAATTCATTGTAAGTTTTTTGGATAACGTGGCTACTTTTCGGGCACTCTGGGTGGAACTCCCAGCGGAGCCCGCGTAAACACATCGCCATATTTCGAAAATCCATCCACGAAGCCGCCATGACTTAAGAAGAACTCGCCATTTTCAACTCCCATGAATCGATCGAGTCGATCGGATTTGCCGGTTGGGTCGTGTGAAAACGTTGCCTTCGTCAGTTCCGCCCAATTGCCATCGGAGGTTCGAATCCACTGATTGCCATACAACGCCTTGCGAAGGAGATGGCCGTTGCTGCCACCAAAGTTCTCGCTAAACCCATGCGGTCGCTTGATCCAGCCACCTTCTTTTGGTGCTTTCCACGAGGAGATCAGCATCCACTTTTGTTGTTCCGGGTGGAACCAATAGCCCGAATAGATTGTGAAGGTCGTATCAACAGGCTCAGCCGTAACCACGAATCGCTGTTTTTCGCCGGTTTTCCAAAGGACCTTGAGATGGCTGTGCCCACCTGTCCCTTCGTTGCCGAAATCGCCGGAGAAAACGCCTTCTCCTTTACCCGTCAACTTCACGCGATCGACATCATCTACTTTTTTTCGATCGACCGCTTCGTCGCCGCTATCCCATACGCTAAAAATGATGCGGCGTTCCGTCTGGCTGTTGACTTGCATACCGAAGTAGCCTCGATGCCAACCGCATGCCATGTAGAATGTGGTCGTAGGATCTTCGACGGCGGTAACTTCGCTGTAAAACGCCTGCACTTGTGCATCTTCGGGAATCGGGTAACTGAGGTGAACTGACGCGGCGTTCCTGCGTTCCTTGAGATTGAAGTGCGCATCCGCAACCGCGTCCCCATCGAGCAGTAGTGTTTTGATATCGCCCGAAGGAACACCTGCCTCATTGAGGGATTCCAGTCGAATTCGTTTGTAGCCGACTTGACCCACTTGAAAGGCCCCGAAATCGGCCGTCACCAATGTGTTGGGGCCTTTGCCCTCTACGGTCAGTTCTCGCGATTGATCATCGAACGTGAGTCGAAGCTTAGACGTTGCCTCTTGAGGCAGACTCAACTCGACTTGAACAGTTAACGCACCGGTTTTTGCGAATTTTCCGAACCATTGGACCGACTGTTTGGGATCGTCCCAACGCGTAACACCACTTTTCTCGGAGACACGTGCCGCGTCTGCATTTGGCGAAAGATAAGCGGTAAAAGCCGGGACTCGCAGCTCTGCCGCATCCAGCACTGCAAATTGCGAAAATTGGCTCGCCGAGAGGACAAACAACACGCTCAAGCTAGGAATGGGAACGAAAGCCCTCGGTTTCCCGCTTCGCGTTCGGAGCGTACGTATCGGACCAAGTGGGGTGTCCAAGTCCCAGTAACCATCAACAAAATTCTGTTTTTTAATCATTTCCGCTTTTTTTATCGTTGAGGCAGTGGAGTTTTTCCATAGTGGTGAAGTCGCTTTTTGGCATCTAATTTGCTTTAATTGGGCGGAGAACTGCAGCACGGTTTGACATTGGCCGATCCCGGTATTTTAATCACTATCCCCTAGCAATGAGTTTCGAGTAAAATTCTACCCTAGGCGTCCGATTCGATCACTTGGATTACGCCAAAACAAATTGTTTTCCTTCCTTACCCACCTTTGGAGAATTGTTTCGTATGAGAATTGTATTCTGTTTCTGCGCAATCGTTTTGACTGCAACCGTATCGGTCAAGCCCGCCTATGCGATTAAGGAGTTCGGCGAACAGTTCGCTCGTATCTACGTCGAAGGCAACAAAAGCGAAGAATTCAAGAAACTCGTTTCGGAAGCCAAGTGCAATGTTTGCCACATCGACATGGAAAACAAGAAAAAGCACAATCCGTTCGGCGATGCGATGCACGACGCTGGCTTGGACAAGAAAAAGTACCAGCCCATGCTCAAGAGCAATCCAGATCAAGCCAAAAAGGAAATAGAAGAGATCTTTAAAAAGGTCGAAGAGCAAAAAATCGACGGCAAAGGCAAGACGTTTGGCGAAAAGATCAAGGCTGGCGAATTGCCCGGTGGTGACGTCAAGGGTAAGTAGTCCTTGTACAAACTTTAGGGTCGCTCAATCGATTCGTGGGTAGGCCAAATAGACACAGCCGACAAAAGTCAAAGTAGTAAGCACATTCCATGTGCCGTCCACCTAGAATAAAGTAGGAGGCACATTCCATGTGCCGTCCACCTTGAATCCTGGCAACAGCTTGACTGCGAACGGCACGGCGGACTGTACCAGGACCTTTTGCCGTATGTGTCCAAAAAGTGGGATAGAGTTCCAGGCTGTCAAATTAAAAAATGAGAGTTTGGACGCCTATTCCACTGGTCTGCACGGTTCTTAGCGAATGGAATGAACCAAGTGGGCGGCAAGCCTGTAAATAGTTCACATGCTCCAAGTTGTCTTTCGCCTCGATTAGGATTCACGAAGTAATTTGCCTATCCCATCTTCTAGATCGAGAGCTCGTCTTTTTTGCTCGCCGATATTATCTGTCGGCGCACTGGTTTGGATTGCGACCTACATTACCGTTTGGTTTCTACTGAGTTGCGAACAAGCTAGTTCTCAAGATACGGCGATTCGCTCCACTGGAATTGAACTCAAAGCGGAAATGGGATTGGCCGGGACATGGAAGGTAGGCTATCCAACAAGAACGCTGCTCTCGATCACTTCCGGTCTGACCCCAGTGGATGGCCGTATCGAAGTGCAAACGGTCGATGGCGATGGCGTTTCGGTGATCGTTCAGAATTCGGAATGGGAGATTCACTTAGCCAAAAATGAAACGCAGGAATTGGAAGCGGTCGTAAGGCACGGTCGCAGCAATCGCCCGATTGTGATTCGCATCGTGGATATCAACAAGCAAGTCATTTTCGAGCGATCGCTGGACGCCAAGGAACGAGGGACGCCAATCCCAGCCACGCAGCCTTGGATCGTTGGTATCGGAAGCGACCAATTGCAACTGGACCAAGCCTCGATGAAATCTGCGCAGGGCGCACTCCCAGAATACACAACGACTTCGCTGACACAGCATCCTCAACTACCATCCTCGTCTATGAGCTACGAGGGGGTTGACCTACTCCTTCTATCGTCAAGTAATACCGCGCTCAATCGATCTTTGACGAACGCAAACACTAGCGCGATTCGATTATGGATCGTCCGAGGTGGGCGGTGTGCCTTGACGTTAGGTAGCCATGCGGACTCGTGGGTGGAGCATGCCGATTTTGCGACTCTGTTGCCAGGTGTCTTTCAAGGTGTCGAGACAGACTGTGATCCAGGTCGATTCGAATCCTTCATGGGATCGCAAAACCCTTTACCCAAATTGAATTGCGCCACTTTCCTGCTGAATTCTGGAACGATTCCATTGGTGTCGAAAAAACCGAACCGTTCGGATTTCCCATTCATAGGAAAGTGGGCTATTGGCAGTGGCAAAGTTAGTTTTCTCGCGACGGAAATCGATTCTCCAGAATTGAAAGCATGGAAAAGCCGCCCCGAGTTGCTCAAAATGCTATTTGAGGATCAGTGGGAAAAAAAGGATCAGCGGACTGACAATCTTGCCTATCAAGGCTATGACGATTTGTCGGGTCAGCTCAATGCAACTTTGGATCATTTTCCGCGTTTAACTTTGGGCAACTTGACATCCGTTTCCATCATTGCCGGCTTTCTCTGCTTGATCATTGGACCCTTTGATTACTTTGTCATTTCCAAAACTTGGAAGCGTCCACGAGCATCTTGGATAACACTCGTTCTCGCTTCGATAGGGGGTTGTTTGATCGTGGTCGGCGTGGCGAAATCTTGGAAGCCAACCACGCCATGCATCAACACATTGGAGCTTGTCGACATTGACTACCAATCCCAGTCGCTGATAGGACGCGGATTTGCTCACTTCTATGGTGGAGAACGTGGGGCTTTTGATTTTTCAGCATATCGTCGGACAAAAGCGAACGATTCGGAAACGAGCGGAACGAGCGTTTCCGTTCCTTTGGATTGGTTCGGGCAGCCTGGTAAAGGGCTCGGTGGCTTTGACTCGACGGTTGCCACGGACCGTGGAATGCCTACGTATTCAATTGTAACGACGCAATCCGACAGTCCCAAAGCGCAGCCCACTCGATCGGCGGACGCGACAACCCAATCAACCGGTATTTACGGGGCTGGGATTCCAGCTGCGGGAACGAAAGCACTCTTCGCTCAATGGAACGAGGCGATCCCAATAGACAAAGAGAGTCACTCGCTCTCCATGGTTGCGGGCTCGATCGATTTGTTGGAAGGGAGCTTGGCCAACCCGCTTCCTATGGACTTGCTGGATGGAATCCTGATCTATCGAGGTCGAGCTTATTCGTTGCCCACACGGTTGCGAAAAGGGGATCGAGTCCCCTTTTCTTCCATGACATTGCCCAAGGATGTGGTGCGTCGATTGCAACGCCGTCAGAATGTCGGTGGCGAAGAACGCAGTTCTCCGTGGAAGCCTGCAGACACCGACAAACTAGATCGCTTGCTGGAAATGATCGCTTTCCATCAGGCAGCCGGTGGGAGCAGTTACACAAGTCTCTACAACCGATACCTTAGCAGTTTGGATTGCTCGGACGTGATCCGACTGGATCGTGCGATACTTCTGGCTGAGGTCAAAGACGCTTCGCTAACGTGGTCGATTCGGCGTGATTCGATTCCTGTTCAGTCCATCGAAGGACAGCGCAAGACGTATGTGCGTTTGATCATTCCAGTCGCTCGATCCACTAATGCACCTTCCAATCCCATTTCGCCAAACTTCAAATGAACCGCTCTAGGCCATGATCAAAACGTCGCAGCTAACCAAAAAGTACGATGACATGTATGCGATTCATGACATCGATTTAGATCTTGGAAAGGGAGATCTATTCGGCTTCATTGGCCCAAATGGTGCGGGCAAGACGACGACCATGCGAATCATAGCAACGCTCCTGACGCCGACCTATGGCGAAGCGTATGTGTGCGGTCATTCGATCTACACCCATCCAAAAGAGATCCGGCGCTTAGTGGGTTATATGCCCGATTTTTTCGGGGTCTACGATGATATGACGGTGATCGAATACCTCGAGTTCTTTGCGGCCGCGTATCGCATCGTGCCTCAAGCGAGACGAAAACGATGCGATGAAATGTTGGAGGTGGTGGATTTGGAGTTCAAGCGTGATGCGTACGCGAATACCCTGTCACGAGGTCAAACTCAGCGTCTGGGACTTGCCCGAGTGCTGCTGCATGATCCAGCCGTACTGTTGCTTGACGAACCGCTTAGCGGCTTGGACCCGCGAGCAAGAATTGAGATGCGTGCCTTAATGCGACGTTTGGGTTCCATGGGCAAAACCATCATTGTCAGCAGTCACATTCTGCCGGAACTCGCGGACGTTTGCAACAAAGTTGGTATTATCGATTCGGGCGTCTTGATCGCGAATGATGATGTGACATCCATCATACGCCAAGTGCGTCCGAACATGGTGATCTTAGTCGAACCAGCCAATCCGAGCCGCATGGACGAAGCGGCAAGGTTGTTAAGTAATGACGCCATGGTTCAGACAGTCGATGTGTCTTCTGGGACATTGCGAATCATGCTCAAGGAATACGATGCAGACTATTCGTCCCTATCGACGTTACTTGTGAACAACGGAATTGCCATTCGCAAATTTTCCGAGGAAGAAATCAATCTTGAATCTGCCTTCATGGCATTTACCAAAGGGGCGGGAGCCAAGATTTAGTTGTGCGACGCTCCGCGTCGCAGGAATCACGACGGCGGAGCGTCGTGCAACTAAGTCTTTCTCCGCCCTTCCTCCACTAACGGTTCGATCGATCCTTAGTTGCCTGTTGTTCCATGATCTTGTAGAGGTCGAGGTCTTCGCGACCTGCGATGACGGAAAACAACTGACGAATATTCTCGAAAGCATCGACAAGCCCGACCCCTGCACCCGCCTCAATGCTCCCTCCACGCAAGACGTAAAAACCGGGTTCCTGGGTGAAAAACGATGGAGTTTCGACGTCGATAAAAAGTTCTTCGTTCAATTCGGTGGACAATTTATTCGCTCGACCCTCCGTCAACGCCGCAACACCATCCGCTGTTACTTCCATTGTCGAGTCATCGTCTCGCAACAATCGCAAAACAAATGGGCCGTCCGCTTGTTGTGAAAGGGAATCCACACCCAGCGTCTCCAAAATGACCACGTTGTGACTTTGTCGTTCGGTGATCTCTTTCAATGCACGTGTGAATTCAAGCGTGTCGTGTTTGCGTGTCGATCGGATAATCCAGATGAGTTGCGTGTCGGGTTTATCTGCGAACTGGTTCACAAACTCGATGGCGAACTGGATCGCACGTATCGATTGGCCGACCAGGCACGTCTTTTTTCCAACGATCGACTTGGCTTCGAATTTACGATCCAACGGTGTGTGTTTAAGAAATTTGTCTCGAAGTCCCGTTTCGCCGATGGCTTTTCCGCCACCGGGGCCCATGCCGGACGACTGTTGCGACATGCCTCGACAATCGAAAACCACATCCGCTCGGGAAATCCAAGTGCCCCGATGTCTCCCGTCCACCACAATGCGAAACTCGTCATTGCATCGCTCCTGCATTTCGACGTCGTCCTCCTTCCATGTCTGCAGTCGCGAGACATCGGAAACAGGGCTCAAAAAGTGAATGTCGTCGAACAATAAATCGCACTTGGCAAGCGGCAACAAATACTCTTCGGCATAAGATCGGCCGGTGTAGAATTCATCTGGTGAACGACGCTTGTACTCAGGGTTTTGAGCCGTGACGGTTGCGTGCCCCAACGAAGTTGTGCATTGAGAAACCGGTACTGCCAGCGGTCGGTCGTGCCAATCCAACATGCGATGTGCTACACGTCGCTCTTCGAATATCGATACGTAATAACCAAGAAACCGCCCGTAGATGGCCGCTTCGATTCCAACCGGTCCACCGCCAATAACTGCTATGGTTGCAGGCGATTCTACTTCCGGATCCCAATCCAATTCCATCATGGCAAAGGTACATCTTCCAACGCGAATTCAATTGTTTGTTCCACCAGCGTTGCCGGCGCACGAAAAATAAATTTGCAACCGTCGAGACCTTGATCGATGTCGAACAAATAGGAGAGGCCGATCTCGCTATCGGTCATTCTCGTAGTCGACCAACCGACATGTTCGACGCGTTCATTGGCTTGGTTGATCAAGAAGGCTTCGTTGGTATTGGACCAGCCGCGAAACGATTCGGTCGACTTGCCATCGCTCTTGAGACTGACGCCTACCAGGACTTCATAGATGTCGCGATTCTTGCGAGCTTTTTCAAGAACGACCTGCAGATTGCCGACGGTCGCGGTTTTTTTGTTGGCTTTCATCGGATCTGCAAACTCCAAGGATGCAAGTTTGCCCGGAATGGATACAAAGACTTTTCCATTCCAACGAAAGATACTTTTCGCTTCGCGCGTTGGCAGACTGAACGACAAACTGACTTGCAGTTGAGAGCCGCCTGTTGGGACAAACTCGGTTTCTTGCGCGTTGAGTTTCGCTTGTAAAACTTGGCCATCGTCGCAGACCAATACCATTGACTCCATCGGAAACTTGACAAAGACCGGGACAAGTCGCGGCTCCCAGGACATCAACACTTGGATTTGAACCGAGCTTTGTGCTGGATCGTGCAACTGATTGATCTTTTGCACCACCAAAGGCTCGAGCCGAAACACGCCTGAGTACCCGCCGGCTGCGATTCGAAGCGGTGCGTTGAGAGCGCGCGGCACCAATCGCAATGTCCCGCCGTCACCGGCGGCCACGGTTAGTTCGAGTTGATCGAGCACTTCGTCGAATGCTTCCCAAAACGGGGTCGCCTGAAAATCGGTGATGACTTCGCGATCCAAATTGGCCACTTCCGCCAATTCGATTTTATTGCCTGTCAATTCGGTAATCTTGGTCAGTGCATCGCGCCCCGACATGGCACCGTTTAATGTCAACAAGGACGGAAGCGTGTATTCCTCCGTTTCCATTTCTTCCAACGCCGATCGCAATCGATCGATGCGCATTTTCCATTCATCGGACGCGTCGGAACTGACTGCCGGAAGAAACTCGACAACCGCCGGGCCAATCTCCAGCAGTTTTGCTTCGGCTGCATCGCGTACCGACTGCTTGACTTCATCTAGATCATTCGAAAGTTTGGTGACAAGTGCTGGCAAATCTTTGGTGTCGACTTGTGTCTTGACTTTTCGTTTTGAGCTCGGGGCCTGTTTCTGGGCGTTTTGGGCGTCTCCGCCCGGCTGCTGCTGCGCACTGAGCTCGCTAGATAGCGCGACCGACCATAAGCATACGGCCACGATGACCGAACACACTTGGTAACGAGGAACTGGGGGCGAGGGTTTCCGTTTTGGCGAATGGATGAGAGCCATGGTTTGGGATGGTTTGTTATGAATGGATGGCACGCACCAGAGCGAAAGCGGCACGCCCCAGAGCGAAAGCGATGGACGTGGGATGATTCGGTCGACTCACGCGTCTCGAACGTTCCTCACATCGCGGTGTACAGTTTAGCCTAAAAACAACTCGGAATTATGAGCCCACTGGCGGAACACGAAGATTCACTCCCGCTCCCCGAGACGTGTCCTCTCCCCGAGAAGTGTCGGAATTACCTCCCTTTTTTTTCTTTTCGGCCTAATAAAGTTCCTTGGCAATCGTCTACCTTGATAGCACGACCCATTGATCATGCCACGATCGTCTTCAGAATCCTCCAACATGACGATGGAAAAAGCACTGCCTGAGCAAATCGCTAGCGATTTCCAACAGCCGACCCAATCGCATCGAGCATGGCTACAAGCTGCGTTCGAGCGATTCGAACGTCCGTTGATCGCTTATGCCATGCGTTTGTTGGACGGAAACATCGATTCTGCGAGAGATTGTGTGCAAGATACGTTTTTGAGCCTGTGCCGTGAGAGTCAGTCGCATGTCGAGGGGCATGTCGACGCTTGGCTCTTTAAAACTTGTCGCAATCGCGCGATGGACCACCATCGCCGGGAGGCTCGAATGACGATCGATACGGATTCTTCGGCGCTGGCAACGGCGTCATCACCGGCCAACGAACCAGTAACTCGGTTGATGCAGATGGACGAAAAGCAACAGCTGCAACGTCAAATCGACCGCTTGCCCGAACGGGAGCAAGAGGTCCTGACGCTGAGACTTGGTCAAGGTCTCTCCTACAAACAAATCGCCGACATCACGGATCTTAGCGTTTCCAATGTCGGAGTCTTGATCCATCAAGCGGTAACGCGATTGCGGTCCACCATGAACGCCGCCACCTAGTCTCGACCCAAAACACTTCAAAATTAAAGAATCGATCATGAACCATAATCCAAACCATTCATCCAACGAACCCATCGAAGCTTGGCAATTAACCGCGTATGCGCTCAACGAACTCGATGCGGCAGACGCGAACCGTGTCGAACAAGCACTTGAGAGGGACCCCACTCTTCGTAGCGAATTCGAACAGATCCAACAAACGCTTGGCGCCGTCCGATCCGTTTTGTCGCCAACGAACTCTGTTATTGCGCTCGACAAGGAACAATCCGACCTAGTCGCTCAGGGCATCGCGAGATCGGCAACTTCGAACCCAACCATCGCACCCAGCACAAACGCAAAAGTTAGTCTTGTCGGTCGCCCTTTCTATCGACGCAAGCGATTTGCCGCGCTGCTTGCCACCGCGGCGTTAGTCCCCTTGGCAATCTCTTATTGGCCAACCCGTACGAAGCAATCTGGTTTTGCCATGACGCAAGGGATCTTTAAGTCGAGCGATGTACAGCAACTCCTCACCCGCGAATCGGCCAAAAGTGACGGAGTACTGCCGCTGACTGTCAAAGATCTGCTTGAGTCGCGAACAAGCGAGGTCCCTCGTAAAAGAAACAGAGGGATTGCCGAACAGGATAATCTGGAGGAAGTCGTTCTAGCCGAGGTTCTTTCAACAAACGACAAGCGGATCAAGGATGATGACGTTAGCGGTTTAGCTGAGAAAAGCAACGAATCCAAAAGCGAGCCGATGAGCATGTCGGTACCCGAGCGGCGACTTGCAAAAAGAGAGTTGGAAGCACGTTCGGCACTTACTCCCTCGTCGGGTCCACTATCTACAATCGACGCAGCAAATGCAAATGCAGCTCCTGCAACCCGCTTCTGGGCTGCGCAAGTCGAAGAATCTCGCCCAGCGAGCGCAGGCGTGGGATCGGAGGGTTTTTCGCGAGGCCACGCCAGTAGTGGGTCCGGTGGTTATGGGAAAGCCCTCGATGGATACGATGCTGTGAAAGACGCAGGCCCTGGAGGAGGAGGCCCTGGCATGGGTGGCATGGGCGGCATGAGTAGCGGCTACGGCGGAGGAGTAGTCGCTGGAGGCGCTGGCGGTTTTGGCGGCCGCAGTGCGGAAAGTCTGGATGCGAAGTCGGTCGGTGGTGCCCTGGTTGGCGATATCGCCCTCAGTATGCAGCCAGCCACTGCTGGCGCCCCTGGTGGGCTCTCCAGCAGTTCAGATTTACCCGGTGATGTTGACTCTGTGCGAGAATTGAGTCTTGCCAGAAACAAGGGTAGCAAAGAGGACGGCAAGCCGAGCGACGAGCAAAAACTTCCGGAAGAGCTTAGAAAAAACGCGCCGGATGCATTTCGACAACGAGCCATCGAAAAGCCGACAGGCGATCGATTCGAGAAGATCATCGAAACGCCCTTCGTGGCCACCGAACAAGCTCCGCTGTCCACCTTCTCCATCGATGTGGATACCGCTTCCTATTCGAAAATCCGTCAGTACTTGAATCAATCCAATTCGATGCCCAACCCCAACATGGTGCGTATCGAAGAGATGATCAACTACTTCGAGTATGAATATTCCGGCCCCAAAGATGACACGCCGTTCGCCGCCCATATGGCAGTTGCTCAGTGCCCTTGGAATCTGGAGCACCGACTTGTTCGCATCGGTTTGCAAGCTCGCAAAATCGACACGAAAAATCGGCCCAAGGCAAACATTGTGTTCTTGCTCGACGTCTCAGGTTCGATGAACGAACCCAACAAACTCCCGCTCGTTAAGAAATCCCTGTCGCTGCTAGCTGCGCAACTGACCGAGAACGACAACGTTGCGATCGTAGTCTACGCAGGTGCCGCTGGTTGCGTGCTACCCAGCACCAACGGGGCCAACAAACAAGCCATTTTATCCTCGCTGGAGCACCTCAATGCTGGCGGTTCCACCAACGGCGGACAAGGGATTCAGTTGGCTTACTCGATCGCCAAAGAGCATTTTATCGAGGGGGGCGTGAACCGCGTGATCCTTTGCACCGACGGCGACTTCAACGTTGGAGTCACCGGGGACAGCACTCTTGTCGAAATGATGCAAGCCAACGCCAAAAGCAATATCTTTCTGACTTGCTTAGGTTTCGGGATGGGGAACTACAACGACACCATGATGGAGAAGATCTCCAATCAAGGGAACGGCATCTACGGCATGATCGACAATGAGATCGAGGCTCGACGCATGATGGTCGAGCAACTCGCTGGCACGCTCGTCACGGTCGCCAAGGACGTCAAGATTCAAGTCGACTTCAACCCTAACAAAGTCGCTGGCTATCGACTGATTGGCTACGAAGATCGCCGTCTGGCCAACAAGGATTTTGACAACGATCAAAAGGACGCGGGCGAAATCGGTGCTGGGCATCGCGTCACGGCCCTTTACGAAGTCATTCCGGCTGGCAAGTCCATCGATGTGACGCCAAAGAATGACGGAGAGGCTTCGAAGTATCAGCAAAAGCCAAAAGCGGAACCCAAACCTGCCGATCCGGTGGTTGGTAGTGAGTTCGCGTCCGAACTGCTGACGCTCAAGGTGAGGTACAAACAGCCCGAGGGGAGCATTAGCAGCAAGCAAGAGTTTGTGTTGAATGAATCCGATCGAGACAAGCAACCGCAAGTCGATCGGGACATGCAATGGGCCACCGCAGTGGCTGAGTTTGGATTGCTGCTCAGACGGAGCAACATGGCACCGAACGCAGACTGGTCGCGTATGCTTGAGCGAGCCGAGATGGCAACGCAGGGAGATGCCTACCGATTGGAATGTGTTCAGATGATGCGTAAAGCGCGCAGTCTAAGCGGTAGGTAAATGCATTACAATGTGTTAAACTGCCACCAACACATTGAAAACATGGATTCGGGATGCAAATCAACGGGATCGAGATCGAAGATACATTTGCGGAAGCCTTTGACATGACGGGCACTCGCATCATTATTACGGCATCCGAACCCGACTGGGCGAGACGAGCGGCGGAAGCCATGACCGGTTTCGCAACCAGCGTGATTGGCTGTGGAGTGGAGGCTGGCATCGAACGTTTTCTTGATCCGGATCAAACGCCGGATGGTCGGCCGGGTGTTGCAATATTGCTGTTCAGCATGTCTGGTGGTGAGTTGGAAAAACAACTGGTCCGACGCGTCGGACAATGCGTGTTGACCTGCCCAAGTACCTCAGTGTTCGCGGGGCTGCATAGCGAAAAGCGAATTGCGATGGGCTCGCGACTTCGCTATTTCGGTGACGGTCACCAAATCTCCAAAAAAATTGGTCGGGAACGCTATTGGCGGATACCCGTGATGGATGGCGAGTTTGTTTGTCAAGATACGGTTGGCCGTCAGACTGCGGTAGGTGGTGGCAACTTCCTGGTTTTGGCCGAAACCATTCATGGTGCCTTGCATGCATGCGATTCCGCAGTTCGAGCCATCAAGCGACTGAGGGATTGCATTACGCCGTTTCCGGGCGGCGTTGCACGAAGCGGTTCCAAGGTTGGCTCGAAATACAAAATGCTTGGCGCGTCCACCAACGATGCTTTTTGTCCAACTTTACGGGAGCAAACCAAATCCTATGTCCTAGATCAAACGAGCGCGGCGCTAGAGCTAGTCATAGACGGACTCAATTCGGAAATCGTAGGCCATGCGATGCGAGTCGGAATCCAAGCGGCTTGCGAGGTCGGTCCAGCCTGCGGTGTCAAAAAAATCACCGGAGGTAACTATGGAGGCAAACTGGGCAAGCACCACTTTCATTTGCACGAACTCATGTCGTCCTCAGTGTAAGAATATAGTCGCCTTAAAAGAGTGCCCACTGGCACTTGAAATCGGCATCAACGGGGTTGTCGCATGTTATTTCGGGCGAAATGGAGAATTTAGACAACCAAGTGCGATTAGTTGCTGTAATTTAACTGACAAGTATTCAACAATTTATTCGCACATACCCTTTTGGGGGGTGACTACTAGCATTCCAACAGGTTAAATTTAACGGACTCGCGGGCCGCAGGTTTGCACATTGTATGTGTGATCTTTCGCCATTAAGGACGGCTCGATTTGTAAACTCCAACCATAGAAAGTGCTGATGTTGCGATGTGCTTACTAGCCATTCAATATCGCGTGGTTACCGAAAGTCCGATCCTAGTCGCTGCAAATCGAGAGGAGTTTTTTGATAGAAGAAGCACGGCGCCCACCATTCAGTCGGGTAAGCCCAGAATCCTATGCCCCACTGATCAGCGCAATGGTGGAACTTGGCTGGGAGTCAATCAGCATGGTGTGTTTATCGGGATATGCAACCGACGGACACTTGAACCTTTAGGTAGCAATCGTTCGCGAGGACTTTTGTGCAAAGAAGCTCTCAAATCGACTTCTTCGCACCAAGCCCTTGAACGAGCTCTTGAGGAATTTGAAAAGCATCAAGTTGAGGCTTGTAATTTGATCGTTGCGGACCGCGACGCTGGCTTTGTTGTTCATCACGACACGGAGAACGAAGTCGTAGAGATGCATTCGGGGCTCAATATTATCGGAGGTCGCAATTTGAATGATCCTCGCGACGAAAGAGTTCAGTTAGCAAGCAGACTACTTACATTGCAAACGTTGGATTCACCCGTGAAATTCCTAGCGGTTGCAAGCAAAGTCTTTGCCAGATCTCCTTCGCCAGCCGGCAGGGCGAACATGGTCTTGCGCGGTGCCGATTACGGGACTGTGTCGAGCACTTTGATTGCCTTGGGTGCTAAGCCACGCGATGCAATATATCAATATGCAGATGGCCCAGCGGACGAAGCTCGCTACGAAGACTATTCCCCTTTGCTTCGCGATATCCTCAGTCGGGGATTGAGAGAAACACGTACGAAAGTGTCGATGGCAGAAGCCGAGTAACGAGTTCTCAAACAACGAAAAAAGCCCTGCCTCGTTTGTCGAGGCAGGGCTTTTTTGTGTTGTGATTTGCCAAAGTAACACGTCCTGCAAGAGATGCAGGCACTCTCCGAGTGCCGTTTGCATTCAAGCTTCTGCCCGAATTCTAGGTGGACGGCACATGGAATGTGCCTACTACTTTGACCTTTTGTCGGCTGTGTCCAAGTGACCTGCTTTAGCAGGCACTGTCATTTATTTGGAGAGCGTCAATCCAATGGATTCTTCTTCGCTGGCCGAACTCTCAGAACTACTTTCAGAACTACTTTCAGAATCCGAGGCATTCTTTTCGGCTTCCAGCGTTGCAAGAGCCGTCAGTCGCATTGCCGATTGCACTTCGAATTGCGAGAAGTACATCTCGACGCCGGTGTACTGCGAGATAACGCGTGGCTTGTGAACCAGCGATTCCCAAGTCAGACCGTTTGCAACGTGCCACGCAGCGGCTTGTGCAGCGTTTTGGCTAACTTTTCCAGTCGCGACTGCTTTGCACAATTCTTCGACGACAGGCGAATTATTGACTTCGGAAAGTCGTACCACTTTGTACTTCATGCGTGGGGTCGGATCGGCTTTTCCGTGCTCAAGGCACAGAGTTGCGACTGTCATTTTTTGAACTTTGTCTGGTTGGACACGCATCATGCCACCCATGCCACCCCCCATACCGCCCATGCCACCCCCCATACCGCCCATGCCGCCGCCGCCCATACCGCCCATCATGCCACCACCCATACCACCCATGCCGCCGCCCATTCCTTGACCGCCGCCGCCCATACCGCCCATGCCGCCACCCATGCCGCCCATTCCACCGCCCATGCCACCCATTCCACCGCCCATGCCGCCCATACCGCCGCCTCCCATTCCCATCATTCCTTGAGCAAGAACATGGACAGCTCCAAAGGTGGATGGAAGCACGATATCAAGCGGCTCGCCGGTTAAGTTTTTGAAAAGCAGGTTGGCTTGAGTTGCATCCTTGCCAATGTAGTCAACGGTAAGCAGCCCTTGATCCATTGCCTGAAACATTTCGACGGTCTTGGCTTCAACCTTGGTCTTTTTCGAAGACTTTTTGGAAGCGGTACCGACCAACTTGTCGGACTTGACTGGCGTTTCGTCGCCGCACAGCATCGGAGCTGAAGCCGTGAATGCCAAAGCAATAGCCAAAAATCTTGTCAGGTTCCGTTTCATGTTCCTACCCTTGGATACTAAATTTTCGCGCAAAAATTGATTTCAAAACCGGTCCAGCGTACCAATCAAATGACTGTTCACAGGTCGCTGGGGAGATCCTACAGAAAACTTCTAGCAGGCAATTTGCGTGCCGAAACGCAGAGTCGTGTAAGTGACCTTGAGTTTAGGTTACACTCCAAACAGTCAAATTCCAATCGAAATGAGACCTTTTTGTGACACCAATTCGTACAAATTGACCGAAAAACACAATTCTCTCGTTGTGGGGTCTCGCAAAAGCGTTGCAAGAACGTGGCAGTTTGCTACCTTTTCGT